>PBLS01000027.1 GCA_002721825.1 Magnetovibrio sp.
ATGCGACTCTGAAGACTATGCTGAAGGCGTTGACGCTTTCTTAGCAAAGCGTAAACCGGTGTTTAATTGCCGCTAATAGAGATTTGAGAAAGGATTGAAGATGAGCCAAGCAGATAACTTACGACAACTGCTTTCGGATAACGGTATTGTTCCAATGCCTGGAGTTTTTGACTCGGTATCTGTTCGGTTAAGTGAACGAGCTGGGTTCAAGTCGGCGTTCATGAGTGGTTTTATGGTGTCAGCATCACGTATTGGTATGCCGGACACGGGGCTAATTTCCTATGCGGAGATGATTGATCAGGGCCGGAATATTTGTGATGCCGTTTCCATACCTGTCATTGGAGACGGAGATACGGGCTTTGGAAACGCTGTTAATGTGAAGCGTACGGTTAACGGGTTCGCCCAGGCGGGCTTCGCATGCGTAATGATTGAAGATCAGGTGTCTCCAAAGCGGTGTGGTCACACGCAAGGAAAACAGGTTGTTAGTCGCTCTGAAGCTTGTCAGAGATTGCAAGCGGCGGTGGATGCCCGAGAGGAGGGAGCTAATATTTTGATTATGGCAAGGACCGATGCCAATGCCACCGATGGTTTGAATGAAGCTATAAAGCGCTGTAAGGAATTCCGAAATATTGGCGTCGACATTACATTTCTTGAAGCTCCGCGAGACATCGATGAGATGAAACGTTATTGCGATGAGGTAAGCGGTCCTAAAATGGCGAATATGGTTGAACAAGGTAAAACGCCGTTTTTAACGCCAGCGGAACTCGAAGCGATTGGTTATAAAATAGCGATTTGGCCAGCAGCGCTTTTGTTAGCAGCGATAGACGGCATGCGTACCGAACTTGAGCGTTTAGCCAGTGGCACCGTTGGAAATGATGGAAAGGCAACCTTTTTAGAATTACAAGATATTGTTGGTTTTCCCAACTATTTTGAGCAAGAGAAGAAGTATTCAAATGAATAAAGGATAGCGTAAATTTAAAGCACAAAATAGTTAAAACGCCGGTTAAATATTTAAAAACGAAAGAATAGGCCAATTTTGCAAAGGGAAGTTAGACGATATATGCGAAGAGCATGTGTAAGTGCCGAACGGTTTATTATTTATTCTTTATTGTCATTGAGTTTTTGAGTTTAAAGTCTGAGACGTTTATCCTTTTGTCGGATTTTAGGGAGATTAGCATGATTGATATCACTCGCGAACTCGCAGCCTTTTGTGCAAATACAACTTATGAAGTGTTGCCTTCTGAGGTTACCGAGAGAACTAAGCTTCTCATTCTCGATACGGCGGGTATTATAATCCGTGCACGGCACGATGCTGAATCAACGCCCAGCCTTATAGCTTCTGTCGAGCGACTAGGCCTTGATAATGGAAAGTGTTCCGTCTTGGGCGATAATGTCAATTATGCGCCAACAGCAGCAGCTTTAGTCAATGGGACCTTAGCTCATTCGTTAGATTACGACGATACCCATGCCTCTGCTTCACTCCATTCCTCAGCTCCAATTGTACCGGCAGCATTAGCAGCAGCCGAACTGTCAGGTGCATCAGGGAAAGATCTTATTGCTGCATGCGTTGTCGGTTACGAGTTGCAAATAAGATTGAGTTTGGCTCTTGGGCCATCTGATCATTATGACCGAGGCTACCATCCGACGGCTACGTGCGGTGTGTTTGGGGCCGCTGCGGCTGCGGGAAAACTACTAGGAATGGATGCTGATGGTATACAAAGCGCATTTGGGATTGCTCTTAGTCAATCGGCTGGATCGATGCAATTTTTGGCTGATGGCTCTTGGACTAAGCGTTCACATGTTGGGCAGGCCGCACAAAACGGTTTGATTTGCGCGGTGATGGCTTCGGAGGGTTTTAAAGGCCCTAAGGCTGCTTTTGAGGGCAAGTGGGGGTTTTTGCATGCCTATGCGCCTGATGCGAATTCCGATGAGGCCATTGCTGAGCTGGGTAAGCGCTGGGAAACTTTACGCCTTGCAGTTAAACCATATCCGTCCTGTCGCTATAGCCATGCGGCCATGGACGCTCTCATCCAACTTAAGAAAGAACACAATATTGACTTAGATGAAATTGAAGAAGTCGAAGTAGGTTTGGCCGAGATGGGTTGGAAAATCATTGGCAATCCGGAAGAGGACAAACATAATCCAAAGAGTGTTGTTGAAGGTCAATTCTCAATGCCTTTTTGCGCGGCAGTCGCTCTGCGGGAGGGAGACATGGTGTGGGATGACTATGCCAAGCATATAAATGATAAGAATACTTTGTCTCTATGTAAAAAGGTGAACGTTTCCATCGACCCGCGTGTAGAGGACATGGCTCCCGATTTTATGAGTGGTGCAGTGCGTGTTAAAACTTCAACCAGTGAGTACCAGACCATGGTAAAGATCGCTTTAGGTGAGCCCGAAAATTTTATGAACGAGGAGCAATTCCGAGGAAAATTTGGTGGCCTGTGTTCACCATATATAGGGCAGGATAAAAGCGCTAAGCTTGCAGACGCGCTGATGCATTTAGAAGAAGCGAATAGTATCCGAAAAATAATGGAATTAAGTCAACCAAGCGCTTAAAAAGATGTCAGGGTTTTTATTGACTTAACTACTGTAATTTAACCATTCAAAAACGTCTATTTTAGACGTTAGATAGGAGTGTGTTGCATGGTTGCGGAGGCCAAAGAAATAGCGCCGGGACGATATCGTGAATCTCACGGACGATATTTAGAAGATTTTTTTGTAGGGGATGTTTACGAGCATCGCCCCGGGCGCACTTTAACTGAGAGCGATAATACTTGGTTCACCCTATTAACCATGAATCAGCACCCAGTGCATTTTGATGCTAAGTATGCGTCAAAGAGTGAGTTTGGTAGGATTCTAGTGAATTCTTGTTTGACGCTATCTATCATTGCCGGCATGTCGGTTTCAGATGTCAGTCAAAAAAGCGTAGCTAATCTTGGTTGGACAGATATAAAATTACCAAAGCCTGTCTATGTTGGTGACACGCTTTATGCGGAATCAGAAGTGCTGGATAAGCGAGAATCTAATTCGCGGCCAAACCAAGGTATTGTTAAAATTAAGACGACGGGTAAAAACCAAGATAGCGACATTATTATGGTATTTGAGCGTGCTATGCTGGTACCGAAACGTGGTTATGCTGTCGATGACATAGTGGATTGTTGAGGTAAGGCCATTGAATGATGAAGATAAACTTATCCTAGATTCTATTGACCAGTTTTTAGAACGGGATGTCCGTCCTTATGTACGTCAATTGGAGGCTGAGGACGAATACCCTGCTGACATAGTTGCGGGTATGAAAGAACTGGGGCTTTTCGGAGCTACCATCTCGACCGAATATGGGGGACTGGGATTGAGAGCATCTACTTATGCTCAAATAGTTGAGCGCGTTTCGGCGGTTTGGATGTCGGTATCTGGTATATTTAATTCGCATCTAATTATGTGCGCGGCAGTAGAACGCTTTGGCACAGCAGAAATGAAGCAGCAATACTTACCTAGATTTGCATCTGGCGAAATGCGGGGTGCTATTGCGCTTACGGAGCCCAATTGTGGCACGGACTTACAGGCTATACGCACTCGCGCTGAACGTGAAGGGAATGACTACGTCATCAATGGCTCTAAACTTTGGATTACCAATTCCGTGGAAGGGAATGTTTTGGCGTGCCTGGTGAAGACTGACTCACAAGTTGATCCCGCACATAAGGGAATGGCGTTACTCTTGGTGGAAAAGGAGATGGGCTATAAAGCTCGTAAACTTAAAAAGCTAGGGTATCGGGGTGTTGACACCGGTGAAGTTGAATTTGTAGATGTGCGCGTTCCTGTAGCTAATCTGATCGGAAAAACGGAAGGGCGCGGTCTGCAGCAGATTCTTTCTGGACTTGAATTAGGGCGCATAAATGTTGCCGCACGAGGCGTGGGCGTTGCTCGTGCATGCCTTGATGAATCTGTTACATATGCGCAGACACGAAAAACTTTTGATTTTCCTATAGCTCAGCACCAAGCTATTCAAATTAAACTTGCTGACATGGCAACGCGTGTTGAAGCGGCAAGACTGTTGACGGAGCAGGCAGCGGAGGCATACGACTCGGGCGAGCGTTGTGATATGGAGGCGGGTATGGCTAAATTATTTGCGACTGAAGCGGCTGTAAAAAATTCTATAGAGGCCATGCGAGTTCATGGCGCTTATGGTTATTCCCCCGAGTATAATATTGAACGCTATTATCGTGATGCACCCCTTTTAGCCATTGGTGAGGGTACAAATGAACTTCAGCGCATAATAATTGCGCGGCAATTAGTTAAACGGAATCCAGTGTAGGTGTACGCATGGGACTTCCCTTAGATGGTGTCCGTATTCTGGCGGTAGAACAATATGGAGCCGGACCGTTTGGCACCCAATTTTTATCTGATCAAGGTGCGGAGGTAATTAAGATAGAAAACCCCAATGCTGGCGGTGATTATGCTAGATCTGTAGGGCCACATTTTTTTACGGAAGAACATTCTCAATTTTTTCATAGCTTCAACCGGAATAAGAAGAGCCTTACTCTTGATATATCGAGACCTGAGGGACAGGAGATCTTGCATGACCTAGTGAAAACAGCAGATGCGGTGGCGTCGAATGCGCGTGGCGATGTCCCAGCTAAACTCGGACTAATTTATGAGGATTTAAAAAAATTCAATCCGAAAGTCGTTTGTGCACATTTGTCGGCTTATGGGCGTGAAGGATCACGCGCGGCGTGGCCTGGTTTTGATTATTTGATGCAGGCAGAGGCGGGTTATTTCTCGTTGACCGGTGAGCTTGGAACGCCACCAACCCGAATGGGTCTCTCTATTGTTGATTTGATGACAGGTTTAGGGTTAGCGTACTCAGTATCAATTGGAGTTTTAAACGCACGTGAAACGGGGATTGGCCGTGACCTTGATGTCAGTCTCTTTGATATGGCGTTATTCAACCTTTGCTATTCTGGAACCTGGTTTCTGAACACGGGCGTTGTTCAGCAACGCGAAGCACGCTCCGGACACCCTTCTCTTGTTCCATGTGCTCTGTATACGACGAAGGATGATTGGATATTTTTAATGTGTAATAAGGAAAAATTTTGGCCCGTTCTATGTCATGCTATTGGCCAACCAGAGTGGGGCGACGACCCGCGCTTTGTTTCCTTTGAGGAGCGTCTAAAGAACCGGAAACTTATCCAAGACCTATTAGACGGAGAATTGAAAAAAAAGACAACGTCAGAATGGCTGGATATCTTCGCAGGGTCTGTTCCTGCTGCCCCTTTGCATGATATCAAAGGTGCGCTTGAAAACCCGTTTGTTATTGAACGTGGACGGGTTCAGACCCTAGAAATTGAAGGTTATGGAGAAGCACAATTTCTAGATACACCTATTAAGTCGGGTGATCCAACCCCGACAAACCCAGCCCCCACCCTTGGCCAGCATACCGAAAATCTATTGTTGGATCTTGGCTATGATGAGAATCAGATTACCAAACTGCGGAGTTCAAAAATTATCTAGTCTATCGGTTAAGTCCCATTTAGTAGATTTAGTTAAGTTACCGCGAGATTAGCAAAGTGGTTTGATCTTGATAACCCATGTTAATTAAATATAAGTTTGCTTATAATCATTAGCCTTTTCTTCAGATAGATAGCCAAGTTTTAGATAGCGCATGAATAAAATCTACCACGAAACGGTTGGTTCGGCTCCTTCAGACATGGCCCGCCTCATGCGGAAGCGCTTTAACCGACGTGCGCAGGAATTGGATTTGACTCGTGCACAGTGGCGTGTGCTCTCTATGCTGCGTTTCCACACAGGGATAAATCAATCTGCATTAGCCGAAATACTTGAGGTCGAACCCATCACATTGGCTCGGCACATTGATCGTCTTGAGGAAAAGGGATGGGTTGAGCGCCATGCTGATCCAATGGGACGTCGTGCCTGGCTCTTATATCTCGACGACAGCATGGAATCGATAATTAATGAACTTGAGAATATTTCTGAATGGAACCGTAAGACGGCTTTAATAGGATGTAGCGTAGATGAAATTCAGCGTTTCACCAATGACCTAACGCGCGTAAAGGCAAACCTACTTGCAGCTGAAAGAATGGGTGAAAAGGGGGAGCATAGTTTAGAGGTACGCAATAAAATAACTGGAAGCAGTTATGGCTGATAATGAAGGTACCAAGGCAGAAACAACGCTAGCCAAACGAAAGCTTATAAAAAGCAATTTTAAATTTCTTTTTTTTATACCTATTTTTGTTGTAGGAGGGACAGCGGCTTTTTTCGGTTCTATTTATCTCTATGTTAATAGTGGTCGGTTTGTTTCTACTGAAAATGCTTACGTTAAAGCCGATAAGATAACTGTAAGCGCAGGTATCTCTGGTCGCGTTGTAGCGGTCGATATATCAGATAACGAGGAAATCAAATCTGGTGATATCCTCTTTCGTATCAGCAGAGAGGCCATCAATATCGCATTAAAGCGAGCAGATGCTCGGCTTGCCTCGGCAAAGCATACTATTGTGGCGTTAAAGGCAGAATATCGCCAGAAAGTTGCTGAGAGAAATGAAGTTGAGGGGGATTTGCGGTTTCACGCTCGGCGCGCGATACGCCAGCGAAAGCTTTTTCGAAAGGGTTTTTCTTCACAACGAGAACTTGATGATGCAGAGCAAGAGTTACGCGCATCTAAGGGCCGAATTTCAGCTATAAATCAAAACTTGGCCCAAATTCAAGCGCGGCTTGGGGGCAATATTAGGATCAAGCCGAATGACCACCCAGCTGTACAAGAGGCACTGGCCGCACGTGAAGCGGTTATGTTCGATCTTCGTCGTGCTGATGTGCGCTCTCCAGTTGATGGTATAGTTACTAATTTTGGACTTCAAGTAGGGGAATATATTCAGGCGGGTGCTCCTGTATTCAGCATTGTTGGTAACAAAGGCATATGGGTAGAGGCAAACTATAAGGAAACTGACTTAACTAATGTGCGTGTTGGCCAGAAAGCTAAACTTAATTTTGATACCTATCCAGATGTCACTTTCCATGCTCGTGTTGTTTCCATAGCACCTGCAACAGGGGCAGAATTTGCGCTGTTACCTCCACAGAATGCATCTGGTAATTGGGTAAAGGTGGTACAAAGGCTGCCGGTACGCGTGGAACTTCTTAAAGATTACAATGGCCCACCTGTGCGGGTGGGAATGAGTGTGTCGGTAGAGATAGATACTGATTTTAAGAGAGAGCTGCCTCGTATTTTTTCGCAAGCAATGGCATGGGTGAACAAACCTTGATGGATCAACCATTCAATTGAAGTATTTCTCAAGAACCCAGCTTTCTCACCGAAACGGGCGCTTTAAAATTTTTGTTTAGCCACAACAATATTTGAAATTTACTGCATTTTAAGGTGAAAATATGAAATTATTAGTTTTGCCGGGAGATGGGATTGGTCCAGAAATCACAAAGGCGGCGTGTCAGGTACTCGACGCTATTTCTTCTAAATTTGACCTAGGTTTTAAAATAGTTAGGCGTGATATTGGTCTCGAAGCCTATCGCCAGGTGCGGTCTACCTTGCCAGCTGATGTCATGGAGGAAATTATTGAGACTGAATTGATCATTTTGGGCCCCACGGATACATATGCATACCCAGCAGAGTCGGAGGGTGGAATTATGCCCTCAAAAGCAATCCGTACTGCGCTGGATCTTTACGCTAATATTCGGCCAAGTCGAACACGAAAGGGTGTTCCTGCCATGGCGAGCAAGATGGATCTCGTATTAATACGGGAGAATACCGAAGGCTTTTATGCGGATCGAAACATGTTCATGGGTGGTGGGGAATTTATGCCAACGCCAGAAGTGGCGTTGTCTGTCAGGAAAATAACGAAGAAAGGTTCCCAGCGTATTGCTAAAGTAGCGTTCGATTTCGCAGAAAAAAAAGGTAAAAAAGTAACCATTGTTCATAAGGCTAATGTACTAAAACTGACGGATGGGTTGTTTCTTCGTGAAGCGTATGAAGTTGGAAACGCCTATCCAGATGTTAAGATTGAGGAGGTAATAGTTGATGCGATGGCGGCGCTTCTGGTGCGCCAACCAGAGAGTTTCGAAGTTGTCCTGACGACCAATATGTTTGGCGATATTCTTTCTGATCAGTGTGCCGAACTTTCAGGGGGACTGGGGTTTGGGCCATCGCTCAATGCTGGCGATGATCATGCAATAGCGCAAGCTGCACATGGCTCTGCCCCCGATATTGCTGGTCAAAATATTGCCAACCCGACAGCATTGATACTTTCTGCGCAAATGCTTTTAGATTGGGTTGCGCGCCGCCGGGATGATGCCCATTTAATGCAGGCCGCGACGTATATGGAGCGCGCTATTGATCAAGTCATTAGTCAACCCCAAACCCAAACAAAGGATGTTGGTGGACCGCTTGGCACCAAGGCGTTTGGCGAGGCGGTTGCTGAAGTCATTAAAAATATGAAAGAGTAATTAGATGTCAATGTCAGTACAGCGCGGGTGGAATTTTTTACAAACGCCGGGTCCGACTAATATACCAAACCGGATACTCAATGCTATGCACCGTCCAGCAATTGAATTTCTTGGCCCAGATTTCATAAATTTTTCAGACAAAATTTTTGCCAGCTTAAAGACGGTCTTTAAATCACAAGGCCAGCCTTTCATCTATGCGGCGAACGGTCATGGAGCCTGGGAGGCGGCTATATCAAATGTACTAGCACCCGGCGATATGGTACTGGTACCGGAAACAGGACGTTTCGCTTTATCTTGGAAGTATATGGCTGAGATGCTGCACGTCAAATGTGAAATCTTGCCTAATAATCATCGCGAAGCTATACGGCCGGAAGATGTCGCACAACGTCTAGAGCGCGATACGGAGCATAATATAAAAGCTATTTTGCTGGTACACGTTGATACTAGTAATGGAATCGCCGCTGACATAGCTGGCGTTCGGGCGGCCATTCATAAAGCCAAGCATCCGGCACTCTTAATGGTTGATACTATCGCATCACTAATGACAACGGATTACCGCATGGATGAGTGGGGGGTTGATGTGACCGTAGCGGCGGGACAAAAAGGCCTCATGCTTCCACCTGGGCTCAGTTTCTGTGTTGCAAATGACAAGGCTCTTGCAATTGCGGATGATAATAAAGCTATGCCGCGCAGCTACTGGGATTGGCGCGACCGTTTAGATAAAGAAGTTTTCTACAAGGCTTTCTGTGGGACAGCGCCTGAGCATCTTTTGTTTGGTTTGGAGGCAGCCATCGATATGTTACTTGAAGAGGGCTTTGAAAACGTTTTTTCTCGCCACGCACGACTTGCGCGAGCTGTACACGCCGCCGTCGATAAATGGGCAGAATCAGGGGCACTAGAACACTGTGCAGTTAACCCTGGAGAACGGTCAAACTCAGTTACCACAATACTTCTTAACAAGGCCTATGACCCACTTGAGCTTCGCGATATATGTCGAGAGCGTTTTAATATAGGTCTCGGTAACGGCATGGGACAGTTTATGGACCACTCTTTTCGTATTGGCCATATGGGTGACCTCAACGAAGCTATGCTTTTTGGCGTTTTGGGTGCGATTGAAGCAGGACTCAAGCTGGCCCGTATACCTTACTCAGCGGGCGGTATTAATGCCGCCATTGATTCATTGACCCGCGACTAAAACTTTATGATAGTAGAGTTGTAAAATCGCCACGGTCTCTCGGGTACTGAAAATTAGTTTATACAATCTTTGGAATGCGGATTGTAGCTAAGCACAATAATGCGTTTAGTATATAGACGGAATTTAGGTTTTTACTCGGTTTAGGAGTTCAATGACGTTTCGGTAAGTTATTCGTCCATCTCTGTTAAAGTTTTGGTTTAAATTTTGATTAGCTAGCCAGCGAATACGTTTGGAGGTGCACTTCGCCATAAATGGTTCGATATCCATATCTATTAGGGTCTCAGCTACTTCGTCCATTTCCTCTGCCCTTCGAGTGCCGTGTATTACAGTCCGGCTAAGGTAATAATCGGCCATAGATTTCCAATCAATTTCAGGGTGATTATCGTTGATTGATTCTAGAACAGTATCAGTGACGTCATACTTACTGGCCGCGATCAAACATTCCTGTAAGAGGGCCTCTAAACCTTTAATTATTATTGATCGAAACATCTTTGTGGCTGAGGCACGCCCGAACTGTGGTCCAATATCTGTTAAATGCATCCCAAATGGTGAGAGCTTTTGGATAATTTCAGGTGCTGCTGGACCAGACAGCAGCATAGGAGCGGCGTGACGGCGGGGTAAAATGGGCGACATAATTGACGCTTCTAAGAAGGTAGCACCGGCACTTTCGATAACCTTTTGAACCTTTTTTTTTGTTGCTGGAGACACTGAGTTAAGATCGATATAGGTTTGCTCGGGCTCAAGATACGGCGCAACTTGGCAGGCTGCTATAATGGCATCCTTGCAGGTTACAGCAGAGATAATTAGATCCTTACCACTTACTGCTTCGGCATGGCTTCCGGCAAGAGTTATTCCTGCACTGCAGGCATGTGTTTGAATCAATTTTTTTTTATAATGCTCTTCAAGTAAGATATCGTAGGCGACAATCTCACTGACACCAGCTTCCGAAAGCCCTGCCGCTATAGCTTGCCCAACTTCGCCGAAACCAATAAAGGCAAGTCTTATTTTATCAGAGGTGACCCCAGACATTTTCTCGCTAACGCCGTTTAAACATTGGCTTGCGTTTTTCCATAAAGGCTTTGCGACCCTCCTGGTAGTCTTCACTAGCAAAGCAATCTGAAACGACCTTTTCACATAACTTGTAATCTATATTTTCGCCCTTCATTAATTCGTCAATAACGATTTTAGCTGCGTGGACGGTTAAGGGGGCGTTTTCAGCGATTCGATTTGCATATTCTGAAACATAAGAATCCAAAACGGCACGTGGAACGATACGATTTATTATTCCCATGCCGAGGGCTTCATGGGCAGTAAATTGACGCGCAGTAAAAAAGATCTCTTTAGCCACTGAAGGTCCTACTACATCGACAAGGCGTTTCAAGCCTTCGTGACCATATCCAAGTCCAAGTTTAGCTGCGGGTACCGCGAATGAAGAAATATCATTGGCGATACGAATATCGCAACACATGGCGATTCCTAAGCCTCCACCGATGCAAAAGCCTTCGATTTTGGCTATAGTTGGTTTATTGATTTTAGCTAATCCAATGGCGGCCTTAGAAGCTGTATCATTATAGATTCTCGTTGCTTCTTCACTGGCGCGTTGTTTCTCAAATTGCGATATATCAGCACCAGCACAAAACGCCTTTCGGCCTTTACCGGAGATTACGACGACACGGATATCATCATCCGCGTCGTAATCGTTGAGTACATTAGGTAGATCGCGCCACATTTCGAATGTCATAGCATTTCGTCGCTCCTGATTGTTGAGGATTATATATCCGACCCCATCATTTTTTTTCGCAATCAGTTGCCCCGTTATGTCGATCATTGTGAAATTTCCTTATTTGCTGTCTCTAAAATTTTGTATGTATTGTTGCGCTCTTGGTCTTGTCAGGCAACGCTAAAGAAGCGATTCTTTGAGCATACGGTGAATTTCTAAAGGAAGTTATGGTGTTTTCTGTGATTGAACGTATTAGCGGAGTGCAGTGGAGGGCACAAGGACCAGCCTTCCTTGTTGCGGGTGGTCATAGCGGGATCCATTGGATAATCGCTACAATCTATATACTTTTACCGTTTATTCGCGAAGACTTAGGCCTCAGTTACACAGAGGCCGGTAGTCTTATAACGATCTTTCATACAGCAGCATTATTTGCCAATGTTGGAAGCGGGGCGATTGTTGATATAACTGGTCAGCGGGTATTGACGCAAGTAGCATCATTGCTCCTTGGTGGCATTGCATTAACTTTAATTGGACTGGCAAAAGATTTTTGGATTTTAGCGATATTGTTAGTTTTTGTCGGGCTAACGCATAATTTGTGGCATCCTGCAGCGATAGCTTATCTGTCGCGAAAATATCCAAAGAACCGAGGCTATTCTCTTTCGCTTCATACGCTTGGAGCGAGCTTGGGTGATACGATCGCACCCCTTATTGCTGGCCTATTATTGGTCTGGTTCCCCTGGCAGGAGGCAGCATCTTTCTCCGCTCTGCCCGTATTTGCCGTCGCGTTCGCCCTTTTTATGATACTCGGGCGCGAGGATGAGGTTGACCGTAGGATAGATGGAACCCAGAGTAGTATGAGGTTGAAAGACTACCTTCTAGAGCTAGTAGGACTTTTTAAAGACCGGGCAATCGTTTGGCTTTGTATAATGGCGGGTTTTCGCTCCATGTGCCAGAATGGCCTTCTAGTGTACCTTCCAATGTTACTAAAAAATATATTTGGTTTTGGACCTGTGTTGTTGGGTACTGCTCTTACAGTTATGCAGATTGGTGGTATGATTAGTGGGCCGCTAGCGGGTATTGTTTCTGATAAAGCTGGGCGCCGACCCGTGGTTTTAGTGGGACTTGTAGCCAGCACATTGATCGTTTTTTCATTTACTTTAACTATGGATCCGATAGTTGTTTTTGTCATGCTTGGTTTATTGGGTTTCTTCTTATTTGCAGT
The DNA here is from genome assembly GCA_002721825.1 of Magnetovibrio sp. Lineage (GTDB taxonomy): Bacteria > Pseudomonadota > Alphaproteobacteria > Rhodospirillales > Casp-alpha2 > TMED8. The sequence goes on from PBLS01000027.1 coordinate 12,604, forward strand.
GCGTCCAGTTATTCACGGTTGGGCAATGGACCTGACGCCTAGCCAAATGCATGGGAGTGGGGTAAGTCTACTTTTTGGCACACAATCGGCATTCTCGCTGCTGGTTCCCGTCCTTGCTGGTTTGGTTGCAGATACCTGGGGACTAAGTGCGGTATTTTATGGATTAGCCGGAGCAATGTTTGTCGCAACAGTTTTGACTTTTTTGATGCCAAAAAATAGATGAACCTTCGAATTTTGGTCGCTAACTGAATAGGAGTTTTTATGGATTTCCAGTTAACGGATGAGCAGCGTGAATTACAGGGCGTGGCGCGTAATTTTGCCCAGAATGAGATGAAGTTGGTAGCTGAGGAATTAGAAGCGAAAGCTAAGCCGTTACCAGAAATTTGGCTAAAGCGGTATGCTGAAATGGGGTTCCTTGGAATTAATGTTGATGAGGAGCTAGGCGGGCTGGGGCTAGGCAATTTGGAAGCGCTCTTAGTTTTGGAGGAATTTGCAAAGGTTTCATCAGCTATCGCATTTCCAATTTTTGAAAGTTCTGTTGGTCCGGTCAAGGCGATCGAATCGTTTGCAGATGATGATTTGAAGCGTCGCGTGATTCCGGAGGTTTGTAAAGGCAATATGGTTATTGCGATATCTATGTCTGAGCCGGATGCTGGTACTGCGCTGACAGACCTTAAAACTAGTGCTGAGATAAAGGGTGGAAAGATTATCATTAATGGGAGTAAGCGCTGGTGCTCTGGAGGAGGGCACTCGGGCGGATATGTAGTGTATTGTAGATTTTCAGAAGATCGTGGTGCTAAAGGTATAGGGGCTGTATTCGTTGAGAAGGGTCGCCCTGGAGTAAGCTTTGGGGAGCAAGAAAAATTGATGGGATTCCGGGGAGTCCCATCTGCGGATATTTTTTTTGACGCAGTCGAAGTGCCATTTGCAAATATAATTGTTGCTGCGGGTGGTTTTTCAAAACTTATGGAAGCTTTCGATCTTGAGCGTTGTGGTAATGCCACTATGGCGTTGGGACAAGCGGCGGGAGCCCTAGAAGAGGTAACGGAATACGTACAACTACGCGAACAGTTCGGTAGACCAATTGTTGAATTTCAGGCAGTGCAATTGAGACTTGCTGAAATGGCGATGCGAGTCGAAGCAGCAAGGCTCTTAATCCATCGTGCGGCTGTTAATTCAGAAAAGGGTCTTCCAAGTATTTACGAAAGTAGTCTTGCTAAGTGTTTTGCAAATGAAATAGCCCGCGAGGTTACCGGGCATGCAGTACAGCTTATGGGAGGATATGGGTACTCAAAAGAATATCCGATGGAGCGCCGTTTGCGCGATTCGTGGGGTTGGGGCATCGCTGGGGGTACTATTGATATCCAAAAGGTAAATATAGCATCCGCTATAGTCGGTAGGCGCTTTAATCAACGAATTTAGAATAATTTTATCAGGCAAATACTAAATTAAGTGCAAGTTTTCAACATCTTAAATTGGAGTCATTTTGTGCAAAAAAAATACAACCCTTCTTCAATAGTGCCTACAGCTTCAAATTATTGCCATGGTGTTAGCGTTGATAACGCCAAACGTTGGCTCCATATTTCTGGTCAATTAGGACTACACCCTGATGG
>PBLS01000028.1 GCA_002721825.1 Magnetovibrio sp.
GCGCCAAGATCAGCCAAGATCATCCCGCATGTTGGCCCCATCACCATATGGCAAAATTCGATAACCTTAATGCCGTTCAGTGGAAATGGAGGTGTCGTTTTGTTTGTGGGGGTGTCTTGTGTCATAGCCATAGCCAAGAGATTATCTAGCTTTAGATGCAAACGCAAAAACGGGAGTACACATAAATGGCAAGATGCGGTGTGTTATATATGGTTTGGGGCGAATATGACAAGAATGCCTTAGACCGTTCGCGGCAATCACTGGCCCGCGTTCATCCCAATATTGCTGTCGAGGTGGTTGAATTGCCATCTGGTAGTACATTACTTGATAAAGCTCGAATGATGGAACTCAGTCCTTTTGAAGAAACACTGTTTCTTGATGCCGATACTGTCGTGCTTGATGAGCTCCATTATGGATTTCAGCAAATGCGTCGCTTTGGTCTTGCTTGCTCCATCTGCGAATGTCCTTGGGCACGTCGATACGGTGGACTTTCGGGCGATATAGTGGAGTATAATACGGGCGTTTTGTTTTTCTCAAAAGCGGCAAAACCGGTTTTCAACGCGTGGGAAGCTTGCGCAACTGAAATAGATTCGTCCATTATCTTTCATAATGGAGAGGAGCTAGCCCAGATGCCAGTGAATGATCAGGCGGGGTTTGCAAAAGCTATAGACGACGTTGGTTACACACCGTTTGTTTTGCCCTATAATTGGAATTTCAGACCTAAATGGCACAAAAGCTGGTTTGGCCCGCTAAAAATATGGCACGACTATTCCGAAGTTCCCGAGTCGCTATTGACGCATAACGCCGAACAGGCAAGACCTGATTCTATTGTGCGCTTATCTGTTTTGCGAGATTGAAAATCATGTCGGAGGTGATAGTTGAAAGGAGTGTTGAATCTGACTTTTTTGGGTTTAGCGCACTCTTCTAACTTTGGTAACGTTTTTCTTTTCGAATTTATGCCTAAAAAAATGGTTTAATTTTATTATCTATTCAGTTAGTTTTTTTTTGTGCCGCCTTAGCTCAGCTGGTAGAGCATCGCATTCGTAAAATTGTTTGCGTCCTTATGGGGAAACCCATAGGTGAAACCCATCAAATTCGGGGAAACCTTTAAAATGGCAATCCCGAGCCAAGCCTAGGAATGGGAAGGTGTAGAGACTTTACGGTGGGGCCCTAAGCCAAAATTTTGGTATGGGTAAGAGAAAGTCCAGGCCACAAAGCCCTTTTTTGGGGTGGCTGCGAAAGCAGTAGCTGGTAAGAATGCGGGGGTCGGGTGTTCAAGTCACCCAGGCGGCACCAGTTTTCAATCCACTCGCGTTTGGGCTATTTTGATTGCTGGATAAAGGCTATCTAGGGCTATATAAAATCGCACTATGGCAATTATATATACAGAAATTTCTACATTATTCCTTAAATTATCCCTAATCGTCAGTCTAAAAAAGATTTCTGGCTAATGGGGTGTGCGTTGAATCTCGTGAAATACCTAGTAGTTGTTATAGTCGGCTTATCTTACGGTTGTGTATCTGCAATTGCGGATATAACAAATGCTAATCCAATTCTATTATATGGCAACCACATTGACTTTGTTGTGTATCGCAATGGGTCTAAGGTTGGATATCACCATGTCAAATTTAGTCAGGAGGATAAATATTTAAAGGTAGATATTAGCTGTGAAATAAAGATCAATTTTCTTTTCTTCAATGCATTTCATTTTAAATATAATTCAGAAGCACGATGGGCTGGCGGAATTCTTGAGCAGTTGCGAGTCAGTGTCGATGATGACGGTGAAAAATTTTCGATGAAGGCGGTTAGTCGAGGTCAAATAGTTGAAGTTGAAAGCTTGAATGGAAAATATAGTGTGTCGAGACCGCTATTTCCAACAAATCACTGGCATGCTTCTGTTTTGAAGCAGATAAGCGTTCTTAACACATTAACTGGACGAATGAACAACGTAACCATTGTTCCGCAAGGATCTGAGCTAATCTCTACAGAAAAAGGACAGATCAGAGCAGTGCGTTACCAATATAATGGAGATCTTGAAAATGAAGTTTGGTATGACGCTGAGGGCCGTTGGGTCAAAATGCAGTTCAAAGCGCGAGATGGATCAATCATTGATTATATTTGTCGGCAATGTCAGGGTAAAAATGTCGGTAATTTAACGCCATGACTAAGAAAAACCTTGAGCAGATAGCTTGGGTCACCGGTGCTGGTAGGGGTATAGGGAGAGCTCTTGTCTCGCATCTTGTAAAAGACGGTTGGACGGTCGCGATTAGTGCGCGCACTGAAAAAGAACTTAATACACTTAAAGCAGAGTGTCCGTCTGGAAGTGTTGAGGTGTATCCATTGGATGTGACAAAAGTTGATGCAACACTTGAAGTATTAGAAAAAATTGAAGCAAACTTGGGTTCGCTTAGGCTTGTAATATTTAATGCGGGTACTCACGTGTCGATGCCTGTAAGTGCATTTTCATCTTCAATATTTAGAAGTCTAATGGAAACTAACTTTATGGGTGTTGTGAATGGCTTAGAGGCAGTTATCCCTTTATTTACCAAACGCCAGAGTGGACATATAGCGATTATGGGATCGCTGGCAGGATATCGCGGGCTGCCAACAGCATCGGCTTACGGTGCGTCTAAAGCTGCATTAATTAATATGTGTGAAGCATTGAAGCCTGAATTGGAGGCCGTAGGCGTTCGTCTGACGTTAATTAACCCGGGGTTTGTTGAGACGCCGCTAACTGCGAAAAACGAATTTCCAATGCCTTTCCTTATACCGGTAGACGAAGCGACAAACTTCATAATCAAGAGGTTAAGGAATTCACCCTTTGAAATAGCTTTCCCCAGGCAATTTGTGTGGTTGATGAAATTGTTATACCACCTACCTGATCGACTTTTTTTTTCAATTACGCGGCGGTTTTTGAAAAAATGACAAATGCTCAAGAACGTTACACACGTTACCTAGAAACGTTGACGCCGAAGACGTTAAGTTTGCTATCCGAATATGTGACCGCTGATGTAAGATTTAAGGACCCGTTCAATGATGTCCGTGGGGTAGATGAAATGGCTCGCGTGTTTAATGAAATGTTTTGTAAGCTCGGAAATGTTTCTTTTCGGGCGGTCCACATAAACTCTAATGACAATATTTGTATAATTGTTTGGAATTTTGAAGCCACCCTTAGACAAAAAAGTTGGAAATTTGACGGCACGAGCGTGATTACATTTAACTCAGATGGAAGGGTAAATGAACACATAGATCATTGGGATGCAGCGAGTAACTTTTATGAGCACTTGCCTGTTATTGGATGGCTACTTCGCAGCTTACGCCGATATATCGCTAATGGCTCATAGCCGTTTCTAAATTGGCTAGTTTTATATAATTTTACGAAAGCTACTTTCATAGCGCTAATTCACAGGTTCTATAAATCCAGAAAATATTTTTTTAAAAGGCAGCTTTGCATTCAGCGTTTTATGTAGCGAAAAGTTATCAAGCTAATTAAGGAGGGGACTGTGAACGAAATACGAAAAAGATTGACTGTTCCTGATCTCATGGAACGAAAACGGTCAGGAGAGCGGACGGTGATGGTGTCTGTTACAGATTATTTGATGGCCCAATGGGCTGAGCGTGGCGGGGTAGATATCGTCGCGGTAGGTGATAGCCTTGGCATGATCACGTATGGTTACAAGAACACTCTCCCTATAACCGTCGATCAAATGATCGAGCATACTAAAGCGGTCTGTCGTGGTGCTCCTAACACAATGAATTTGGTTGCTATGCCGTTTGGTTCGTATGCAACAGTCGAAATTGCGGTTACGAATGCCTTACGCCTGATGAAAGAAGGAGGAGCCGAAATTGTAAAAATGCAAGGTGGACGCGAGAAGTTTCATATTATAAAAGCGGTGGCGGATTCTGGTGTGCCAGTGATGAGCCATGTTGGAATGTGTCCACATTTCGTTCACAGTTATGGTGGATTTAAATTACAAGGTCGAACGGCGGAAAATGCTATACGTATAATCGACGATGCCAAAGCGATTGAAGAGGCGGGGGCCGTTGGGATGGAAATTGAGGCTGTTCCGCCGGAGGTAGGAAAAGCTATTGATGATGCTGTCAGTATTTTTACCTTCAGTATTGGTGCGGGAGAAGCGGGATGTGGTCAATTGTTGCTGGGTGCCGATTTGATAGGAGCTTTTGAAGATTTCAAGCCGAAGTTCGCTAAGCGATATGGTAACATTGGAGAGGTTGCTACCGACGCTTTTAGTAAATTTGCAGAAGAGGTTCGGTTAAAAATTTTTCCTAGTCCAGAACATAGTTATAAAATGCCAAAAAATGAAATAGATAAATTGGCTGCTTATGTTACCAAGCAAAAGTCTCAAAAATGTTAGCTAACTTGATTGGTGGAGGTTGTTTGTTTCAGTTGGGAATGACGTGTAATCGTAGAGGGAAGACTTGCCTTGTCTAGAAACGGCGAGCGACTTTTTAGAGCTCGTCGGAGCTTTATTTTCACACCTGGCTTGAATCCAGATATGTTTCCGAAAGCGCTTGCTTCCGGTGCTGATATGGTATGCGTTGAACTGGAAGATGGGATCGCTCCAAAAGATAAGGATATTGCACGGAGTAAAACGTTAGAGTTGTTTGAACAACCACAGGCTTCTGACGGTGTCGAACGAATCGTTAGAATCAATTGTCTAAGGGAGGCATTTGGGCTCGCGGACGTTCAGGCTGTACTTGCTACGGACACTCCTCCGCCAGCATTAATGCTGCCCAAGGTCCGTACACCCGGCGAGATCGTATGGCTTGACAATTTGCTTAGTGAACGTGGACACGGTACTCGTTTGCACGTCATTATCGAAACCAATGCAGCCCTTGAAGCGGCACATGATATTGCTCGTGCAAGCATGCGTATAGATGCTCTGTTTTTTGGTGGGATTGATATGGCAGCAGAGCTACGTTGTCGCAACAAATGGGATTCTCTTCTTTATGCACGGTCGCGAGTAGTCCATGCTGCAGCTAGTGCAGACATAGATGCCATTGATGTTCCCTATCTCGATCTAGATAACCTCAAGGGAATGGAAGAGGAGGCGAAGCGCGCACTTGAATTGGGGTTTAGTGGTAAAGGTTCCATTCATCCGAAGCAGATTCCCATTTTAAATAATATATTTACACCGGACGATTTGCAGATAGCACGTGCCAAACGGATCATTAAGGCTTTTGAGGAAGCAGATACGGGCCTCGTAGTTATAGATGGTAAGTTAATAGAGAAACCCGTACTGAGAGAAATGTATCGGATAATTGCAATTGATGAGCGCTTGTGCAGGGGGTCTGCGTAGGCTTGTAAATGTGTCCCTTTTTAGGATCACATTGGTGGACCATTTTTGGGGGGAAGATGCCATTAGGAACAATAGCCTCTATTACTGTTAGTCTCCGAGAAGTAGGGTTTACTCAGCGGGGGGCTTTCTACCCGTCGGCTGATGATGATGTTCCAGATATAAAAAACAATGAACCCACACTAACCCTGGTTTTAGCCGGAAATGTGGGTCCGGCTATGTGGGAAAGGTTCACGTCGGAGAGAGATCCAACTATCGACCTTTTGGATGAATGGTCTGAGGATGTTATTGGGAAAGTGGCAAAATTGCATGGCGGAAAAGCATTTTTCCCGTTTCATGAACCGTATTTACCGTTTCAACGTTGGGCACAGCGCGCACAAGCATGCTACGCGTCTCCTTTGGGAATGTTTATTCACTCTGATTATGGACTGTGGCATGGATATCGCGGGGCTTTGGCGTTTCCAGAGAAGTTACAATTACCTGCGGTCCAAAATTCGCCAAACCCGTGTATTTCTTGTGAGATGAAACCTTGTTTGGGGGCTTGTCCTGTCGGTGCTTTCAGAACATATGAAAGCGACGCGGCATGTATTAAGGCGAATTACAATGTTTCTGCCTGTGTAAAGCATTTAGGATTGCCAATTGGCAACGATTGTATGCAGCTGGGATGCCGTGCAAGACGAGCGTGTCCTGAGGGTATTTCCGCCCGATATCAACCGGAACAGGCAAATTTTCATATGCGAGCATTTTTAAGGGCAAGCAGAATTAAAGAAGGTTCAAATATTTGAGATACGATGATTATCATATATAATTTTGATACAGTTCGGCTGTATGGTCTCTTGAAAGGATTTCAGGAGGTATTTTTAAGGAGAACGTAGCCAATGATGGAAGAACGGCAGGCAGAATTTCGAAGAGCTTATCGGTCTCAAATTGCTGGTTGGTATAATGGTTATCTGCATATCCTTGTGATTTATACAATCGGGGTGACAGCAATATATGTTTACGTTCACCATATCAGTTTTATTATTTGGTGGGAATGGTTCACCGTTCCAGTAGTGATACTGCTATGTAATTTATTTGAATGGTATTTGCATCAGCACGTCATGCATCGATTAGTTAAGGTGACAGGACTGCGTGCAATCTACGAACGTCATACGCTTAACCATCATCGGTTTTTCACAGACGGCGAAATGCGATTTCGCGATCAAAAAGATTGGCGCGTAACCGTCTTTCCGCCCTACGCATTGGTTGTCTTTATTTTACTTTCTATTCCAGCGGGTTTGGTCGTGGGATATATAGTTTCCAGCAATGTTGGTTGGCTTTTGATGTGTTCAACTACTGGGATGTATTTGACGTATGAGTTTATGCACTTTTGTTGCCATGTGGATGAAAACGCATTCGTCCGTTTCTGTCCTCTAGTGAACACACTGCGCCGACATCACACAGCACATCATAATAATAAATTAATGACAAAGGTTAATTTGAACCTGACCTTTCCAATATCGGATTGGCTATTTGGCACTTCAGATCTAGAGCGCGGACTGTTCGGTCATCTATTTAATGGGTATTCAACCGAATATTTAAAGAGCAATCTAAAGAGTGTTCCAAAAGGCCCATTAGAGGCAGCTTCGGGACCGGTCCCAGTAGAATAGCCATGCCATCTCATATCAAAGCGGCGCTTTCCATAGTTGTACTTTGTATAGGTTTCACAATGCATTGGTACGAAAAGGAAAATGGTGATGAGCAGATGAGTTGGGTGGTTATAGGGCTTGCAGTGTTCATGGTGTTGGCGATGTGGATTTTTCCAGAAACTGGTAAGTTAAAAAACAAAAATAAAAACAAACAAAATACATGATCCCTTTATACCAATGCTAGGTTTTAAAGCGCGAGATTTTTTTTAATTAGACCGCAAGATAAAGATCTTTAATTTTTGTATTGACCTCTAGTTCACTGAAGCTGCCTTCGAATTTTATTGCGCCACTTTCAATAATCAAGGCGCGATCAGCGACTAATTGGGCAAAATGCATATTTTGCTCCGAAATCAAAACTGTAAGGCCGAAAGTCTTAATTTCAATCAAAGTTTTAGCCATCTGTTCAATAATCACCGGTGCTATTCCTTCCGAAGGTTCATCCAGCAGTAATAAGCGTGGGTTTCCCATCAATGTGCGTGCAATTGTTAGCATCTGCTGCTCACCACCAGAAAGCTCTTTACCCCGATTATACCGTCTCTCTGCTAGGTTAGGGAAAAGTTCGAACATATGCGCGGATGTCCAACGTGGTACATTTTCACGTGGATTTTGACGACCAACTTCTAGGTTCTCTAAGACTGTTAAATCAGTAAAAATACGTCTATCTTCCGGAACGTAACCGAGCCCCATGCGGGCTACTCGGTAAGGGGCCATTTTAGTAATATCTCTCCCTGTGAATAAAATAGTGCCGCTGGTTGGACGGACTAATTGCATTATTGTTTTAAGTGTTGTTGATTTTCCGGCGCCGTTACGGCCAAGTAACGCGACGACTTGGCCCTGTTGCACTGATAGTGATAGATTATGCAAAATATGGGCTTTGTCGTAGTGACTGTTTATTGAGGATAGTTCAAGCATTGCTACGCCGTTCAAGCTCAAATGTATTCCCTCCTCCTAAATAGACTTCCTGTACGCGCTGATTATTTCGGATTTCCTCAACTGTTCCCCCGGCGATCAGTTCACCTCGGTTGAGAACGATGAGGCGATGTGCATGAGTAAAGACTATATCCATATCGTGCTCTGTAAAAAGTACGCTGACACTCTTGGTGGCGACAATTTTAGATGTAAGAGCCATTAATTCTATCCTAGCTTTCGGTGCCATGCCGGCTGTTGGCTCGTCCATGAGCAAAAGTCGGGGCTCATTTGACAAGGCTATTGCTAACTCTAAGCGTTTCAAGTCACCATAGGCGAGTACGGCTGCTGGGCGGTCTGCTTGGGCAAGCATGCCTACTAATTCCAACAGGCTTTCCGCCTTGTCTTGGAACTGATTTTTTGTTTTTTTGAAGAATGAGAATAGGCGATTATGAAATGACAGAAGTGCAATCTGAACGTTTTCGATAACCGTCATTGAGGGGTATGTAGCTGTGATTTGGAATGTACGACCAATGCCTTTTCGCCAAATTTCACGGGTGGGCCGTCCTACAAGGTTTTCGCCCATGAATTGAATCTTACCTTGGTTTGGTAAAATTTGCCCCATTATCATATTGAAGCAAGTGCTTTTACCCGCTCCGTTCGGGCCTATCAAAGCAAGGAGTTCGCCGTCTTTAAGATTAAAAGAAACATTATTAACAGCGTTTATGCCCCCAAAATTTTTTGAAAGATTAGAGATCTCTAGAACGTTATTCATATCCGTCTCTCATCATTTGCATAATTGGTTAATCGGTCCAATATTTTATGGCCTAGTCCGGCTATTCCCTCGGGTGTGACGATAACGATACCTATGATCAATAAGCCCAGTGAAAGGCGCCAATATTCAAATCGCGTTAAAATATCTTGGAATGCTGTTAGAGCTGACGCTCCAGCAAGTGGGCCAGAGAGCGTTTTAACTCCCCCAAGGAAAACCATTATGAGAGCATCGAAAGATTTTGCGATCTCTAATTCTGTTGGAAAAATAGAACCTTTAGCGAAAACAAATAACCCACCGGCTAGTCCAGCCATAGCGCCAGCAAAAGTAATGGCTGTTAGCTGGATTTTCGTAGTATTAATACCGGTTGCTTCTGCACGTCGAACAGAATCGCGGCTACCTCGCAAGGCGTATCCAAATGGCGCATGGGCTGCCTGCCGAAGCAAAATGATCGCGCCTGTGGTGATTATTAGGGTCATATAATAGTAAACAGTTGTATCAGAGGCCCAAGCCGTTGGCCAAATTCCAAGGATTCCATCATCTCCACCTGTTACTTCGTCCCATTGGAATGCTATGGACCAAATTAGTTGAGCAAACGCTAAGGTTAGCATTGCAAAATAAACTCCGGTTAACCGAAGGCAAAACCAACCAATGATGACGGCAAGAAATCCCGCGCCGAGAGGAGCTAAAAGTAAAGCTAGTTCCATAGGTACGTTCGCATAATGAACCATAAGAGCAGCAGCATAAGCGCCGCCTCCAAAAAAAGCTGCATGCCCAAAAGAAACCAGTCCTCCAAGTCCAAGGATGAAGTGCAGGCTAGCGGCAAACAAGCAAGCGATGAGAATATCAGAGAGAACAACAGGTAGAAAATTAAATCCAAGGGCAGGCACTAGAGATAAAATTACAATTAAAATACCGACAACAGATCTTGCTCTGTTGCCAAGAGGATGGATAGGGCGCTCCACATCTCCGACTTGACCATGTTCACCCGGCGCTTCTTCGCGCCCAAGAAGACCATATGGCCGCAGGCTTAAAACCACGGCCATTACCACAAACATTAGTACCAGTGTGCTTTGTGGTAGAAACCGCACGCCAAAAACATTTAGGATAGAAATTAGAATAGCCGCAATCAAAGCCCCTGGAATTGAACCCATCCCACCTATGACAACAACTACAAAAATTGCGGCTAAAATATTAAAATCCATTAAGAGGTCGGCTCCACCTTTTGGCAGCTGTAGAGCTCCACCTAGCCCCGCTAAAAATGCACCTAAAAAAAACACGCCGGTAAATAACCAAGCTTGATTAACACCAAGGGCGCCAACCATCTCACGATCCTGTGTTGCGGCTCGTACTAACACGCCAACGCGTGTTTTAGTCATCAAATACCATAGCCCAAATAAAACGAATGGGGTTAATCCAATCAAAGCTAGATCATAAGTCGGCACAGGGTTACCAAATATATCAACAACTCCTTTTAAACCGGGAGCACGCGGGCCAAGGAGATCTTCAGCGCCCCAAATCACTAGGGCTAAATCTTGTATTACTAAAATCACCCCGAAAGTAGCGACCAGCTGGAACAATTCCGGGGCACGATATATTGGGCGTAAAACGCAAAGCTCAACAATGACACCAATGATTCCAACTGCTAGACCCGCTAAAAATATGGAACCCCAGAATCCGAAAGCCCCTGGGAATACCTGCATAGAAGAATATGCGATATAAGCGCCGAGCATATAGAAGGAACCGTGCGCGAAATTGACAATACGTGTTACCCCAAAAATAAGGGATAAACCCGATGCGACCATGAATAAGGCTGCCGCATTGGCCAAACCAGCAAGGATTTGTGCGATTAAAAAACCCATAACCGAGAACCAGAGAAGTTAAGAATGAGACCTGACAGTTGAAAACCGCCAGGTCTATAAGTAGTTTAGTTCGAAGAAGGTCGAAGCTTTCTTACCTCGGCATCTGAAGGTAGGTAATTGGCGCCTTCTTCATACCTCCAATTAACCATAACGCCTTTTTTGTCTTTAAGTGCAATGGTGCCGACATAAGCGCCCATAGTGGATTGGTGATCGATCTTACGGTACGTAATAGGACCGGACGGTGTATCAAGAGACAACCCTTCCATTGCGTCGACCATTTTTTCCGTATCCGTTGAGCCCGCCTTAGAGATGGTGGCTGCAATAGAGAGCATTGTGTTGTAGCCAACGAGTGAACCAATTCTTGGATAGTCTTTCCAACGCTTTTGGTACGCATCGAGAAATGCATTGTGCTCTGGTGTTTTGATATCGTACCAAGGATATCCGGTGGCAATCCAGCCTTGAGGCGCTTCGTCCTTTAACGGGTCAAGGTATTCGGGCTCGCCTGTTAAGAGACCAAGTACAATCTTATTTTTGAAAAGGCTGCGAGCAGAGCCTTCACGTACAAACTTTGCTAAATCACCACCAAATGTGACATTATAAATTCCATCTACTTTAGCCGCCTGCAGTGCTTGCACTTCTGCCGCCGCATCAATTTTAAAAAGTCCAGGCCATTGTTTGGCAACGAATTGAACGCCAGGAACTGTAGCTTTTAAAACCTTTTCAAATGCAGCGACGGCATCTTTTCCATAGGCATAATTTGGTGCAATAGTCCCCCAGCGTTTGGCCCCAGAGGCAGCTGCAGCTTTAGCTAGCATTGCGGCTTGCATGTAAGTTGAGGGTCGGAGACGAAAGGTATAACGATTGCCTTTTGCCCAAACGAGTGCATCGGCAAGGGGTTCAGCAGCTAAGTAAAGGCGTTTCTTTTGTCCTGCGTAGGAGGTAAGTGCGAGGCCGATATGTGAAAACAGGCTACCAGAAATCATAACAACGCCCTCACGTTGGAACAATTCTTCTGCGATTTTTACTGCTTCACCCGGCTTGCCTTGGTCATCACGGGAGATGAGTTCAAGTTTTCGACCACCCAGGACCCCACCTTTTTCATTGATTTGTTCAAGAGCTAATAATACCCCTTGCTTATACGGGATCGTATGAGCGGGAAGCCGTTTATAGCTATTAATATCACCAATTTTTATAGGTTTGGCGTCAACTGTTGCTGTGCTGACGAGGACAAAGCCTAAAGATGCTATCCCGCTGACAAAAATTTTTATTAAATTCATTTTATTCCCTCCCTGGTTTTACCGATAAAACTATCGGAACATTTAACGATTTAAATTACTTTGACGCGTTGTGTGCTTCGGATTCAATTAATCTATTAATTCGCTTACGATAGATATGCGACCCTTTGTCGATAGCTAGCCGTAGCGTTGGGCGACTTTCTTCTTTTTGCTCCTGAATTTGGATTTCTTCCAGAATAGCTTTATCTTCATCAAAAGCGACTTTAAACATTTCGTCCATTTTTAAAGAAACAGCTTCGTCGTTAATGGCCGTATTTCGTATATGCATCCATCGGTCTATGGTATAGTCTTTGGAAACTGGTGTCATGAAATGTAATGCATAAATTTGACAGCCTTCATGGCGACGGTCCGCCGGTAGAGCCAAGGCGGTGTCTACGCTTCCGAAATCGATCACAGCAATACATGGTAGATGCAAATAATAGTAGTGCCAACGGTCAACATTTCCGTTGAAGTTACCGTATTGTTGAAAAAATCCAACTGGGGGAGCATCTCGAATCCAACGCCACGCTATAATGTTATCTCCAGTGATATCAAAATCTACCGGGATGTCTTCACTTGCAGCGCTTCCGAGAGTAGTAGGATGAACCCAACTTACATGGGCTGGGTCCACTAGGTTCTCTGCTACACTAAGGTAATTACACTTCAAATGCAGAGCATCGCCATGGTGTGAAGCCCAGTTTGGGTCTGTGAATTGGGGCAGATCAAATATTTTTGTGCTATTTGCTTGCTCACTATTTCCCATCCAGATCCAAACAATATTGTGACGCTCATAGGTTGGATATGCGTGCACTTTGGCATTAGGCGGAATATTTTTCTGTCCTGGTATTCGCGTACACTGTCCATTTTTTCCGAACGTCATACCATGATAACCGCACACTATCTGGTCTTCGGTTAACTTGCCTTTTGATAGGGGAAGGAGCTTGTGAGGACAGCAGTCATCCAGCGCGACTACTTCCCCTAAGTGCGACCGATACATAACGATATTTTTATCGAGGATAGTTAGAGCTTTTAGGCAATGGTCGAATTCGCTTGTCCAACCGGCTACATACCAAGCGTTTTTAACAAAGTTCATGATGTTTATCTATCCGTATATTACGCAATGTGCGCTATCGGTATTCACAGTAATCTTTTTTCATACGAGTTTATAAAATGATTTTTTAATCCCATGATTTATGAACTAATTTAAAACTTTAGCGATAGTATCGGCAGCAGTGTCTACCATGCTTGCAGAGATGTTGAGGTGAGTAACAGCACGCATACGAGTTTCATTCACAGCCCCGATAAAGACGCCTTCTACTCTGAGGGCTTCCGAAATTTCTGAAGCTGTTCGTCCCGTGGATGTGGTGTCGAAAAATACTAGGTTTGTTTCTACATCGGACACATCAATGTTTATGCCAGGGATCTGGGCAAGCCGACGCGCGAGGCGTTTGGCATTTTCATGGTCTTCAGCGAGACGATCTACATTGTGTTTCAGCGCATAGATACCTGCTGCGGCAATTATACCGGATTGTCGCATGGCGCCACCTAAAAGATGCTTTAGGCGGAAAGCCTCTTCAATGAAATCATTACTGCCGGCGAGCACGGCGCCAATTGGGCAGCCGAGACCCTTGGATAAATCAATCCAGATTGAATCCAAGTATTCTGCATAGTCGCTAGCCGGAGTTTGACTAGCGACTACTGCATTTAAAAGTCGCGCTCCATCCATATGACATATTAAGTTTGCTTCGTGTGCGGCATCGCAAACCGCTTTTACCGTTTGGAGTGGCCAAACAGACCCACCTCCTGCATTTGAGGTGTTTTCGATAGAAAGCATCCGTGATTTAGGCGCATTACGTTTGTTTGGTCTTAATGCACCAGATAATTCTTCTGCGCTAAAAATTCCGCGTGTACCATCTACTATACGCATCATTGCTCCGGCAAGTGCTGCTGGGCCACCAGTTTCCGAATGGATAGTATGTGCTGTTTTGTCGCATATAACTTCGTCCCCGGGATTACACCATAGTCTGTAGGCTATAACATTACACATAGTGCCGGAAGGTAGTAGAAGAGCACGCTCTTTCCCGAGCAAATTTGCTACCATTTCCTGTAGGTGGTTGGTCGTAGGATCGGCTTCTTGTTGCTCGTCGCCAACCTCTGCTTCCGCAATAGCTTGACGCATCGCTGCGCTAGGGACCGTATGTGTATCCGAATAGAGATCAATTTTTATAGCAGAATTCATATTTCACTTCTCCAGCAGGCGGTATATCCTCTCCAAAATTTTTCAAATTTCCATATATTTAATCTCAACGGAGATGAGAGAGGTATATTTTGATTAACAACCGGTTGTATTCTTAGTACACATGATGATCTAGACTAGGACTTAGTTGTCAAGTCGGTAGGCTATAATTTATTAGTAGTATTCATTTGGTTGCGTCTTAAAATTGCAGCATAAGGAGGCTAGAATCATCAGACTCATTCTGAGTACTAATAGCCTTGTTAAAAAAGGTTTGCTGGCCGGTATTATCGTCATTTTTTTGCTGTCAGCGTACGCTATTTATTGGATGTTAATAGTCCGCGAAGTAGAGCAAGAGCTTAACCAATGGGCCCTTGAAAACCAGGTTGAGGGGGTTGGGTTTAATTTCCGAAGCATGGAATTTTCGGGCTTTCCATTCACTCTCAGTTTGAAACTTGAAGGTGTAACGATAGGAATTAATAGTTCTAAATTGGATAACTGGAGTTGGAATATCCATGAAATAAAGGCGTGGGTTTCTCCTTGGCTACCAGATCATGTTTGGTTTGATGCATCCGGAAAACAAGAACTAGTTATTAACAGTAATGAGGCCGAGAAACGTTATACAATCACGTCCGCTGAGATAGGCGGCGATATAAATTTCATAAGCGATACCCAGGGATTTATGAACATTAGGGCTGGTGATCTCTCGATCAAAAGAATGGGATTTAACCCTAGTCGAATTCAACGCTCTGACATTAATCTTGATTGGCATTTTCATCGTGAGTTAGACGGAGCGACGGAACCTATAAAATTCCGTTTTCAATTAAAAGATATGAGGTTACCCGATATTTGGGCACAGCCTTTTGGAACAAAACTTGAAATTATAGAGCTCGCTGGGAAGTTGTCCGGATCTCTTAAACAGGGACCTTTTATGAGCACTCTTGAGGGCTGGCGTGACGCAGGTGGCACCATTGAAATATCTGATTTTGTTGCTAGATACGGTCCCTTAGATCTAAAAATTAAGGGTACACTTGCTCTAGATAAACGAATGCAGCCAATAGGTGCGTTGGTGGCTCGTGCTGAGGGTTATATGGATTTAGTTGATGCACTAGTTGACACAGATCTCATACGGCCAGGTGCAGGAACGGCAATAAAATTAGCATTAAGTATAATAGCGAAACGTTCTGAGAATCGTCCTGATTATGTAAAGATACCCTTGACTATCCAAAATCAAAGATTGTCTGTCAGCAACTTTAGTCTTTTGCGCCTACCCACTTTAAACTGGCATCCTTTGCAATGATTAAATCTTTTCGATGATAGCAAAAATGTTAGGCATTCTCAATGAAGAGGAGAATTGTATTTTTCAGCCTATTATTGTGTTTTTCGGTCACTTATACGTAGAACAATTCTTCCGGGCAAAGTACGTATCTCAGTGGTCGGATGCTAGTTGCGGCTCCAAGAATAAAAGACCAAAATTTTAAATTTGCTGTAGTGTACCTGATTAAGCACGATGCCAGAGGGGCTATTGGATTGATCGTCAACCGTAAGGTGGGTGTTGGGTCATTCTCGGAAATGCTGGCAGACCTTGGTCGGAGTACTGATGAGGATCATCAAATTGATTTGTACTTTGGGGGACCAATATCGCATCGTAAAGTGTTTGTGTTACATTCGAGTGATTTTAGCGCCTATGGAACGATTACGTCATCAGTCGGTATTTCAATGACAGGGAGTATTAGCATTATTGATGCTATTGTGAGCGGTAATGCACCTCAACAAATGCGATTTATGATGGGTTATGCAGGTTGGGCTGCGGGACAGTTAAAGCAGGAATTAGAAAGGGGCGACTGGCTCCATGCGGCGGCGGATGAGGCCCTTATTTTTGGATTGGGCGGTCAAACCGAGGAAGTCTGGCGGCAGGCCTATAAAAAGGCAGGTCTGACACTTTGAATCATATGTTTGCAGCGATCCTATCACGGTGGTTAGGTATGTAAGGTCTTACTATTTGTCACTTGGTTATATTTTTACCTTCTTAGCTACGCATTCTTCCATTCACTAGTTAAAAAATATCACTTCCCACGGCGCCAAGGTTCAGTACCAGCCTGCTTTGCGTCAATAACCTCCCGTCGAATTTTTCGTGTGCGGGTGAACCGGTTGTGTAGTAAGTTTCCATCACCACGACGGATGGCACGTTGTAGCGCCGTTAAATCTTCGGTGAAACGGCCAAGTATGTCGAGAACTGCTTCGCGGTTAGAAAGAAAAACATCGCGCCACATCGTTGGGTCTGACGCAGCAATGCGAGTAAAATCGCGAAAGCCACCGGCTGAGAAGCGGATAACGTCTTTTTTGAGATCACGTTCCAATTCCGTTGCTGTATCGACAAGTGTATAGGCAATCAGGTGCGGCAAATGTGAAGTAATGGCTAGCACCTGGTCATGTTGCTTGGGATCCATGATTTCTACGCGCGAACCTAAGGCTTGCCAGAAACGCTTAATTTTATTAACCGCAGGGAGGGCTGCTTCTTCACTAGGCGTTAGGACGCACCAACGCTTTTCGAACAAAGTATCAAAGCCTGCTTCTGGTCCAGAATTTTCAGTGCCTGCGATAGGATGAGCGGGAATCAGGATAACCCCTTCAGGCAGATGGGGGGTTACGTCCTTAATTACAGAGACCTTGGAGGAACCAACATCGCTAACTATAGCGCCAGTCTTTAAGTTAGGTCCGATTTGTTTAGCAAGTTCTGCATTCGCTCCTAAGGGGGCACAAAGTATGACTAAATCCGCGGCTTTTACTGCTTGTGCGGCTTTTAAGTGGTAGCTATCACCGAGCTTTAGCTTACGTGCGACTGCTAATGTGGAGCGACGGCGTGTAGCGACAGCCAGTTCACGAGATAACTCATGTTTTTTAATTGCGCGAGCAAGGGACGAGCCTATTAGACCCACCCCAATCAGTGCTATCCGATTAAAAAGGGGAAATTTCTTTTTCGCCATCACATATTTTGAGCTAAGAAGCGTTTGAGGCATTCAATCACAGTTCGCATTTCTAATTCGGTTCCTATAGTTATTCTTAGAGATTGAGGAAGGCCATAATTGTCCATTCCCCGTACAATTATGCCCTCGTTCTTGAGAAACAAGTCGGCTAGTTCGGACGTTTGTCGAGGCATATTATCGAAACATAAAAGCAGAAAATTTCCAACGCTATTTGGGGCACTCAAACCAAGTTCTTTTACTTGCTCTCGTGTCCAGGAAAGCCATTTAAGGTTATGCTGTTGCGCTTTTTTTGTGAAAGCTAGATCGAGGACCGCACCGGTTCCTGCAGCCTGAGCTGCAGCGCTTACATTAAATGGATTGCGTATCCTATGCATAATATCGATAATTTTTGGCGGCATGTATGCCCAACCTAAGCGTATGCCTCCGAGGCCAAATATCTTTGAAAACGTACGAGTCATAACGACGTTTTCCCTCTCTTCCACCATCGCAGCACCTGCAGAATAGTCGTGCTCGCTTACGTATTCAGCATACGCCGAATCAATTACCATCAAGATATCGTCTCTTAATCTTTCCCTTAATCGTTGCAGTTCAGAGATTGGGAGATATGTTCCTGTTGGATTGTTCGGGTTAGCAATGAACAGTATGCGTGTTTTGTTTGTCACAGATTCAAGAAGAGAATCGACATTAGCGGTCAGCGACACCTCAAATGCGCTGACTGGTGTAGCCCCACAGGCCTTGGCAGAGATAGGGTACATGAGAAACCCGTGCTCGGTATGCAGCACTTCATCTCCAGGCCCAGCAAAAGCCTGACAAAGAAGTGAAATAATTTCATCTGAACCAGAACTACAGATGATACGCTCTATATCTAAGCTGAATGTTTTAGCGATGGCTTTACGTAATTCTGTACAGTTACCATCTGGATACAAGTGTAGACTATGGCTCACATTTTTGTAAGCTTTTATAGCGTCCGGGCTTGGCCCTAAGGCACCTTCGTTAGAGCTTAGCTTTATAACCTGTTTCACGCCTTTGATTTCAGATTCTCCAGCAACATAGGGGGAGATACCCATGATCCCTGGTTGAATAGATAGCAATGTCATTTTCTTTTCCTCGCCTCTTCAGGAATTTTTCCTTCAACCAAGTCTAGCTTGTCCAAAGGTGTGCTATATCCGCCTAAACCTATGATCCTTGCCACTCGCGTACCTAGTTCTTCCTTAAGGCGGGATAGATTCTCGTCACTGGGTTGAATAAATCCAAGTATTTCAACTAAGTATGTCCACCCGGGAGGCCGGTTAGGATCATGCCAAACTTGTTGAGAAATATTAGAGATCTGTACTTTTGAAAGAGCCCGTTCCATTGCCATGGAGCCAATTTCCTCCGCACTTTCAATAGCAAGGAAAGACCTGTCTCGACCTGTTTTTTCTTGTGAAACGGGGCAAATAACTAGCGCATCCAGGTCTTTGTCGTGGGTGTTCGAATTTGGGATGAACGGTAACCGAGCAATTACCTTGGGTGTTTCTGGCGCTTCGCTAACTAAAAACTTCCACCACGAATCGGCTTGATCGTGGCTTGGAAACGGAAGAACACCAACTGTGGCTTGGAGTTTACGAACCTCTTCGACCACGGCTCGGGCCGATTTATGGCGTTGCATAGGTGTAAAAGTACCGTACTGGTCGCGAGCCAGGTCCCAGTAGCCGGGAGTATCGCCTGGGTCAAACACGGCTACAGAAAAAGGCCCCTCGAAGCTCAAGGTAGCAACAATAAGTTCACGCCAGATTCGGCATAATTCGCGTTTTGGAAAATGTCCTGTGTGCTTTTCACAGAGCCGATAGAGAATAGATGCTTCGCGTGATGGCCGAATTTTTACGGTAGAGTCCTTTTTTATTTCACAAACGCCTTCAATCACGCGAGTGCGACGCATGATTAGGTCATGAATAGCGTTATCGATAGTATCGATTTCGCCTCTTAGTTTCAGCAGCTTTTCCTCATCTGATGTCATCGCAGTTCTAAATTTCCTCACTTACGGTCTTTTTTAATTTAGGTTCGGTAGTGATATAGGGAAGGTCCGGTAAAATCAAAAAAAAGTCAGTTTAGTTTAGGACGGTTTTGCTAATCAACACTTCTGAAAATTCTAAGGAGACTGCTTTGGAAATGGTACATATTGACGCATCCGTGAAGTGCTGTTGACTGATGTCCCAGCGTAAATTTGCTTTGTTGCTTCTGCGATAATTATGCCTCCCAAGATAGGGAAATGCCGGGTGCTGATTGACTCGCAGGGACTACTAACGGATTGGACCATTCGGCTGCGAAATGGCGGCATAACTAAGGCGCGAGAAATGTTTATAGGTGTGAACATGTTGTCTCGGAGAGCGTGCGAAAGCTGTCGGCCGGAATACGGGAGACCATGTCCAAAAGGTGTGTGCTCAAAACGGGCCCAAAGCCCTCGCCGGTTGGGGACTACGACTATTAGCCGTCCGCTACCCGCCAAAATACGCCAGACTTCTCGTAACAGAGGACGTGTTTGTTCGGCGTACTCGAGTGCATGAATTAGGATTACGCGATCGAAGCTTAAATCCTGAAACGGTAAGTTTAAATCATCGACTAGTGCGGTTAGGCTGCCCCCTTGAGGGGGCCAGCGCAGTACGCCTTGTTTTGCTGGCATTGTAGTCACAACACGCGCCGCATTATTTAGAAAATCTGTTAAGTAAGGAATGGCGTAACCGAGTCCCAATACATTTTGACCCTTTATATCGGGCCAAAGTCGGGCGAGTTGTGTGTTTATGAAACGCTGGCTTTGATGGCCAAGTGGAGTTTCGTAAAAATCTCGAATATCTATAACGTCTCGCCACATAGTCCTAACTTACATAGGGGTTATTGCATTTTGAATATTTTTAAAATTAAACACGATTTAGGGCACTTATTTTAACACACTTTAGGTATAATAGGCTTTACCTTATGGGTACAAACTGAGGCAATACTAAGACCTCATTAGTACACTTTTACTGCCGCGTAATCGAATCTTACGTGTGCAATTTAAAAGCTTCTAAATTCGACTATAATTTTACTAAGAAGATAATGGCTGCAATATGGTAACTAAGCGCTCTCAATTGCAAATGATGTTTGTTAGAGCTCAAGGACTTCAAGAGGAAGGTCGCTACAGCGAAGCCGAACGCGCTTGGCTCGAACTTGATGAAAGTACTCCCAATAATGCGGGAGTCCTTACGAATTTAGCCATGGTTCAATGGCAATTAGGGTCATTAGATAAAGCAGCAATGACATCAAAACGTGCGATTGAAGTTGGCCCGGATATGGAGCAAGCATATGTAATTTATGGTGCAGCAGCGGAAGCCTGTGGAGCAGTTGGTGATGCTATTACGCGTTATGAGCGGGCTCTGGAATTGAAACCTGGACTCCCTAGTGTGGTGCACAGTTTGGCAAATTTGTATCGGAGTCAGGGGAACTTGGACAAGGCACTTAATTATGCAACCCAGATGATTGCGATAAATCCGAAGTGGGCAAAAGGATATGATGTTTTGGGAGGAATTCAGCTGGCACGTGGTAAACTGGGAGACGCGAGTGATGCTCTTATTCACGCCATTCAACTTGACCCTACTTTAGCTTCGGCACATGGAAATTTAGGGATGCTGAAAGCAGAACGTCGAGAGTGGTTAGAGGCCCTTGAGCATCTCGAGACGGCCCTTTCTTTGGACCCTAGCTTAGCGGAGGCCCATAATAATAGAGGGAATGTATTGGTTAGCCTTGGTCGTTTGGTCGAAGCAGACGCGGCCTTTGACTGCTCTTTGAAATTGGCTCCTGAGTTAACTGATGCACGTTTTAACCAATCACTCCTTTGGCTAAAACAAGGGAAGTGGGTTCAGGCATGGCCAGGATTTGAGTTGCGTTGGCAAACTCCCCAACTAGCACCTTTCAAGCGCTCATTTGAGCAACCTTTATGGAACGGGAAAAAATGCACAAAGCATACATTGCTGATACATGCAGAACAGGGTGCTGGTGATTTTATAATGGTACTCCGGTACTTGCCCGCACTACGTGAGCACGTAGGACGGCTCATCATAGAATGTCCTAAAGAATTGAATTCCCTTATTAAATTTATGCCTGGTGGCTATACATGTGTGTCTTTTGGTGACGAATTGCCAAACTTTGATCAACATTTACCTGCTATGAGTTTGCCAGGTGTTTTCAATACAAAGCCGGAAACTATTCCCTGGAATGGTCCTTATATTTCCGCGCCTAGATATAGGATTAAGGCTCTACCTAAGGACAAGATGATCAACATTGGTCTCGTATGGACTGGTAGTGTGCATAATCCCACCAACAGCGAGAGGACCGTACCGCTGCTTGCATTGGAACCACTCCTTAAATTTCAACACTGTAGAATTTTTTCTTTACAGTATGGTTCAGCAGGAGATGAGATTAATAGGATTGGCTTTAAGAACAAAATTATAGACACACGTGAGGAGATGAAAGATTTTGCAGCAACGGCTGCACTGATTTCACAAATGGATATCGTTATTTCAGTATGCACTTCAGTCGCCCACCTCGCAGGCGCTATGGGAAAACCGACATGGGTTATGCTTCCAAGGTCGGCTGATTGGCGGTGGCTCATCAACCGTGATGACACACCGTGGTATCCTTCCATGGAGTTATTCCGCCAATCCACCGCTTCCAACTGGGTTACAGTTATAGATAGAATATGCGCCAAAGTTAAAAGATTGAATGGCGGCATAAGCGTTTAAAATAAGTAAAAAAAAGGAGAGGGCGAGTTGCAAATAAAAATATTTTTCAGTTTTCCTGAAGATTACGAATGACCCGAAAACCTAGCCAATAGCTTTTGACATTTGAAGGATTTTTTGCGCGGTAGAATGAGCGTGCTACTTTTGAAATGTAATAGAATGAACCACCACGAATTGCCCGATAGTTACAATCCCCTGTGGTTCTCGCTTCTCCATTCTTTGGAGCGCCATGGTGGGTTGGGTTCCAGCAATCTTCGGTCAACTCAAAAACGTTGCCGGCGGTATCGAATAAACCAAATGGATTGGGAGGAAAGGTACCCACAGGTTGTGTTTTATGAGAACAGCACGAATTAATGTTGGCAGAGCAGCATTGTTGTGATTGGCAATCGCGACAATTAGCCATATTGGAGCTAATCTTATCTCCCCACCAAAAAGTAGTGGTAGTACCTCCTCTATGCAGATATTCCCATTCTGCTTCTGATGGCAAACGGTAGTTAAGCTTAGTCTTAAAGTTAAGCCATTTAATGTAATTTTTAACTTGTTGAAAAGTTATATTGATTACGGGCCTATTACCTTCGCCCCATTTATGGTCATGGGGGTGGTGTTTACAGCCATTGTCAGCAACACAGGCAAGCCATTCTTGAAATGTAATTTCGTAGCGGCCGGCAGCGAATGGCTTTAAAATATTAACCCGGTGCGGGGGGCCGTCACGTCGGCGTTTAGCCCCAAGCCCCATAACGTAAATACCAGCAGGCACTACTATCATTTGAGGACAGTCTTTACAGTCTTTGAAAATATGTCCAATTTTTGTTTTTGGTTCGTGTGTGTGTCCGGGTGAGTGATATAATAAAAGGATAGTCGGTAGTATTGTTAAAAAATATAGAATACCTTTCATTTTTCTGGACCCTTCGGCTTCATACCGACTAAAGACTTAAAATTTAAGGATTGTTTGTTCTGCCTATCGAGCTTTAGTAGATGGCCAAGTGCCCAGTTTGCGGCATCTGCTATTAAGGAGGAATTATTGTTTGCGAAGGGTTTGACTATAGGTAGTAAGTCCCTATCACCACTGTTTCCAATCGCGATTAATATGTTTCGAAGAAATCGTGTGTGCCCTGTGCGTTTAACTGGTGATTTGGTGAAAAATGCGCGAAATTCTGTGTCATCCATTCTTAAAAGTTGATTTAATTTAGGTCCATTTAGATCAGAGCGAGCCTGAAGTTCTGGCTCACTTACGGGCCGCGAAAATTTTGTCCAGGGGCATACAGAAAGGCAATCATCGCATCCATAAATACGGTTCCCCATAAGGCTCATTAGATCTGGTTCAATAGAGCCTTTGTGTTCTATCGTTAGGTAGGAAATGCAGCGCCGAGCATCAATTCTATACGGCTCGACAATAGCATCGGTGGGGCAAGCGCGAATGCAAAGATCGCAAGTACCACAGTGGTCTGTTTCTGGTGTATCCGGCGGGATGTCCAGAGTAGTCAAAATTTCGCCTAAAAATAGCCACGAACCAAACTCACGCGATACAAGGTTTGTATGTTTCCCTTGCCAACCGATACCAGCGCGTGCCGCTAATGGTTTTTCCATTATTGGTGCTGTATCAACAAAAATTTTTATTTTGCACGAAGGGACGGTGTTAATTAGCCACCGTCCAATGCTTTTCAGACGTTTTTTAATAATAACGTGGTAATCTTTTTCGGTTTGGGCATATACCGAAATAGAACCAAGGTCAGCATGCGAAAGCATATGGAGAGGGTCAGACCGCGGACCATAATTGATACCAAAGACAATCACAGAACGAGCATTTGGCATCAATGCTTTCGGGTTGCCGCGCGGGTTTCCATATTTAGGGAACTCGCGATCCATCCAAGCCATATCGCCATGCAGGCCTTTCTTCAAAAATGCGTTAATTGCGGCTAAATCCTTGGCATTAGAATCGGCTTTTGTGAAGCCGACGGCGTCAAAACCTACTTGTTTAGCTTTTTCACGGATTTTATGACGGATATCTGGAAGCATAGTCGTACTATATCGAAAAAATAGGTTTCGGTTCTAGCGTAATCTCTTACGGTATTATAACTACAAAGCCAATTATGCACAAAATTGCTTTGGAACGGACGGAGGTGATAGTCTTATTACGCTGGCGTCCTAATTTCTATCAACCTCCCGAAGTTCTGTTTTTACAATTTTACCGTAGTTGTTTTTTGGAAGTTCATCGACGTAAATGTAAAATCTTGGTCGCTTGAATCGCGCAATATGTTTCAGACAGAGCTCATCTAGCTCGGACTCGGATGCTTTGGCGACAATATAGGCTACCACCACTTCTCCCCAGTCTGGATCTGGACGTCCGATTACGGAGGCCTCTCTGACATCTTGGTGCTTTAATAACACTTCCTCCACTTCTCGTGGATATATGTTAGAGCCACCGGATATAATAACATCTTTAGCTCGGTCTTTAAGGGTTAGAAAGCCAGCCTCGTCAAAAGAACCAATATCGCCTGTATGAAGCCATCCATCTTGCAGTGTTTCCGCTGTGGCTTCTGGATTATTCCAGTATCCCTGCATGATAGCATCACCCCGGACTAGGATTTCACCAGCGTCTCCAGCCATGGGGCTAACTCCATCTATATCTTCGATACGTACCTCTACTGCCGAATTAGCGACGCCAACAGATGCAAGACGTTGAAGCCAATGGGGATGGTTCTTATCGGCGATTGTTTGCCGGTTGCAAACAGTAATGGTCATAGGACTTTCTCCTTGGCCATATATCTGAACTAGGCAAGGCCCAAAACGACAAAGAGCCGCTCGTGCGTCTTCCACGTACATCGGTCCGCCACCGTAAATGATTGCGTGGAGTCCCTGCTGAGGGGTGGAGGCCGGACAGTTGGTCATGCGATTAACCATAGTAGGGGCCGCGAACATAGAGGTGTTGGGCCAGGCATCACTTAATTGAAAAATTTCATGGGGGTCAAAGCCTCCCGACTCAGGAATTATGTTGCATGCCGCAGCCAATACATGTGGGATCATATAGATGCCAGAGCCATGGCTCATGGGAGCGGCATGAATTATTGCATTATCAGAATTTGAAGGGTTTATATCACTGTGATAGGCGAGGGCCATTGTATAAAGACTACGGTGAGGTAGCATTGCGCCCTTCGGTCGCCCTGTAGTTCCGGATGTATAGAACAACCAGGCTAAATCTTTTGGATTAGTGTGGCGGATCGGTGTTGTTTTGTTGGAAAAGAGCTTTTTATATTCAGCGGAACCGAAGACAAGTAGGTGCTCCATGGAATTTGGCGCATGTTGGCTAATTAAACTCTCCATTCCAGGATCTACAAAGCACACTTTGGCCCCCGAATTTTGAAGTATATAGCTGATTTCTGCTCCGTGAAGCTTTGCATTTGTTGGAACTGCTGCAAAGGCACCCCACCAAACCCCATAAATTACTTCTACATATTCAGGTCTATTTTTGGAACATATGGCAACGCGATCACCGACCTTAAGGCCTAGGTATTTAAGACTCCCGGCGAGTTGAGCCGCCCGATAGGAGAGTTCGCCATATCTCTGTATTACTTTTTCACCAAGAGCGACGGCGGGATTATCGGGGAATGTCTTGCCGGCACGTTCAAGCCAAAGTGCGAGGTTCATGAGCTTCTCATATGTGAGTGTTTAGCTATTTTCGATTTTAACTTCGGTCGTTATCTCGGCCGTCAAACCAATCATTTTGGATGCTGAGCAATATTTTCCCACAGAAAGCCGAACAGCTTCCGTGGCTTTTGCAAGAGAAACATTCCCTACTACGGTAAACACCATGTGGACAGCAGTAAATACTGCGGGTACGCTACTAGCACGAGATGCGTGTAGATCGCAGTAGAGGTTTTCGACAGGCTGACGCATCTTTTTCAGAATATTTACGACATCGTAACTTGAGCATCCTCCCATCCCCATGAGCACTGTCTCCATTGGCGAGGCACCTATACGGGTTTCCTCTTCTGACGTGGATGCTTCCATAATAATTCCTTGGCCGTTTTTTGTGCTGCCTAGAAAGCGCACATCCCCAGCCCAGTCGACCCTTACTCTCATAATTAGCCCCTACCCCGATAGGGCTCTACCCCTTGATTGGGAATCCAAAGTCCTTCGGGGGGAGAGCCGGTCTGATAAAAAATATCTATAGGCATGCCTCCTCTAGGAAACCAATACCCGCCTATACGAAGCCACTTTGGCGAGATAGATTTTTTAATGCGCTTCGCAATAGTAAGTGTACAATCTTCGTGAAAGGCAGCATGATTTCGAAATGATGCTAAAAATAGCTTCAGTGATTTACTTTCAACGATCGAGCTTTCTGGAACATAGTCTATGACAAAGTTCGCAAAATCTGCTTGCCCGGTTACTGGGCAAAGAGATGTAAATTCTGGCGCAGTAAAACGAATGAGGTAGAGAGTTTTTTTATGTGGGTTTGCCACGGCCTCTAAAACAGCCTCATCCGGTGACTGAGGGGATTTCGTTTGTGAACCTAATTGCGAAAGATTTCCATAAATATTTTTATCCATTATATACTCTGTTTCAAAGTTGTTAATTTTAGGTCAACATTATCTAGAGAACATTTCTATGTCGCCCGCACTTTGCTCCGCGCTGAATAAGGTGTGGAATTTTTTAAATGTACCGTTGGTTATGGCTTTTCGCATGGCGGCCATCAATTCCTGATAGTAATGGAGATTGTGCCAAGTGAGTAGGATAGCAGCTAAAATTTCTTTAGCGATCACTAAATGGTGAACATACCCGCGTGAGTAGTTACAGCATGTGTAGCAACTACAATCGGGATCAAGAGGACGAGGGTCATCCTTATGTCGGGCGTTGCGAAGATTTAATGCGCCACGTCGGGTGAAGGCTTGGTCCGTCCGTCCGGAACGTGTTGGCAGCACGCAATCAAACATGTCAATACCACGTCGGACAGACTCCACAATGTCCTCAGGTTTGCCCACGCCCATAAGGTAGCGAGGGCGCTCAGTTGGAAGATGCTGTTCCGTACTTTCTATCGTTTGAAGCATCAATTTTTGTCCCTCGCCGACAGCTAAGCCACCTATGGCATACCCATCAAAGCCTATATCAGTGAGTGCCCGCGCGGATTGTTCGCGAATTTCTGGAAATATACCGCCCTGGACAATACCAAATAGACCGTAACCCGCACGTTGCTCATAGATTTTTTTGCATCGTTCCGCCCAACGCATTGAAAGGAGCATAGATTCTTTTGCTTCCTGATTAGCTGCAGGATAAGACGTACATTCATCCAATACCATAGATATGTCAGCACCCAATAATTTTTGGATTTGCACGGCTCGTTCAGGCGTAATTTGATGGGACGAGCCGTCTATATGGGAGCGGAACGTGACCCCTTGCTCTTCGACTTTGGTCAGCTTTGAAAGCGACATGATTTGGTAACCTCCGGAGTCAGTGAGGATAGGGCGGGACCAATTCATAAATTTGTGAAGCCCTCCAAAATTTGAAATACGTTCAGCGGTAGGTCGCAGCATTAGATGGTACGTGTTACCTAATATGATTTGCGCGCCCGTTTCACCGACAGCCTCCGGGGTCATAGCTTTGACCGTTGCAGCTGTACCAACGGGCATGAAAGCAGGCGTGTCTATAGTTCCATGATTAGTCGTCAAGGCACCACAACGCGCTCGGCCGTCGGTTTTATTTATTTTGAACTGAAGCCCACTCAACGCATCGTTCTTTATGATAAAGCGCCGCGCGCCGATATGGGCCAAACATGTTCGACGTAAGGATCTTCAGTTTGCAAACCGCGGGCGCCTACATACCAATCGTGAAGATTAACTGTTGGATCACAGTGACCTGGCACTAATAAGATCTTATCTCCACGTGTTGGTTTTTTATTCACCTTTTTTATATCGATCACAGCATGTTCGTCCGACATACCCGTAATTTCACTACCCGAGAGCTGCCACGGCATCGGATAACCGGAGTCAATGCTGGCTGCCTTATGTCCAGCATCGACTATCACCTTGTTTTCGTTTGGTTTACTCATGACGGTCGCATAGATAAAAAGAGAATGTTCAAAAGTGTCAAATGGTTTTCCGTCTGCACATTTGTTTCTGGCGTAATCCGCATCCATGAAGATATAAGATCCTGCCTGTAATTCTGTATAAACACCACTCCCCGCTTCCATTTCAAAGCTTCCAGTTCCGGCGCCACCTACAATGCTACAATTAAGTCCTTCGCTGGACATCATTTGCACAGTATCAGCTGTTTTTTCAATAGCCTTATTTATAGCAGTTTTCCGGTCGGCATGGTTTCGGATATGCTGGGCAGCGCCGTGGTATGCTTGTAGACCAGTGAATTTTAGATTGGTGTCATTGTTAATTGCGTGTGCAAGTTCCAAAGCCTCTTTATCTGAGGCAACCCCGCATCGTCCGCCGCCAACCTCAATTTCCACCAGGGTTTCAATAGTAACATGAAATCTAGCTGCCGCAGCAGAAAGTTCAGAAACCGCATCCATATGATCTACACAGATCATTACCCGAGCATCTCGATTAAGCGACGCAAGACGATCGGTTTTGGAAGTGCCGACTACTTGGTTAGAGATAAGAATATCTTTAATTCCTCCATCTACCATAATCTCCGCTTCACTTATTTTCTGACAGCAGAGGCCTATGGCACCGTGATCCTTCTGCTTGTGCCCAATCCACGGACTCTTGTGTGTTTTTGAATGTGGACGCAGGGTGACGCTAGCTTCCTTGACTTTAGTTTCCATAGTCTTGAGATTGTTTTCAAAAGCGTCGAGGTCGACGATTAGGGCAGGTGTATCGACTTGGGCTAAAATTTCGTTAATTTTTGCGGGTTGATTCCGCTTTAGGTTTGTAGTGTCTCCCATAGTGTTAAACTCCCTACATTTCGTGGTTTGGTTCAAGTAGGCAAGCATCTCCGTAGGAAAAAAAACGGTAGCCGGTTTTGATTGCATGTGCATAGGCAGCTTGCATCCGCCCTAATCCAGCGAATGCACTCACAAGCATGAAAAGAGTCGAACGTGGGAGATGAAAATTGGTCAGCAATAAATCGACCACTTTGAACTGGTAGCCAGGAACAATAAAAAGGTTGGTATCGCCACAGAAAGGCTCCACTTTTCCGTCTTTACCGGAAGCGCTCTCCAAGAGCCGGAGGGAGGTCGAACCCACGGCAATGACTCGTTTACCCATGCTATGCGCTCTATTCACAGCGTCCGATGCAGATTGTGAAAGACTAGCCCATTCAGTGTACATGAGATGATCTCCTGGGTCCTCTACCTTTATTGGCACGAACGTACC
>PBLS01000029.1 GCA_002721825.1 Magnetovibrio sp.
CCATCTCAACATTTTAATTTTCTTGGTGAATAAAGAGTTCTTTTCATTAAATTTTATTTTGGTGTTTCTCTCAATAAATTTGCGATAAGAGTTATACTTGGATACGTCATGCTTCTAATTATATTTCAGTTATGGCTTTAGATTTTATCGGTAAAGTGCCAGCAAAAACTCGTATAGTTGTTGCAATGTCGGGGGGTGTTGATTCCTCCACTGCGGCAGCTTTAATGGTTGAAGCGGGGTATGAGGTTATCGGGATAACCTTACAACTGTATGACCATGGGGTGGCAATAGAAAGCTCCCGTACCTGCTGTGCCGGTAGGGATATATATGATGCGCGCCGCGTTGCCGAATCGTTAGACATACCCCACTATGTATTGGATTATGAAAGTCAATTTAGACAAGAAGTAATTGACACTTTTGCCGACAGCTACCTACGTGGAGAGACTCCAGTTCCGTGTGTACAATGTAACCAAACTGTAAAGTTCCGTGATTTATTAATAACTGCTAACGATCTTGGAGCCGACGCACTGGTTACCGGCCATTATGTACGTAGAATAGAGGGGAAAACAGGTCCAGAGTTGTATCGGGGTGTCGACCACTCTAAAGATCAGAGTTACTTTCTTTTCGCTACTACCCGCGAGCAACTTAGCTATTTAGCGTTTCCTTTATGTGGTATGAGCAAGTCTGAGACGCGCGATCATGCACAACGATTCGGCCTTAGAGTGGCAGAGAAACCCGAAAGTCAGGATATATGTTTTATTCCTAACGGTGATTACGGTCGTTTGCTTGAGAAACTTAGACCGGGAGGGTGGGAGCCGGGCGATATAGTAGATCTTGATGGCAAGCGGTTAGGTGGTCATGACGGGATTGTGCATTTTACAGTTGGTCAGCGTCGTCGTCTTGGAATTGCTACTGGAAAGCCGCTTTATGTAATTCGAGTAGAACCCGGAACGCGAAATGTTGTTGTAGGTCCACGTCAGGCTCTTTTCCGGCAGCACTTTTCTGTTGGGGGAATCAATTGGCTGGGTGAGGGCGAACTTGGAAATGAGGGTAGTGAGATCCTGGTTAAAATCCGGTCTACATCTGAACCTGTACCTGCAACCATTTCGATGGGAGCGAATGGACGTTGGAATGTTACATTTACAACACCTGCGGAAGGGACTTCCCCAGGGCAAGCGGCAGTTTTTTACCAAGGTGAGCGCGTGCTGGGGGGGGGATGGATCGAAAGTGACTAGAAAACTTGAGTTGTAAAACGTGTTATTCTAGTGTTTTTTCACTGGCTTTTGGCAAGGGTATATCTTTTTCCCCTGTTTCGAATAGCGTTTGCAATGCTTCTGCAGCTAATTGTTGGCGATTCCACATGGTAGTGTAAAGGCCATTTTTCGCGAGGAGCTCCAGGTGTTTGCCGCGTTCGGCAACTCTACCATTTTCCAAGACTATAATTTCATGGGCGTCGATTATGGTTGAAAGGCGGTGAGCAATGGTAATGGTGGTACGATTTTGTGAAACAGCTTTTAGAGCGGATAAAATTTCCTGCTCAGTATGAGTATCGAGGGCGGATGTCGCCTCATCAAAAACGAGTATACTGGGTTCTTTGAGCACAGTGCGAGCAATAGCAATACGTTGGCGTTCTCCTCCTGAAAGCTTTAATCCCCTCTCGCCCACAATTGTTTGATAACCATCCGGAAGATTGATTATAAAGTTATGAATATGGGCGAGGTTTGCCGCATTCTCCACCTCACTTTTGGTCGCACTGGGACGACCATATGCGATATTATAGTATATAGTATCGTTAAAAAGCACCGTATCCTGAGGTACAATACCAATAGCTGAGCGCAGAGATGCCTGTTTCACATGTTGGATATTCTGATCATCTATAGAAATCACCCCCGACGTAGCGTCGTAGAAACGAAATAAGAGCCGGGCTATGGTTGACTTCCCTGTACCGCTTGGCCCGACGATAGCGACGGTATGTCCAGCAGAAACTCTGAAGGACACTCCCCGTAAGATTTGGCGCCCACTTTCATAGTCAAAGCTAACGTCTTCGAATTTTACCATTGCACCATTTAGTTTGAGATTTGAAGCATTTTGGGAATCCTTGATGTCTGGTTTTATTTGGATCAAATCAAACATGGCTTCCATGTCTGCCAGCGAATGCTTGATTTCACGGTAAACGAATCCAAGAAAATTTAACGGTAAGAAAAGTTGTATCATATAAGAATTAATCAGCACAAAATCACCGACTGTCATTCTGTTTTCAGCCACTCCATAACCAGCCATTATCATCATTAAGATGACCCCAAGTGATATTACCGTGCCCTGCCCGATATTTAATAATGCAAGTGAACTTCCACTTTTTATCGCGGCGTCTTCATAACGCTTAAGTGAGTTATCAAACCTTTGAGATTCGTGTTCTTCGTTTCCAAAGTATTTAACTGTTTCGAAATTTAATAAGCTATCAACAGTGTGGGTAGTCGCCTCATTATCGGTGGCGTTCATAGACCGTCTGAATTTTAGCCGCCATTCGGTTACTGCCGTTGTCCATACGATATAGACAGCTAGAGTTATGAAGGTAATTAGGCCGAATAAAGCATCATAGAGATACCAAAGAAGCCCACAGACCAGAATAATTTCGAGTAAGGTCGGTAGAATATTAAACAGCATAAAGCGCAATAAGAATTCAATGCCCTTGGTTCCCCTCTCAACGGCGCGCGTAATACCCCCGGTTTTGCGGTCTAGATGGAACCGCAAGGATAACTGGTGAAGATGTCTGAAGGTGCGAATCCCGGCGAGCCGTATAGCCCGTTGTGCGACCCGGATAAATACAGCATCGCGTAGCTCGCCGAAAGCTTGCGATAGTATTTTTGCGGTTCCATAAGCAATAATGAGAGTAATGGGTACGACTATCACCTCGTCAATGGGTTTGCTTAATAGATCGACAGCTTCTTTATAAAATAACGGGACAATAACATTTGCACCTTTTGCCGCTACCAATAGTAGCATGGCGAAGATCACTCTAATCCGGAGGGCTAGTTCATTGTTTGGCCATAAATACGGTAGCAGTTTACGTATAGTTTTAATGTCATTATTAGAAATAGTGTTGATTTTCTGTATAATTTTTCGCATAGGGCATCGCAGAATATTAACGTTAATTAACAGGTCGAGATTGTAGAATGTCATCAGGGTGAAATTTATTAAATGTTATAATATAGTAGGGTGTGTGATTTTAGTATGAAATAGATTCGTATGGACGTATCATCGTCAGGATTATTATTGAGTGGAAGTTTTTAGCTCCCAATTATTTGGAGTGATTATTGAAATTTTTCGCAAGAAAGACAGAAAATAGTAGCTTTTATAGTCTATCTGATCGAACTGATCCGCGTTGGAAATTCGATACTGCATTAACCTGGCGTATATTCTTGCTGATACTCATTCCATTGTTTTTCTGGGCTATCACAGATGGCAGATACCGGTATGTTTCAGAGACGGCAGGCGGTATACAATTTCTTGTAAAGATTGATCGCCTAAATATAGATAAGACTTGTTTAATCATGGAAGCTAAACATATAACTCCCGGGTTGCGGCCAAACATCTGTATTCAATGACTATTTTGTCCCCCCCTCTAAATATTCGAACCATACTGGAAGGGTCGGACCTTTCTTTTGAGGTCATCCCGTGTGATGCTGATGATGCAGATACAGCGGTGTTCGTTGAGAAATACGGTTATTCAATTGAAGACTCTGCAAATTGTATCTTGGTCAAAACGAAAACTGGGGATGTCAAATTTATCGCTTGCGTATTACTAGCAACGACACGATTAGATGTTAACAAACGCGTTCGCAAAAAAATCCCCGCCCGCAAGGTCTCTTTTGCAAATGCTGAAGAAACGCGGATGCATACGGGTATGGAATTAGGAGGTGTAACCCCGATTGGATTACCGGACTGGTTACCTCTTTGGATTGATTCGAAGGTAATGCAGCGAAATAGGATTATAATTGGGGGAGGGGATCGTCACTGTAAGATCATTGTCCCTCCGGGGATTTTTGAGCAAATTTCTAATGTTGAAATTGTGGATAAACTGGCCGTGCCGTTGTAGAGATTAGCTGAGTTATGGTTTTATTAGCGGGTTAGACTTTTAAAAGGGTATAAAAGTGATAAGCAGAGTAACTATACCAAATATTCTTCAGCCAGTTAGTCATTATTGTCATGTAGTCGAATCAAACAATATCGTTTGGGTATCCGGATTAGTTGGAATGCTCCCGGATGGTACTATACCACCGGATACTGCAGCCCAATTTGATATTGCCATGTCTGATTTAGAGACCTGTTTGCATGCGGTTAGGTCGACGCGGAACGATGTTGTTAAGGTTCGGATTTTTATGACCGATATTTCAGAGCGTGCGCTCATAAATCCAAAAAGGATAGAGATTTTCGGGGAGAATAAGCCAGCATCGTCGTTAGTAGAAGTATCAGGTCTAGTTGACCCGCGTATGAAGGTCGAAATAGAGGCGGAAGCCATTGTTCAAGATTAGAGGTATATTATCATAGGACGGTCTATTGACCATCTGCAGCAAAAGCTGTCTGGATTTGCCCAAGAACTCCATACTCGGCTGTAATAGTATCACCTGCTCTTATTTTAATCGGCGTCGTGCACGTGCCCGTGGCTACTATAGCTCCTTCAATTAGGCTAATATTATTTCGGGATAGTTCATTTGTGAGCCATGTTAAAGCAATTCTTGGGTCCCCCAATACATTAGAACCAACTCCCGTTGTAGCGTCACTGTCTACAATAGAAATAGTCACGGAATGTTTTGAAAGGTCCACCGATCGCCATGTATCAGGCATCGGTGGGCCTATTACAAACTCATGAGCACAGGCGTTGTCCGCAATTAAGAGAGCCTCGCCTATTAAGTTAAAGTCATGAAATCGGGAATCTGGTATTTCAATTGCGGGATGCAGAGCTTCGACAGCGGACATGACCTCCTCTTGGCTATACTCAGTTGTTCTAGGCTTTAAAGTCGATCCTATCCGAAAGGCGAATTCTGCTTCAGCCACTGCCATTCTGTTTGTCCCGAAATTAAGTCTAGTAGAAGGTTCAAAAACACGCTCCTGTAAAATACGTCCCGCTAATGGACCCGATACTCCTATATGGTTTTGACCAGCTAAGCTAGTAGCAGCGATCTTCCAACCGAATAAAGGGTAATTACTATATCTCTCAAAATACGATTGAATTTCGTATCCTTCTTCACGCGTTTGTATTTGGAGGAAATTTGGAATGTTTTTTATTACCATTCCATTTTGCCAACACTCCCAGATCAGTTCAGCCGCTTTTTTCGCATTCATCGTATTTCCTATATTATCACGTCTTTTTTCTCATTATGATAAGTAGAAACCATTAAATTATAATATCACGTAAATAGTTGGCATCGACTCAGTATTTGTTAGTTCTATTCAATTATTTTGCTCCGGTCTAGATGCCAATTTTTCCCGTTCCATTGTGTTCGCCAAATGCGTAAAATATAATCACTAAAACTTGTTATCTTAGGTTACGTTTTTTTTGTAATCTCTTACGATTTGGCGGGTATTTATGGCGATTAAAGAAAATGAAATATCTCAAGAAAACAAATATCAAGCTCGCGCTATATATAACAGTCCAGAAAATTTCTTCGATTGGTCCTGGCCTAAGGTGCCTCGCCACCAGTTCCTGAATGAGCGCAATTATGCCTATGACCCAGCTGGAATTACTAGGCTTATTGAATTGGATATTTCTCAGGCCCTTGAGACTGCTTATCCTGCGACAACACCAGCCATCCTTGCACGGTATATAAAAATACAAGCGAGTGAAAAGATTTCACATAGCTTCATTGCTTCAGGTGAAATTTTTTATGTTCTTGAAGGGAATGGCGAAAGTAGAAATCGTAACGATACAGTGCTGTGGGGTAAGGGAGATGTTTTTTGCTTCCCCGGAGGTAATGAAACTATACATTCAGCGGAACTAACTAGTATTTTGTTTAGCGTGACAAATGAGCCTTTATTATCTTTCGATCGGCTTCAGGCGCCGGCACCTAAAAATTCTCATACAAAGACTGCACACTGGCCTCACGACGAGATTGAGAAACATTTACAGCAGGTTTATATCAGGCCAAAGACAGCGGAGACATCGGGCGTTGCAATCCAGTTGTCGACTTCAGCAACTGCTCCAAGCCGAAACACTGTTCCTATGATTAATACCGCTATAAATACGTTAGAGTCTGGGGACGATCAACGTCCTCATAGGCATAATGGAGCCGCAATTACCCTCGCGATTGAAGGCGAAGGCATATACTCGTTAATTGAAGGTGAGAAAGTTAGTTGGGTTACGGGTGCGGCACAGATTACACCTGCGGCTGAACTACATTCGCACCATAATCGTGGTAATAGGCGAATGCGTAGCTTTGTTATCCAAGACGAGGGATTGCATTTTTATTTACGAACGCCTGGATTTAGCTGGGACTGAGGATTGTTAAAATTAAGGTAGGTAAGCCTTTCGAGAAATTTATGAGAAATATTTAGGAAAGACATTTTGTATTATAGGTTAAAGTCTGTATGTATTTTTTGGGGTTAATTTTGTGAAAATATTCTTGTGGGTAGGTTGAGAAGACACAATATTTAGAAAATGGGGAAGGTTAAATTGAGTGATATCTCTGGCTCTGCGGAATTGAGTACAGATGAAATAGTTAAAGGCATCATTGATTGGGTAAATATAGAAAGCCCTTCCGCAGATTCGATTGCAATTAATCGAATGGTTGATCGTGTAACAATAGAATTCGCTTCCGTGGGGCTCGAAACAGAGCGTACCCCTGGAGAAGAGGGCTGGGGAGATCTTATCCGAGGAAGAGCGACCGGATCACTTCGGGCAAACAAGGGAATTTTAGTCGTCTCTCACATTGATACAGTCCATCCAATCGGAACTAAGGAGTCTGGAAACCCAATCCGTATAGAGGGCGATAACTTATATGGCCCAGGAACCTATGATATGAAGGCTGGCGCTTATATGGCATTTTATGCATATAAGCGATTAATTGAGGAAGGTGGCGAAAGTCAGCTTCCGGTTACGTTTATATATGTTCCCGAAGAAGAACGTGGTAGTCCGTATTCTAGAAAGTACATAGCTGAGGAAGCACAAAAAGCAAAATACGTATTGGTAACAGAACCTGCCCGTGATGGCGGTAAGGTCGTAGTCGAAAGGAAAGGAAGTGCCCGTTATAAAATTATAGCAGAAGGACGGCCAGCCCATTCTGGTTCAAAACATGAGTTTGGTCGCAGTGCTATAAAGGAGATTGCAAGACATATTTGTGAAATAGAATCTTGGACGGACTATGATAAGGGCGTCACATTTAATGTTGGTGTAATCACTGGAGGAACCGGTGTTAATGTAGTCCCGCAGCATTGCAACGTCGAAGTTGATAGCCGGTTCAATCGAATAGAAGACGGTCATGAATTTGAAAAAAAATTAAAATCGCTGGTGTCATACGACTCTGACGTAAATCTTAATGTAACCGGTGGTATAATGCGTCCTCCGATGGAGGCGACTAGTGCTATTTTAGACTTATTTCAGATGGCAAAGGCCTTTAGTCAAGAGCATGGTTTAGATCTTAAATACACTTCCCGAACGGGTGGTGGGTCAGACGGCAATCTTACTGCCGCGGAAGGTGTACCTACGTTAGATGGCTTAGGTGCTGACGGTTATGGTGCACACCAATTAGATGAACACATTTTTATTTCATCGTTGGGGCCACGGGCGCGAACTTGGATGAAGCTTTACGAGCGACTGGTATGAAAGATCTAAAGTAATGCGTATTGAAGGTGTTACTCGATTGTTTTTCAATAGTATATCGGTGCGGATGCGCTTTTGGTTTTTGTAAATTATATTGATAAAATATTATATTATTGGTCGTGAACGTATATCCTCGGCTACTTTACGTTTAAGGAGCTTTCCGTCCTTGACGTCTCCAAAGAACTCGCCGTTTTCCATCATTATTTTGCCACGAAGGACGGTTAATACCGGCCAAGCCGCTGCCTCGTAGCCTTCCCAGGGAGTGTAGTCTGTTTCGTGAAGACGTGAAGCCGTTACAACACGTTTCTCCGCTGGGTCAAGAACCGCGATATCTGCGTCTGATCCGACGGCTAGGGCTCCTTTTTTGGGATACAGGCCCATGAGTTTTGCGGCATTAGTGGAAATTAGATCGACAAATTTGGAGGGACTGTAACCTCTTTTAACGATCATTTCAGTATACATGACGGATACCCTTGGTTCGCACCCAGCATTACCGCCCGTAGTGTCATCGACCCGTTTGCCTTGTGTCTTAGTTGACAGGTTGCAACATATTTCATCTGTTGCGATTGTGCTTATAGAGCCGTTTAACTGCCCCTTCCAAAGGGCGTCCTGGTCAGACGTCTCCTTTAGACTTGGATAGGTATGGTAAATTTGGCCATTTGGTAATTTGTAATGCTCATGGGTGAACATCAGGTATTGATGCAGTGTTTCGCCATAAACTGGAAATCCTCTTTTCCGGCTAGTTTCTATTGCTGCTACGCCTGTTTCAGCGGAAACATGCATCATATATAAGGGTGTACCTTCCGTAAGCTCAGCGAGACGTATTATGCGACGAAAGGATAGATCTTCCGACATAGAATTGTGGACTTCTGCCAAATTTTCGAAACCGGTACGTCCCTCGCGATCAAGAACGTCATACATATGCATAACAATTTCGTCGTCTTCCGCGTGGATGGCTGCTATTCCGCCCTCTTTCTTTAGGACTTTGAAGATCTCCCAAATGTGGCCATGGGTTATCTTACGACCTTTGCGACTGGGTGTGATATCCGTCGTAAAAATTTTAATTGATGGGTAGCCTTCTTGGATCACCTCGGCAATTTGCGGATAGAGATTGTGTGGGATCGCTCCCTGCAACATTATATGATATCCGTAATCCGTGTAGCACTTTTGTGCCCAGTCTTGCTTCCTGATGTTAACGGCTTCTTCTATAGTTTGTCCGTGGGTCCAGGTCGCAAAATCTAGTAGACTAGTAGTCCCACCGTGAACTGCCGCGCGACTTACAATGTCTGGTCCGTCTGTGAGCTTAATTTCACCTCCCTTCTCTATCGCGGGAATATGCCATAAGGAATGAATATGAGGATCAATACCACCAGGAATTACTAATTTGCCTCGTGCGTCTACTACTCGATTAGACTGGAGGTTGCTAAATTGATCTGGATGCATCACCGCAGCGATTGTTTCCCCTTTTATACAGAGATCCCAGGCTCCAGTACCATGAGGGGTAACCACCTGATCTCCTCGAATGATAATATCGAACATCATATCTTTTACCTAGTATTTATAGGCAGTTCACTGCCGGTTTTGTATAGCGTCAGTCGAGAAAACTCGCCTTTTAACTGGAGACACTTAAATTTATAAATTCAAAAAGTA
Source organism: Magnetovibrio sp. (assembly GCA_002721825.1). Taxonomy (GTDB): domain Bacteria; phylum Pseudomonadota; class Alphaproteobacteria; order Rhodospirillales; family Casp-alpha2; genus TMED8. The sequence continues at coordinate 9,467 of PBLS01000029.1, forward strand.
GGATCAGTTGCGCTTGCATGTTGACTAAGGCGTGGCATCACAACGTTTGATAATGCTTTCATAGAATCTATCCATAATTCCCGATCATCCCAATCGTGGCCTGTCATCAGTAGTGTACCGAATGGGCCCACCTCCTCACGAAATGCTACTAACTTTTCAAGAACCGTATTTGCATCCCCAGCAATTACCTGATCTTCAAGGGCTTCGTTAACCTTACTCGTAACAACGGCTTCTCTTTCTTCAAAGGTGGCATCCATCATATTACGCTTCACCTCCACGGTACGTAGATAGTGAAAATAATGACGAAAACCGCCCTCTTTCTTAGACAAATATTCATCAGCTTCTGAGTTACTCTTTGTAATTAAAATACTGCGGCCCGCACGCCAGTTTTCTGGATCAGGACGCCTGCTAAAATTTTCCCGCTGATTGCAATAGTCGTCCCATTGACTTTTTACAAAGCCCGAGGGAACAAAATTACCCGATATTGGAATCCAATTGCGTTCTGCCAGTAGTTTTGAGGCCCCAGATTTTGGACTTCGCATTGCATATGCAATGGGTGGGTATGGCTTTTGTAAGGGTTTCGGTAATCTACCAACACCTATACCATCTTCTAAAAATTTTTCGAGGCTCACGGACCAAAAGTTGCCTTGGTAATGAATGGGGGCATCCTGGGTCCAGAGAATTTGCATCACGTCCATACATTCAATCATCATGTCATAGGATTTCTCATTATCTATATCGAAGATCTCTAAATCACTTACGAGGCCGCCTGGTCCTATTCCTACTAGTGTACGTCCGCCACTTAGTTGATCAAACATCGCAATTTGCATTCCAAGTTTTACTGGGTGATGATACGGAAGATTGAGTACGGCCGTTCCAAATCGAATATTTTTTGTTGCGTGTATAACTGTGGCTAGAAACAAATATGGGTCAGAAATGGGTTCGGCAATCGATGTTTGATGTTCGCCGATCCAAGCTTCCGTATAGCCAAGCTGGTCTGCGAGAATTATCGCCTCCCTATTATCTTTCATAACATCACGGTATACTCTCTCCTTCGGGTGGAGAGGCATCGCAAAAAACCCAAGATTGACCAAGCTTAAACCTCCTGTTTAGAACGAAACCTTAAAATAGAACGGCCATTAAACAATGAATATTTGTATTTTTTCCAAATTCAGTAGTTCAAATTGAAGTTTTGTTTTAATTTCTTGTGCTAACTTTGGCATACGCGATTTATGCGTGGTGGTACAATTGTATATTAGCAACTATTCTTGTAGTTCTGCTGTCTAAGGAAATATCATGGCTTTGAGCGATACAGAAATAAAAAAATACCACCAGGACGGCTTCATTGTTCCCGAATATAGTCTGCCTGCTGAAACGCTTGTGAAAATTAGAACTAGCTATGATGAGCTTCTGGCGTTAAATCCCGAATTTAAAGATTACTGTCCAGCTCTACTTCAATATAACCTATCATTCTTAAAGTATGCTCGCGATCCTAATATTCTAGACATGGTTGAGCAGATACTTGGTCCAGATATTATTCTTTGGAATTCTAGTTTCTTCGCTAAACCAGAAAAAAATGGTAAAGAAACACCATGGCATCAGGATGGTGAGTATTGGCCTCTTAGTCCACTGGCGACATGCACAGTTTGGATTGCAATAGATGATGCTACTAAAGATAACGGTTGCTTAAAGTTTATGAGGGGATCTCATAAAGATAAAATGCTCCGCCCACACCTTACAAACGACAATCAAAATTTTACGTTGCATCAACAGATAAGAGATAGCGAGTACGACGATGACAAGGCGATTTACCTTGAACTGAAGGCGGGTCAAATGTCTCTGCATGATGTCTATTTAGTGCATGGTTCCGAAGCTAATTTATCTTCAAAGCCTAGACGCGGAATGACTATGCGGTTCATGCCGGGTACTACTGTTTTTGACCGTGTTAAAGCTAAAAAATTGCATAAGGACCTCGGTGTGTTAGATCATTCTGACAGAACAATTTTCCTAATGCGCGGGGAAGATAAAACTGGTGAGAACGATTTCCGGATACGCCATTAGGTCGTGTTATATAACGGGGAGCTAAAAAAGTAGGGATGAACTAATGGCAGAGAAAATCAGAGGGGGTGCTCGTGTAGACATGTGCGGTACGAGTTGATTGAAAAACCAATATTTATTCACAGTTGCCACTGTCAATTGTGTAAGCAGCAAACAGGAAGTGGCTTTGTCACCTATGCCTTTATAGAAACATCGAATTTTGTCGTTACTTCTGGTGTACTAAAATCATTTGAGGGACCGGCAGGTAGTGGCAGACCTACATTTTGTAGATAGATGTGAAAAGTGTAGTTGCGTAATAGTTAGTTACTATGCGGGTCAACGTAATTGGGGCGTAGTTAAGGTGGGCACTCTTGACAATTCAGAAAAATTTGCCCCCCAAACTCACGTTTGGACAAAGTATAAAGTTTCTTGGATCGATATACCTGCGGATGTTCCGTCTTTTCAAGAATTCTATGATTTTGAAACCACTTGGCCGAAACAAGGATTTGAGAGATTAAGCAAGGTACGTGCTTTGTCTTCCTGATAAACCGATTGGTATCAATCAGAATGATGAAATTCGTGTGTTTGAGCCGCTAAAATTGATCTGTTTAACATTGTTGATAACAAAGTGGTTGCTTTAGCCCATTATAGATAATTTTGCTGCAATATTAGCCTTCATGTCACGTTACGAGGAATTGATAGGAACGCGGATTGTGTGGGCCATACAACTACCTATGATTATAGTTTTCTCTAGAGAAAATAGAGTTTTATTGCTGATAACTTCAGATTGTTAATTCGAGTTATGAGGATAATGCCCAAGTATTATTCAATCAATGTAATGCAAGTTCCTTAAACGTTAGCTTCTCTAACATCACCGTAGACATAATTCTTTTAAGACTTGAATATAAAATTCGGTCAATGGGCTAGAAAAAAATGGATTAGGTTTCGTTCCGTTCCAGGATAGGGGTTTGGTTCAACGCCATGAAACGAATTGGCAGTTTTTAAAAAACACAACGCACTATTAGGCTTGTAAGGTGCGGTATAAACCCTACTAAATGCTTTAGGGTCATGGTGAGGGCCACCAGGACATTTAAATTCTGGATCTTTAGGAACGTAAATGGAGGTACCTAGGTCTAGGAATTTATCGCTTTTAGGTAGATAAATAATTAATACTAAGACCCTTTTTTGTGTATCAGTATGGGGCCACAAGGAATATTTTGACTTGTCTCTTATAAGTAAAATATCTGGATAAAAACCCATTTTTTCCAAATTAACACCAAACCTCTTCTTGAGATACGGTTCAAACTTTGACAATAAAGCTTGGCAAAACCGTGGGTCCTGTAAAACATCAGTTACTGATGTCCAAAAACTTCGAACCCTTGAAGGAATCTTTTGCGGATCCTTATTATCAAGTGGAATAACGTACCTATCTGTCTTTTTGTAACCCTTAACCCTCCCCGTGTCTTCTATCGGGAGGAAGTCTCGATTCTCAGGTAAATTATCAATAACGGATTGATAGAAAGAAGACGGGAAGAAGTCTTCAATAAAAAAGTGTGGGAACGGATAATGTTTTATACCCGTGTTGAGCAAATTGTAGATTGCTGTGTCACGTACGCTGGAAGATATGGTTGCCGACACCTTTGAACTCTCCTTTTTTGCGGATTGAAATGTCGAGCGTCTCTCTCCATAACCTAAAGCCTTTGCGCTCCAGAGACTTAATTAGATTATTATGAATTGAGAGATTGGTATTTAGTTCAACCAAAATCGAGCGAACCCTGTCGTCCTTAAGTGTTTTTTTTGCACCTTCAATAACCTTATGCTCTATACCATCAACGTCAATTTTAATTTGTGTCGGAAAGGGTACGGATTTTGAACTTATAATTCGGTCAATAGTAGTAGAAAAACTTCCTTGGCGCAGCCAAGACTTTCTCGGTTGCAGACGGTGGTCTAATGCTTCGCCAAAAGTGTGGCAAGAACCCCCTATAACGAAATCGCTTAAATGTAGATCCCCAAATCCAGTCCCATCGCTCAATGCAACCGGATAAGCTATTGTGCTTTCTCGTAAGTTGTTAAGTCCAATGTTTTTATTCAATATAGCATAGTTTTGTGCCTCGGGTTCAAATGCTACTACAGAACATTTTTTTGTCGCGGCAGCCCAAATAGAATACATTCCGACATTAGCACCAACGTCAAATAATACATCTTCGGCGTCAAAATTATCAATCCACGCCAGCGTATCTGGCTCTTTTGAGTTTAAACTTTCAGCACGCCAAAGGGTTTGACGATTGGGAACGTTGTAAAGAACCTCTACGTTTTTATATTTCAACGTAAATATCGGCTCTAGTTTTTCGTATTCTTCGATTGTCATTTCTGTCATCGGATCACCTTACACATCTCCGACAATCAATTAAATGTTAAGTTTTCCAGTTCTACTAGTACCATCCAACTTTTCAGCATATCCGTCCACATTACTTAGTGAGAACTTACAACTTGATAAATCAGCGAGAAACAACCTAACATAATATTGTTTATCAATAGATTTTCAGTTGGAGAACTCATTTGACAGTGAAATTTACTTTCGTACCATGAGCTTAAGTTTACTTATATTATTATAATATTGTGTTGTGCGTAAATGAATGGTGATAAATTCAAATATGATTATATACGGTATAATCATTATCTCGTTTTGAGGCCAAACGTTCTTTTAAAGTTGATACTCTGTTTCCTCTGTAAAGATGTTTTTTTAATACTTGTAATCGGTGCCTCTGCTTTTAAGGGTGGAGGGGGAGGTAGTTTATCCGATCTTATGGATCTGGTTCGACCGATATTTTTTTTGGCTAATATTCCCACTCTTGCGGTCCTCTATGCCTGGAGTGCGCGTCGACCAAATGCGCCATCCTTGCCAAGGTCGATTTGGAAAAATGGCAGATCTTTAATTTTGCTTTCCCTCGCTCTCTATGTGTTTCTTCTACTTTTTGAAAGGGGTTGGAGTATTTCAAGTTTGAGCACTGTAGATTGGTGCGCAGTAGCAATTAATATAATAATTGCGGGCTACATTTTGCTATCAAATTTGGTTAGAGATATTTTTTCTCAATTTCCAGAGCCCGGGTTGAAATAAGAGGTAGAGGTAATATATCTCCGCAGTTAATACTGTAAACAGCATTATTCAAAATAGCTAATTACGTCAGGGTAATTGTCTTCAAAATAGTCAATGTGAGATTGGGAAAGCGTCTTCCGCCATTGCCCTGGTGATGGATCACGGACGTGTTTTGTTGAAACATTGTTGTAAGAGTACTTTTCGGCAAGGCCGAGCCATATAAGTCGGTCCTTGTTACTAAAACCATAGTGATGAGCTAATTTTTCGAAACAAGCTGCACTATCCTTTATTACATCGTCATATTTTATGGTCAAAAGCATTCCACGGTTGTCTTGGTGGTTGATCCACGCTCTGAGGGTTTCATAGTGTGGCACCCGCATTTCGACTTCCATTTGTAACCCAGTTTCCAAATCTAACCGTGTCAGACATTCACAAATTGTTTCGTTTTTTTGCAGAAATTGACGAGGCAGATGCATATTCACTGTTTGCAAGGTATCGAATGTTGGGTTTTTTACGTTACACCAGGGCTCTGCCCCTCGCTTATGGTAATGATATCCCGATACAACAAGATCCCGGGGGTCTCTCATGAATAGGGAAAACGTGAGATTTTTTTGTTTTTTGAAGAGCACTTCAATATCAATGTACTGGTTGTTAACAGATCTGATATCGAAATCATGGGCCTTGAGAAACTTTTCTTTAAAGCTATTAAAGTGGTGTTGCGTGCGTCCAGTTTTATGCGAAAACTCCCTTGCAACCCGCGCGTAGTAAACGGTTAAGTTTTTATGAAATGAGAAGTGGCAAATTTTTTGACTGGAGTAATTATCCGGAGGAGAATGCCGGTGAAATTTTTTATCGTGATGTGCCATTTAATGACTATATTCTGTAGTCGCTAGCTTTTCCAATGATATATAGAGCTGTAGGAAAAAATTAAGCTAGATCAATAAAATTAAAAATATAATCTGGACTAAAAATTCTATTTTTCATCAAAATAATATTTTACGTTAGATTTGTTGGCATACCCGTCGCGGGGTTTCCTATTTTCTCTAACTCGCCCGACTTCTAAACACCTACGACCTTGGTTATACTTGCCTGCTATTAAATCTAAAATAACCCTGGGTAGTGCACATTAATGTCGGATTTGGATAAAAAGGAACATTCAGTGGATGGTGCTGCTGTTTTGGCTCCTGACACAACCGATTGGAACTTTTACGCGGTTGATCAGGATCTACGCGATATCCTTGCCATATATCTAAAGCCTAGTTTATTGGCGCATCTCGATCCACATCTTATGGAGTTGGGTATGATGGCGGCAGGAAAACTTGACCGAGCATCACATCTCGCTAACCAAAATCCACCAATACTCCACGTTCGGGATCGTTTTGGTCGTGATGAGGAATGGATTGAGTATCACCCAGCATACCGTGAGCTTGAGGCGGTAGCCTATGGCCACTTTGGAATTCACGCTATGAGCCATCAAAGCGGTATCCTCGGTTGGCCTCATCCGTTCCCAGCTGTTGCTAAGCACGCATTTACGTATCTTTTCAACCAGGCCGAATTTGGGCTCGGTTGTCCGATAAATGTGACTGATTCAGGTGTTCATGCTTTAAAACTTTTTGCTGACGAAGATATTCAAGAGCGCTTTGTACCTAGGATGACTACCACAAATATCGATAAATTGTGGCAAGGTGCACAGTTTATGACTGAACGTGAAGGTGGTTCAGACGTGGCGAATATTTCTACGGAGGCTAAGTTTGAGGGTGGAGACTGGCATTTGTATGGAGAAAAGTGGTTTTGTTCAAATGCAGACGCCGCTGTTAGTCTTTTATTAGCCAGACCCGAAGGCGCAGTTGGAGGTTCCCGGGGGTTGGGGCTTTTCATTATGCCAAGAAATTTAGACGATAGACGCCGAAACCGTTACCGAATTATTCGGCTTAAAGACAAGCTTGGCACGCGCTCTATGGCATCCGGCGAGGTGAAGTTAGAAGGTGCAGTCGCTTATCCGATTGGAGCTTTAGAGAACGGTTTAAAACAAATGTTGGAAATGGTAAATTGGTCGAGGTTATCAAATGGCGTTAAATCAGCGGCCTTGATGCGTCGCGCGGTTCATGACGCGACTGCCGTAATCCATAATCGAATTGTTTTCGGTCAACCTTTGATCAAGAAACCGTTGGCGAGGCGCCAGTTTTTAAAGATCCGACTTCCAGCAGAGCAGGCTTTGTCTCTTTTTATGTTTACTGCTGAGGCGCTTGATCGTTCAGAAGGCTACGGTGGCAATACTCCGAGTCAGGAAGCTACGGCAATTCTCCGTTTGGCAACACCGGTACTCAAATTTAGGGCGACACGCGATGCACGCCAGGTAACAGGGGATTCGTTGGAGATGCGTGGTGGACTTGGGTATATTGAGGAATGGATTAACCCACGGCTTGTACGTGATGCGCACTTAGGTTCGATCTGGGAAGGGTCTGGCAACGTAGTTGCCATTGATGCTGTAGCACGCGCCGTAAGACGTCATCATTGCCATAAACCATTCGCCGCTGCTCTTCATGCGCGTCTTGATGAAGCAGACGAACTGCCCGCCTCCTATTTACGGAAACTGCATTTATTTGTTGATAAGGCTACTGAATTAATGGATTGGGCTGCATCCTCAGGAGAAAACGAGTCTCATGCTCGCCGCGCTGTGAGTACTCTATATCATACTTCTACCGCGGTATTGATGGCTTGGGAGGGTGCAAGAACTTTCGCGTTAAGGGGCGACGCACGACGAGTACTTTGGTCGTGGCTTGTTGTTCAACATCGCATTAATTCATTAGGTCCATTTGAAATTAAAAAAGACCGAAATGAGGAAATTATTTCAGAAATATTACTTGGCTTAAATGATGTGAACATGAATGATGTCGCCGAACTCATGTGAGCTGAAGAAGAGGGTGTATATTCAACGTGGAACGGCTAATTCAAAGAATGTAGTTCGTGCTTTGTTGTCTTCCCTTGTAATCTAAATATCGATAATAGTGGCCTATAATCGGTAAAAACCAGGGCTACCCAGAGTATGCGTGTCGGGGAATTCTTGGGAAATGGATTTCTGAAATAATTGCTCATTCCCGAGATTAGGCGAGAGAATTTAGGATTTTCTGTTAGTTTCTTTAAGCTTTCCTTGGCTCTTAATCATTAAATCGAAACCTTAATGGAGGTGTGTATTCTTGCGCACATTCTTTCTGTTCATCTTAGTCCACTCCTAACATTCGGCTATTAAAAGTTTTCCCGTTTGTCTACAAATGTATAGTCTCACATTATGGCTCATTATCGAATTTTAGACATGTTTTCTAAATTACCGCATCCGCATGATTTGGATGCGGTCAAAGTAGGATTAGATCGCTGGCAGTCCGCTATCTGGGTTAATGGAGATGGTAATCAAAATATTTTTCAACTTGCAGGGAGGAGCGAGGAAGTTCTTAAAGAGCCAGCCACTCGAAATCTCCTCGAAACCATATTCGGCAATAGTATTTATCTCTCAGACTGCATAATTCGTGATCCTATTTTTTTTTGCGACCTAGTCTCTGAGAATCCTCATAAGGTGGTTAACACATTAACAGGTGATCTCTTAAAGCAACGAGACTCTTTCTCTTGCGATGTGGACTTGATGCGAGCCTTGAGGATAGCGAAACGACGAATGTCTTTGACTATAGCGATTGCGGACATTTGTAATATTTGGGAGTTAGATCAGGTTACGTGGCAACTTAGTAAATTTGCTGACCTTACACTATCTATAACCTTATCTTATCTGCTCACAGCTAGTTCAAAGCAGAACCTTTTAAAGTTTAATAATGAAATTCAACCGGAAAAAAACTGTGGGTTAGTAGTTCTCGGTATGGGAAAATTGGGGGCATTCGAACTTAACTATTCCAGTGATATCGATCTGGTTGTGCTGTATGATACTGAAAAATTTTCAGCAAAGAGTCAAAATAAATTACAAAATCACGTAATACGATTAACTAAAAAGCTCATAAAAATACTAAGTGAACGTACCGTAGACGGTTACGTGTTTCGCACAGATTTGAGGCTTCGCCCTGATCCAGGATCGACTCCGATTGCCCTCTCATTAGCTGCGGCCGAGACCTACTACGAAAGCTTGGGTCAAAATTGGGAGCGGGCAGCAATGATAAAGGCGCGCCCTGTGGCTGGAGATTTAGAATGTGGAGCAGAATTTTTAGATCGGCTGACACCGTTTATATGGCGTAAAAGCCTCGATTTTGCCGCTATTCAAGATATTCATTCCATTATGCGCCAAATTCAGGGAAAAAATACCGGAGATTGTCTTTGTGTCGAGGGTTACAATATCAAGCTCGGCGGAGGCGGGATACGTGAGATCGAGTTTTTTGCTCAAACGTTACAATTAATCTGGGGTGGACGAGAGCCAAAACTACGTTCTACCCGCACAGTACAAACTCTCCTTGATCTTGCGGCATTGCGACATTGTACTAAGGAAACCGCTGGTGATTTGATTAATTCTTACGAATTTTTTCGTCTGGTAGAACATCGCTTGCAGATGATTAGTGATCAACAAACCCATACTTTGCCTAATGAATCAGAAAATTTTAGTCGACTGGCAATTTTTCTCGGCTATAGATCCTCTGAAGAATTTAAGGCGAACGTAAGAGATTATTTAGAACTAACGCATAAACACTGCAGCGAGTTATTTACCACTAGTCGACCACTAACAGTCGAAGGTAAAGGAAATTTCTCGTTCACAGGCAGCGATCCCGATCCCGCCACCTTCACAACAATCAACGATATGGGCTTTAAAGATCCAGTTCGCGTTGATGCTACAGTGCGCGGGTGGCATCACGGTCGTTACCGAGCCTTACGGACTAATCGGGCACGGGAAATATTGACGGAATTGTTGCCGAGCTTGATGGAACTTATAAGTGAAACATCCAATCCAGATAGGGTTTTGCGTGAGTTTGACCAATTTCTCCGAGGACTTCCGATCGGAGTCCAATTATTTTCCATGTTTCAAACAAATCCTCAATTGATGACTTTACTAATCGAGATAATTTCGATTGCTCCCCGTCTAGCGCAGCACCTAAGTACCCGTCCTATGGTTTTCGATAGTGTTTTAGAGCCGGCATTCTTTGAGGATTTGCCTCAATTAACCAAATTAAAGAAGGAATTGAATGTGGCTCTTGGCCACTTAAAATACACGGAAGACATACTGAGCCGTACCCGACGTTGGGCTCGTGACCGACAATTCCAGGTGGGCGTACAGCAACTTCGTATGCTTGTTAAACCAAGAGAAGCAAATCGAGCCTATAGTGATATAGCGGAAGCTGCTGTGGATTGCATGTCTATGCCTATAACTGAGGAGTTTGTCATTCGTCACGGCCATATTGAGGATGGTGAGTTCGCAATTTTAGCACTAGGTAAATTTGGTAGTCGTGAAATGAACGCGCATTCTGACCTAGACCTAGTTTTCATTTATCGCGCTGGAGATGGGGTTATATCCTCAACAGGAGGTAAGCCTTTAGCGGCTAATCACTATTATGCTCGTCTTTCTCAGCGGCAGATCACCGCTCTGACGGCATTGACACCTGATGGTGGCTTATTTGAGGTTGATATGCAGCTACGGCCGTCAGGTAATTCTGGTCCTATAGCGACCAGTTTCAGCGCTTTTTCGAGTTATCACAACGAGCTGTCCTGGACCTGGGAGCATATGGCTCTAACTCGTGCGCGTATCGTTTCATCTAGCTGCTCTGCTATTCAATTAGATTTGGAGGCTGAAGTCCGGCGTATTCTCTCAAAACCGCGTGATCCAAACAAATTACTTTGTGATGTCGCTAACATGCGCATTCGAATAGCTTCGGAAAAACCTGCTAGTAATTGCTGGTCTTTAAAATATTTTCGTGGTGGTATACTAGATATTGAATTCATTGCCCAATACTTAGCTCTTCTGCATGCAGGTGAAGCTCCTGAAATTTTGGTGAATAATACATATGACTTGATCAAAAATCTTACTCGCTATGGATTTATGGAGGTCTCGACCAGCGAGTGTTTATTGAAAGCTCTAGATCTCTTTCAGTCGCTGCAGGGAATACTCACGGTAACAAATGAAGGCGAAATTGGGTCCATGCAGGTCAATAATTTTTCCGGAGTGTTGAAAGATTATTTAGCTGGGGTAGGGGGTTGTCCCAATTTTGGGAGTTTAGAAGGCAAAGTGATTAACCTTACCTCCGATGTCTCTAATATTTTTAAAGAAGTGATTGATCTTCCAGCATCTAAATTAAATTAGCTATTCAACATGAAGTATGGTCTTTGGGTTGATTTTGAAGAAAAAGGGATTTCAGTCAAAATTTCATTGCCATTCAATAGAGCCCGGTCGAAAATCCATTTAAAATTAATAAACTATTTTAATTCGACGCCATGTCGACGCGGGTAGGCGGTTTTCGGGTTTCCAATCTATCGTTTTATAAGGTCACTTCCACCCAACACAACAGTGTACAGGTTGCGAATAAATAAGCCCTGAATCATCGGTTACATTGTCAATCGCAGCGCCTAACTCCCTTTGCTCTTCTTCATCTAGTGTTTGATATATCCTACGCAAGTACCAATTATATATTGAAGGGTCCGACCTCTTACATACGGAGAACATATAAGGAAACATAATTAAGTTTTTAAAATTGGCAGCTTCCATTTTGTTGTACAGCGACTTGTCAGCGACACCAGAAGAGCTAACCAACTGGGGTGGGACAGTAATTTTACGCCATAGTTTTTCTTTAACATCAATATTAAGCCATTGTGGCATATCTATCGCACGGACAATTATTCCTATTGTCCCGCCAGGCCTTACCACACGATAAATTTCATTCAATGCCTCAACAGAATCACATTCCTCTAGAACAGTAACGGAATATAATGCGTCGAAAAAATTATCAGGGAATGGGATATTCGTCGCGTCCCCCAAAGAGAAATTTAATTGATTTTGTCTGGAAAACTGGTCGTCTGTAATATCGTCCTTCCCAAAGCATTTATTCACGTGAATGCCTTCATCTTCGGCAAGCTGCGCTGCACCATTCAATAGATACTTATTGATATCCATTCCTGTGATGGCTATGTCATTCCCCAAACGTAAGGCTTGACGACATAGCGCCCCAGTACCGCATCCTAATTCCAGGACTTTTGCTTGATTTGGGATTTTCATAAAGGAAACTAGAGTTGAGAACATCGCTTGAAACGTTGGTAAGAATGCCCGGCCCTCAAGTGTAGGAATAAAGCCGAGGCTCGGCCCACTCGCAACGATTACCGTAAATATCTTAGCTAGTTCCGGTATGACAGGTTCCCATTGAGCAGCAGATAGAGTGAATGGCAACAAAATTAACGGTGGCCCACTGCCTTGAACGGTATAGTGAATATCACTAATTTGGCCCTGCATGGTAGCCATAGAATAATTTGCGTCTTTGCATGGTAGCTCTGAGAAATATGTTGATATGTTTTCTACAAGTTCAGTCGGGTGATCAATAGCAATATCTGTCCATGGTAAAATTTCATAGTTCTTAATTTCAAAGATACTAATATCAGGTATTTCATGTTTTAGACTTAAAGCGGCAGCATTTGTCGCTCCGGTGTCGCTCTTTATAATCATTATTTTGTGACTGGAATTTTTGAACGCAGAATTATTTATTTCATTAGGAGCAATAAAACTTATACCTGCGATTTTTTCAGGGTGGTTTTTACAGAAAAACTCTATGTCCGATGGAAATGGTGAAGCTATAAAGGCATGAAAAAGATTTAAATGCTCAAAAATCTGATTGATTTTATCCATTTCGTAATCAACTTCGTTAAATTTAAAGCCACATTATTCCGTTAAATCCTAAAATGGCATTCTTAAAAGTCGCCATTTAAATAAAGCGGATTTGCTGTCTAACACCTATATTACCTGCTTGGATTTTTCTTTCAATTAATTCGGCCTTATCGACAGCTATGTAACTTCCTATGGGCAGTTCTAGTTTATTTCATAGGCGTGTCTAGCTAATCTGCGCCCACAGTAACCACTGCTCTTGGACGGGCACCCGGTAGCAAGAAAGCGGCGGATGCGGCAAGTATTGCCGCACTGCCGAACAAAGTGAATAGAATGCCAAAATTTCCACTGTTGTCGAATAATAGTCCAGCGAGATGAACAGTTAGCCCGCCTATCCCCAGTGCAAGAACGTACTTGGCTCCATAAGCGACGGCTCGCCACCGAAAAGGCGTATATTGGGCTACCAACATATTTTCCGCAGCTGCAAAGGCCAGCATGAAACTCATTACTAAAAGGGCTGCGACTAGCAGTGGTAGGTCGGATAAAGATACGATGGTGAACATTATGGGGACTTGGAGTGCCCAGAAAATGATATAAATCGATCGTGCGGAATAGCGGTCTGCCATCCAACCGCCAAAGATACTGCTAAGCGAAGCTAGACCAGAAATCGCCCCAACGAAGATACCGATTTCCGTATAGCTCACGGCAAGCGCAGCACTCAACCCCATTTCCAATAGCTTCGGCATCGTGTTGGTCAAGCCGGTATAGACAAATCCAGTGCATGTCATGGTGACGGTCAAGACGATGAACACCCGAACAAATGCACTAGAATCTGGCGCATCATTTGGTGTCCTATCCTTCGTAACATCTTTGATCCAACCGGCTCTCCAAACTAAAAGTAGTCCTGTCCCTACAAGAATTGAGAGAACTCCTGGAATTATAAAAGCAGCCCGCCAGGTAACGTAGTCAATCATTAATCCAACGAATACTGGCGCTATTGCGAGCCCTGCATTACCAAAAACGCTGTTAATGCCAAGCGCGATACCCTTTTTCTTTGCACAAGCTACAACCCAGGCAATACCCACTGGATGATAAATGGAGGCAAATAACCCGATCAGCGTCAAGCCCGCGAACAATCTTTCAGGGTCCGTTGCCAACCCTACAACGATTGCCCCTAAACCAATGCCGATAAAAAAGACAACCATCATTCCAATTTGACTCCAACGGTCTCCGAGCCAGCCTGCTGGGAGTGCGGCAGCGCCAAACAGAACAAGTCCCAGACTCGAAAGGCTGAGAAGCTCCCCATACGGCAAATCAAACACCTTCGGTAGATAAAGTACCGCAGTCGCATAAAGTACCGTGAACATGTGCGTGAAACCGTGACCGACATTTGAAAAAATGATAGCTGTTAGAGCTTGTCTATGCTCGAATGGTTCTTTCATGCAACGCGTGATCCCACGATTTTATTGATTTTTTACTTATACTTACCCAATCGTCCCAGAGCAATTAAAGCAATAAAATAAGCAGCTTAGTCTTGCTTTGAAAAGGCTCTGATACAAGTGATACTTCATAAATAATTGATAATAAGCAATAGAAATTGTAGGGCTGCTATTCTCTCAATAGCCGACTCAAAAAAAACATCGAATATCAGGGACTCAAATTTACTCTAAATCACCTTTGTGTCTATTGAGATTCTGGCACATCAATAGGCTCAGGTTACGTTCCTCAACCGCAGTGACACTGATGACCATCAGAGCTATCTAATGCCTTCTTCTTTGTTCTCACTTCATTAATCAGTGTTTGTAATCTTCTTCTTTCTTCAAGCAACCAATTGAAATGAGTATCACACCCCGCGATTGGTGTTGGGTAATTTTTGATTTCTTCATTTATCTTTTTCAATGTCATTTTTAGCATTTAAATTTTTCTTATTTATAAAAATTAATTGATTGTATTGAATAAAATCAATTAATTTCATTCAACAGAGTCCGACACAAATAGCATGTAAAACCAATGGCTTAGTTTAATTCGGCGCTACTTCTACGGAACGAATGACTCATAAGCGGTTGGTATCAAGAGGCTGTGTACCGGATGCGTTTAAAGTCATATTAAATTATTGATATTCAAACTTAATTTACTCAGGTACCGTTTCACCCGAGCCTCCTAATTCCGCAGGAAAATCTTTTAATTTTGGTAGTCCATCTCGAAAAGGCAGAACGCTCTCCGAATAGTTCACATGGACGCCAGGCTCAAATTTTAATGTTGGTATCGTAGCGGCGTAAACATCCACCAAACCAAGAGGAGCATGTCCCGTCATTACATGCCCACCACAGTCGCTACAATATTGCCGTTGGCTTACTTCCGTTTTCTCAAATGTCTTTAATTTGTCAGCTCCTTGAACTACGCGTACGGCTTCTGGCTTCCATAACGTAAAAGCGTTTACAGGGGCGGCTGACCAAGATCTACAAGATGAACAATGACAGTAGCCCATTCCTTCTGGAGTTCCTGTTACCTCTATCTGTATTTGTCCACAAAAACATTTTCCTATGTGCTTTTCCATCTTCAACATACTCCTGACTAATTTCGATAAATAGTTTCTATTTATAAATCAAGTAAACAGTGGTTAGCCGACTTCTCCAACCAATAAATCTTGAAATAACCGCTTTTTGAACTCAATTGGGCCCGATATTTCCTATGTGGGTTATTCTTTCGGTTAATTCAGCTGTATCGAATTAAGGGCGGTACGTCCTGTCAACGTTGATGAACTTTCAGCGCCTAATACTGGGTAAACGCCAGGTGACAAGAGCAATCAAAGTTAAGCCAAATGCACTTGATAGGGCCATTGCCGTGCTGGCTGATGTAAGCTCAGAAATCAATCCGATGTTGAGTACGCCCAAAGGACCGGTACCGATACATGCCGCTAAAACTCCCATTACCCGTGACCGGAATTCAGGCGCAGTTTCCCTCAACACAAGGGTTGATTGCATCGCTCCAAAAGCCGCGATACCGACGCCGGCGCCAAACAAAACTAATAGCGCTACACCGTACAGTGATAACTTAGAAGCCATTAGAAGACCGATAAAAAACACTACCGCACCAATGAGGAATAAACGTCGAGAATGTGCAGGGCGTGCCCAAAATGCTAACGTTAATGAGCCCAAAACCGCGCCCCCACCTTCGGCGGAGGCAAGCAAACCGACAA
>PBLS01000030.1 GCA_002721825.1 Magnetovibrio sp.
AGAAAGCGTTACCATAAATAAATATAGGAGAGAGAATTTTTGCGTTATAGTATCCTTTGGATTTTTTCTTTTTAAAAATTGAATTAAATGATTCTTGATTTTTTAATTCAATAAATGGACCATATACGGAAATTCTTACAACTGGATAATATTATTCCTATTGCAAAAACTTTACCCGATGAACTAGTAACGATAATAAGCGATTTCATAAGTCCTACTATAATTAAATTAAAGAATCTTAATGACACTCTTCCGAATTATTTAAAATTTTTGATACATTGGAACAGGTATGATCTAAATGAGCGCGGCGGATCAGTTCTTCCTGTCGATATATATAATAATTTAGAAAATTATAATATATTCGATATTGTCAGGTTAGAGCAAATTAAAGATATAGATAATATAATTCAAGTCGCACCATTATTTTATAAATTATGCAATAAAGGAAATACTACTGTAAACGCGAAACACGAATTGGAAAGATGGACCGGAAACGAACCATTCTCGTCGTGTTTTAGATTTCGATCGTGGCTGTATAAACGGCATGTTTCCAGTCCAAATTTTAAACTTGTGAATGAGCCATCAAATTATATTGACAGATCTTCGGTTGCTTTGGCGTTTTTCATATTAAAATATCCATATAAAACGTCCAATAATTACAATTGGGGGCACATTACATTTAAAATAAAACATGCTCCTTTAATTACAAAAAAAAAGTTAAATAACTATTTTATAAAACATAACTTACCTTTATTGGAAACATATTTTCATAGATTCGCAACGGGGTACCCCTACAAATAGGTTTCGCAATTTTAGTTAAAAATTGTATAATATTTCTATTTTTCTTTATTCATACTACCCCATTCTCGGAAACAAATGCCGCATTGTGCCTTTTTAATTTTTGCATTAGGACACGCCCAGCAATCGGGCTTTTTCTTCTTCTTTGGTACTGATATATCTCCATTAAACTCATAAAAATCCTCGCCCGTATCGTCGCCACCCCACCATATATTAGGAGTACAGCACCTGCATTCTTTATGTCCACATCCTGAACATCTATCGGTAGACATTATTTAATATAATAAATATTATATTTTAATTTTCAATTTTTGGTATTGTGAATATTCTCAGGTACACCAATTTTAGTTAAAAATTGTATAATAATGGGGAATTACGATCATACTCTTTCAGAAAACGGGTTCGTATCGAAGGAAGTAAAAAGAGAGAAAAGGATTTTTTTCTATAAAAATATGAATTATTAGAATTTAAAACTTTCAAAGTCATTTTTACTATCTGTATATATCATAAATATTAATCCACCAAATAGTATTAATCTTTGCAATGTAAATACCGTTACATGCCATTTATTATTAAATTCTATATCATATGAACTACATTTTAAATATATCATTGTTGTTCCACATATTAAATTTTGCATTACTTTTGACCAACCACTAACCATAGCCTTACCACTAATTCCATATTTTATTATTTGTAAAATCATAGCTATAAACTGAACTATGGTTACTATATATGATAGATATAACCGTTTGGTTTTTTTGTAGATTTCATTTTTATTTTCTGTTGTATTGATATTTTCTATTGTATTACCCTGTTCTATTTCCATTAATAAATATATTTATAGTTGTTTATATGATTTATATAAATTTATATACCTTGAAAACATAGATGGCGTCGAGCAGGTGGGGCGCTCCGTTAATATTAAAAAAGGTTCCAAGGGTACAAACACCAAAAAATTGAACTGAACGGAACAAACTGAACTGATTGCACAATATGACCACCCAAGCAGCCGTTGCAACCATGAACAAAAACAGTTTCGGAGATGGAGCGAGCATTAGTATAAATGTTTCTAATAGTTCAAAAAAAAAGAAAGATAATGAAGAAAAGGAAGAAAGCCAGACGATCACGGTCAATCTCCACGAGGACGAACAAACTCTCACCAAATGGTTAAGCGTCATCCACTTGGACCACATTTATAATAAACTAAAAGAACTTGGCGCCGAAGAAATAGAAGACATGACTCTTCTAGATGAAGAAGATTTGAATTCTCTGGATTTAAAGAAAATTCAAATGAAAAAACTAAAACGAGCCATCGCCAACATAGAGTAATCTTATCAATATAAAAATATCTATTTAATAAATCTTATATGGAGAAAAAACAAACCCCTCAATTAGTATTATCAAAACAATATCTTACAAATGAACCCATTCATAATGAGAGTAATAAAAATTTTTTTACTCCAATTATTGAATTTTGCAATTCAAAAGTGTTTGGTAACGTGTGTATATTCTGTTTTTTGGCAAGTTTTATGATTGGATTATTTCTTTTTATGCATTATTATAATTAACAAGTATATATGTAACAACATTTTTTTATCAATATAAATAAAATATTTTCAAATTTAAACATTATTTGGCCCATCTCTGGAGAATAATCCAATAAGAATGAAATATACGCGCATGTTTTTGTATACCTTTGCGATTAGGTGCCGGCATACGATGTTTTGCTGCCTGTACAAACAAATCTTTCAATCTGAAAAAGTCACTGCACCAATTAAGTATATGAGCATGAGTACAGAATAATTTATGATTATGAACTATGTCTTGACATTTAATCACCATTATTCCTTTATGTTTAAGTATTCTAGCAGCCTCTTTAATACTTGATTTATAATGTTCTGAAAGTTCCTCAGAAGTCCAATATCCCGAAAATCGCCGCGACATAACCATTTTTGAATTACCTGTACGTTGTTTTTTAATATATGTAAGAAACGGGGGATCAAAAATAACACTATTTACTGAAGCAGAAGGCAAATTTGTGTTATTAGAATTGCACACTTTGGTTATATTTTTAAGACTATCATCAATATCAAAACGATGTTGTGGTTGTGGAATACCATTTTTATAAAAAGCACCATTACCATAAGTTAAATCTACATCAAACGTTTTTTCTTTTATATGTAGTTTTAATATAGAATCAAGTATTTTAAATTGATCGTCATATAATGACCGGATAACTTCTGGCTTTTCCATTCTTAATAAAAAATATTAAACTATCCTTATATTCAATTTTACTTAAGGACTTTCATTTTGATCAGCCGATGTATATTTACCCGGCAACGATGATACAAACGCTTTACATACTATGAATCCCAGACAACTTGAGATTATGGAAATCCATACAACCATTTTCGTATCCAAATAACCAAGAAGTGGTGCACACATACTGCCAAGTCGTCCCACGTTTGGCAACATGCCACCACCAGTGCTCCGTACCTCTGGGGGAAACCCCGCTGTGCACAAGGTGAAGAGTAAATTATACAGAGCGGAGCATATAACCCGAGCAAGTAACAATGCTGCAAGTCCGTAGCCACCGCTCAAAAACAATCCAGCAAAAAACACAGTTTCTACCAAATATAACATTGCAATGGTTTTGGCAATTCCAAATTTACGTGGAAACCACCAAGCAATAATGCTTGCGGGCAATTCTAAAAATCCAAAAAGAGTGAGAGTGAGCTCAAGGTTTTCGCCAGCAGAAGGCAAAAACTTGGCAACTTGTACGCCCATACCCCAGTATGCTAGACCGCTAATTGCAAACTGCATCACACCGGCAACAAGCGTGCCGGAATACACGGTGCTGCACAGACTGCGGACATTAGACCAATATTGTTTGCAATGCCCTGAACACCCGTTCGTTGATTTTGTTTTTTTACCGCCGGCTTCTGGAAGGTGTTTCAATAAATTTTGAAACTCTGACTTATTTGCACGGCTGTGAGCTAAGGAAACGAACGACATCTCCGCGCGTTTGACGTGTCGCATTGATAGATGCCAAGGGACGCTGGAACTCAATAGAGTGGTGGAAATCAGGTGCAACGCTAAATAGGAAGAAGTGACCGCCATTCCAATGCGCCAATGATCTATACTTCCTGTATACGCGTGGCGGAGCCAACGCCAGAAGTAAAGTACTGTTGGAATTGCAACAGACCAGAACCCAAACATAATATTGGTTGTCACATTTATCATGCGTAAAGGAAGTGCCTCATTCCAAATGAAAGTTTGCAGTGACGCGCATGGACCAAAGCCGACACCAACAACGAAGCACAAAGCTATAAAGCTACTCTGCTTGTACGGTACGAAAGCAATCAGTATGGTACAAATAAGTTGCAAGACGAGCGCCCATCGGTAGACGACAAGCCGACCAAGTGTGTCGCCGAATCCGACAATTGCTTGCGAGCAGCAAAGCCATCCAAAAAACATGGCACTGAGGCCGATTGCCTTTGGATCCTCTCCCCGTGCATAGATCGCAAACCAGAACTGAAAAGAGATGGCCCAAAATTGTCTCACAACAAACACTGGGAAAACAAAGATTTGTCTCCAACTGAGGGGCAAGCCATTGAATGGATCCTTCGCAAGTAACTTGAGGCGTTCGTCATTTATGTTTGGATCGCTTGCTGCTGTTGCTGCCACACCTGCGCCTTGATCGTCGCATACTATGAGAGAAACGTCGGTGGTATCTATTGGTTGCATTTCCACCTCCGCAATTCCGCCTCTGGTGACAATACCACTGTCGCCTTCAATGGGCGAACTCAATTCACCCTCCTTCGCGCCATCCTCCATGATGAACCATTTTCCATTTTCAAAACTTATCTTTTCGTACCAATACGCCATTTTTAAATTAAAAAAATGACAATTTTTATTTCAATTTAACGAATACAAAGACCTTTTCCAAAACAACAGCTTCCACGAATATAAAAATCTTTTGACACAAATTTTTGAGCAAAAATAGCCTGTTCTTTTGAATTAAAATGAATCCACCCTTGGGTTAAATTCTTTTTTGCTTTTTGAATTTTATCATGAATTATATTCATAATAACAAAATTTGGCGAATGTTTTTTACATTCCAAACGCCCGCATAAATTTTTTATACTACATCCACGTTCTCGTCGTATAACCTTATTGAAATACTTATTAACCATTGAAAAGTTTTGTATATCATTTTTATCCCCAAAACGAGAACAATCTGGAAAAATATATTCTATTATTTGATTTATAATTGCACCTGGTGTTTTATTATCAATATCGATTAATATTTTATCCATTTTAAATAAATAAAATAGGAAATTTTAAATCAATTTTATTAATATCTACTGTGGGTTAACTGTTTTCTCATTTTTTTTTTGTACACCACGAGCTGCGGCAATAGCTGATTGTGCTGTTGGTCCAATTATCGCACATAAAACATTTATTGCGCTCTGTGAAAAATTATTTCCCTGTAAAAGTATTTCTTGCAAATGGATTCCACATCCGTCATTTAAACATTGGATAATACGAAATAATTCTTGATCTCCCCATCTCGCATTACTACCGTCAAAACGTATACACGTTTTCTTTCTTAATTCCGTTATCGCAAAATCAATATCCTTCGTTTTTATTGTCGTCATTTTTACTAATTAAAATACTCATAAATACAAATATCATTTCAATTTTACAATATTCGTATTAATATTCGTGTTGTTTATACCATATAAAAATTAACAATCATCTTTGCGTTAAATGCCTTTTTAAAATATAACAACTACTTATATAATATGTCGTATTTTAACTTTTCAAAAAAAATTAATAATAATGATGTTAAAATTATTTTTGAATTGGGTAGCCGCGATCTTATCGATGCTATTAAATTATTAAAAAACTATAAAAATAGTAAAATCTATTCCTTTGAATGTAATCCCGATTGTCTTATTGAATGTAGAAAAAATTTATCAAAATTACCAGAAAATTTAAAAAATAAATTATTTTTAATTGAAAAGGCTGTTTCATTAACAAATGACGATATTACATTTTATCCGTTTGATTTAACAAAGTATAATAATATGGGCGCCTCATCATTATTTAAAATAGATTTCTCACTTCGTGATAAAAGTGACATGGATTATAATAGGCCTAACCCACAAAAAGAAATTAAAGTGCAAGGTATACGATTAGATAGTTTCGTTGATGAACAAAAAATTAAAAATATTGATTTATTATGTATTGATTTACAGGGTTATGAATTAAATGCCCTAAAAAGTTTAGGAAAATATTTACATAAAGTTAAATATATAATAACAGAATGTAGTATTACATCTACATATACAAATGGTGCCGTATTTACTGAATTAAATGAATATTTAAATAAATATAATTTTAAATATATTACTAGTAATCGTTTTGGTGATAATTTTCCTGATTTAAAATTAACTGGATATTCAGAATTTGATGCATTGTTTATAAATGAAACCACCACTAAAACATAGCAAAATTAACAAACCTTATGATAATATAATATATATATATATATATATATATATATATATATGTGGTCTGATCGGATTAAGAATAATAAAATAACAGACGACGATGAAATAAACGAACGCCTCAAGGACTTATATGAAAAGTGGGAGGAAAAGAAGTCACGCGCGACGTGCCCGTCGGACGCGGACACGGAGGCCTTAATAAACAAAATACCATCCTTGATACAAAAAGTTGGAGAGAAATATTTTCCCAAGCTTTCCAAGCAAGTTATCAAAGAAAAATTACGACAAACCACAGCGGACAAAGTACAGGAATGGAATGATCAGAAAGAGACGGCATGCGCGGCGGCGAACAAAATTATGGGCTCCGGGGTGATGAAAGGCGGAAACGGCGGCCCGAAGAAGGCCGACCGCATGCCGGACGACTGGAGCTGCACGGGCGGCGAGGGCGGCTCGGAGGACGAGGGCGGCGGCGGCGGCGACGACCAGGCCCAACTAGTCAGTATGGTTCAAAATGAAAGTCCAGAGTTTTGGGCGATGGTTATAGTGTTCTTAGCGTTCAAACTTCTAGCACATGGAGCCAAGATGTGCCAAAATCAAGTGAATATAGATCCTGATTGGGTGGCGTTCTTCTTGGCGCTTACGTTCGCTCTATGGTGGGCACAGCACGAGGAGAGAATTGGCGGGCACAGCGGCGGCGGAGGCAAACAACGTAAAAAAAAAACAAGAAAACATAAAAAACGTCGTCGCCGCCGTAAACGTCGTACAAAATGTTGCGGTCGCAAAAAGCGTTTTCGTACACGGAGATTTGGTAATTGGCGTTGTTACAAACGAGTAAAACGTCGTCGCCGCAGCCGCCGACGCCGCCGCCGACAACGCCGCAGCCAACACACACGGAAATCGCGTTAAAAAAATTTAATAAATACAATTTATACTTAATACGGGACCACGGCTGCAACCACAGTATACACAGGACACTCAGGCATCTTCTTCAAAAGTTTTTGATATTTTTTATTATTTTTCTCATAATTGGCAAAATATGCTTCCAATTTTGAGTAATTATTCATTATTTCATTCGCCTTCCCATCATCATTCATAAAGAAATAAGGCTTCCATCTACCACCTTTTTTCTGCCATTCTCTATACTCATTCCATTCCTCTTTAGAAGTACAAGGCGGTTCATTATCTTCAAGTTTCTTAAGCCACTCTATAAATTTTTTAAGAGCCGGGTTACGGGTTTTTGTTTTCCATACTAGTCCAACCAAACCTGGTTTCCATTTGGCATCCTCTTGATTGTTTTGTTCCTTTTCAATCTTATTCCATTGTTCTTGTTTCATTGGTTTACACGTTTTAAATGATTCATGTAATATGTAACCATTCATCCCCCACCATTCACCATCATCAGGTAGTTTCTGTATTTTTTTCCATTTTTTATGAAGCGATTTTTTTGTAGGCACATTTGTCAAAACCACATTGCAGGTATCGGCTCCCATAATATTATTGTTTAACTATAGTATTCAATCGTTTATTTCAATTTTAAAACGCAAAATTGAAATCAAATATTTTAAAATAAATATAATAAAAATGTCTCCTTCTTTTGAATTTACTCACGAAAATCAAACTATTCATAATTTTATAAATACTCTCATAACAAATGAAAAAAACTTTTTCAATCTTCAACTACTTTTAATGTCCGGTATCAAATTGAATAATGTACCCTTAATGGAGTATGCAATTGAATTTGATAAAAATATCGTACATACACCTGTACCTTCTAATGTTACTAACTTAATCGATAATATATTTAATAATGAAGAATCACAAAATACAGAAGATATTAGCCCACAATGAAAATTGAAATTATTTATTCTTTATGCGTATATTAACATACCATGGCCAAATATATTATCATCCTGCTCTTTACAGGACTTTTCTACGTAACCGCTATAAATTCAAATGCAATCAAACTTGCAGACATTAAAACACTAACATTAAAAGTTGGGTCTCTAACTACCGGTCGCCGCTCATCACCTGTACCACAACTTCAATGTACAGGATATTTATGTAATTATGCCCCCGATACCATTCAATGTACTAATAAGGGAACCGATGGCGTTGATGTTCAATGGGCATGTGAAGCAGATCTACCCAACACTCTCTCTCTTTCTCTCCATTCAATGAATTGTGAAGGATTTAAGTATCCAACTGATGATTATGTTTTAGTTGGAAGTTGTTCTTTATCCTATCATCTGAATGGACATGTTCAACGCAAAAATGATATTAAAGGCAGTACATCTAGTGATATATTTACATTCTTTGCTATAATAACGATCATTAGTATATTCTGTTGCGGATGTCAAAACCGTCGCATAAGATATACTAATAATGGATATGATGATTTAATTGTGGGCGCGGCGACAGGAGCAACAGCCGCAACTTTTCTTCGCCCCCGTCGCCGAAGATACGGTTGGACAGGAGGATGGCCGCGTAGACGCAGTGGTGGAAGCAGTATATTACGAACCGGAAAACGTAGAAAAGCTGTGGGATTTTGCGGAACCACGCGGCGTTAAAATTTTATATACTTCATTTTTAAATTTTCTTACATAAAATTGAACGGATTTTTTATTTAAACATATAAATAAAAGATGAAGAAAACGCCCGGCGCATTGGTTATAGGCGACAATCCAAGCATTTATTGCGATCATTGTAAAAAAGAAGCCAAAATACCAACAAACGTTGACCCCGTAAAGTATATTAGTGACGGCTGGTGGAAGTTGGACAATATTGAAAAATTCGCCAGCAAAGAAGCAAAACAGTGGGGAGCACGTGCTATTCAATTAGGTCTTAAATACAATCACGGCTCTTTTACAGTTGATAATTGGTTAAAATTATGTAACGAAAGTTATGATGGTATACTAACAAGACCTTTTATCACATCAAATCCCTCTGAATTATCTATTTTACGCGACTTCTTAACAACAGATGATGAAACAATATTAGATAATATTAAAGATAGCATTTTCATTGGCTCAGGTGATTTTTGTCCCGATTGTATAAAAATAATTCTGAAAGAATTTCCTGAATTATTTGAAAAAACAGACTGCGGTCACTTTCGCCCTCTTGCAAAACATTCAAAAACACAACCTATACTAACATAAATCATGTGCGTCCAATTTTTTAATACCGCCTATCTAAATATCGTTTTCTTTTCTTTCTTTTTTTATTATTTTTTGAAATTTTATCCATTAACATCGTAATTAAAATAATTAAAATTTTTATTATTACTACAAAAAAAAGCATCAATAATAATGTCGTCGCAAGTACTGACGATTCTTTATCTGAACCATCATAACAGGGTATAAATAGTAATCCAATTACATTTACCATATGAAATTCCCAATATTTCTTTTCCCACGCTGATAATATACAATCTTTATATTTTAAATGCATTGAATAAGTTCCTAATAATAGTACAAACAACGTTATTAGTAATGCCAAATCTTTACTTGTTGAAATTAATCCCAATGTAAATAAAAATAAAAATCCGTGAAACCCTAATAAACCCATTCCATTAAATATTTTTGATAAAAAATTCATACTTATATATAAATACTAAAAAAAATTCATAATCCAATCATTCGTAATAAAGTATATAAGATCAAAAAGAAATATACACAATTTTCTACAATACTGCGATATTTTTCTTTCTGTTCATATCTTGGTATCATTAATCCTAAAATATCAACTGCTAATAGATCTTCGTTATATTTCATTTCAAAATGTCTAACTGATAATTCTTTTTTCATTCTTGGAGCAAAATATAAAAATAATAAAAAATAAAAATGCGTTGTTAAATCATCGCCTACTTCTAATGTAATTGTTGAATAAAATAACCATATGCCAAATATAATATGTAAAAATGTTATCATTATACCTGAAAAATTTACCATATATATTTATCTTAATATTATTATTCATACATATATTTATCCGCCCATAATAAACACTTTTTACAATATTTTTTACAACCATCATCAAACAATGCATTTGGATCTCTCACAAATACATGTGCGCATTTTTTAAAAATAATTTTCTCATTATTTTTAATATCCTTTTTTAGATTTTCAATTATCTTCATATAATATAAAATTTCCTCCCTTTTAACAATATTTTCTTCAAGTAAAATACTCACTTCACTTTCATCCTGATTATTCATTTATATAATTTTAATAAATAAATAATTTACATCAATTTTACATTTTCATTCTTTTCCTTATTTCTTTTTATAAAATGTTTATTCATATATCTCTGCAAATTAAAATATGTAACTTCTTCGTTTTTCTTCAAATCTAATAAATTTTTTAATTTAATATCTGGTTTTATAATTCTTTTATTTTCTTTCCATTGTAAATTATGATCAGTAATATATTTAATAATATACTTCGTAACCTCCGTTCGTGCTATTTCTGTCCCTTTTGGTTTTTTCATAAAATCACATAATTTATCTGATATCTTCATTGGTACGGCAAACCCCGATGGTTTTTTATTACCTTTTATACGATTTTTTGCCGCCTCTTTCTGATATGTTTTTATTTGCTTTTTAACAACTTTTTCTAAAACTCTCACTTGATTTTGTAACATCGTTATATTACTTTTAAATCCAGATATCGTATCCAATATTGATACAAATTGTTCGTGAATATTCGCTTTCCCGTCCATATTATACTTACATAATTGTAAGCAGCTTTAAGTCTTTTTTATGATTATTCTACATTACGATTTTGACGTTTCTTGGCAACCATAGACCACGAAGACTTTTGATCTTCCGTATCACGCGGACCACCGCCACGCGGTCTCACATTAGATCTACTTCTCGGTTGACGATTCTCATATCGCGTTTCGCACATTAACTTATTATTATCAATGCCACGAATATTACAAGCCTGATATGGATGCTTCTCATTATTCGACTTACAGGAATCAAATTCAACATATTCTCCCTGAACTAAATATTTATATTGCTCAGAATCACACTTAATACCCGAATGGTGGGCAAAAACATCGCGCCCCGACGCAACACCACGAGTAAGTGTCACAAACCCATACCCCGCACGATTATTAAACCATTTTACACGACCCGTTTGTCTTTTATTTAACGCTTCCTCAGGAAAATCTGTTACTTCGTTCTCCAAAGAGGGCGACTTTTGTGTTTCATTCACACTTTCACTCATATTATACGTAAAACATACATTTAAATCTTTAAGTTATATTTTTTACAACATATATCTAAGTAAAAATCTAATTTATTAATAATGCTGAAAAGGGATCAAAAGATGAAACTTCCCATTCTATTTTTTCCACTCTTTTCAGTTGTCTGTAAACTTCATCGCGTATTCTTCTTCGTTCATGTATAATTTTTTTAACATCTTCCCTTTTTGAAAACGCATTTCTTTCCTTTTTTAATGCAAGCCATTTTTTCTCTTCTTCTCTTAATTTTTTTACTGTTTTCAATAATAAAGGATGAACATTTTTTTTACGCGCCAATCTTCTAAAATAACTAACTCGACCTTTTCGTGTACTCCATGGTATATTTTTTTTTTGTTGACCGCGGCATAAAGGGCACTCGCCGTATCTTCTTGAATCGTGATAATCACGCGGACTTCTCCACCATGTTATCACACACTCCAAATGAAACGAATGTTTACATTCTGGCAATTGGTATATTTTTCTCTCTTCTGACATATCATCCATTTCTTCATGGCATATAGTACATTTTTCCATTAATATATATTTTTTTAATTTTTTATACTTTTATTTTAACTATTTAATCAATAAAAATACCGCCTTCCTCCAATCATTGTTTATTGTCTCAAAATTTTCTTTTATCTGAATAATTCCTAATTTTTTTAAAGATTCAACGGTTGTAACACCCCAATCATTTTCTAATAATTCTTCCTTATTACCTGGATACGGCATAAAATATGTTTCTAAAATTTGCTCATCAGTCATTGTAGTAATTAAATCTGCTATTTCTTTACATGACGGCAAACCCGCACTACATCCAGCAGTGGAAAGTAATTTACGCGCCTCTTTATTACTATCTTTTTTATCACGTAATTCTGAAATAGGTATTGTTCGCAAAAGTTTTAAATTATCCAATAAAATATCTTTAATATCTTGCAGTGCACAACAATTTTCATCATCTCCAATTACAACAAGCGGTTTTTTAGTATAAAATATTGTAATTATATTAGCTATAAAATCTAAATCAGTTTTTGAGGTTCGTGCGAAATTCCATGATTTTAACATTTTTAAATCTGTATTTTGTACATTAACAAATTCAGGCATTGTTCCCATAAATAATTCTTTCGCTTCCTTCATAATTTTTCTCTCTTCTTCAGTCATATTTTTAAAAAAATAATATATATAAGGATGTAATATTCCATATTTTAAAACATTATCCACCCCTTCAATATATATTATTTTTTCTGTTTTCCACTCAGGATAATATGAAGAATCAAAAAACCCATATTTACTAATACCAGATAAAATATTACTTTGTTGTGCTGTAACTTGCGTTCTTAAAAAAGGACTGTTCTTTCCAAAAAACACTATTTTCGGTTGACCCGATTTGTTTATTAAATGTTTTATCTGATTATATGTCTCTGACAATTTATTATCAATAATATCACGTTTTCCATAATATTCTACTATCGCACTTCTATCCATTAAAATCTTCCAACCACCAACTGTCATTTCAGTCATTTGATATTTATTTGGCATTTTCATTGGTTGTCTGTCCTCATCTTCTACTTCTTCTTCTTCTTTCGTTTCTGAATAATCAGGGTGCCATAAAAATGGCTTAACTGCACCAGAGTAAAATTTTATTTTCAAATATATAATATAAATAATCACAATTGCTCTAATAATATACAAAAAAATCTTCATACCAGCATATTTTTTTTCCCATGGTATAAAAAAAATCACTAATAAAAATATCATAAAATAAATAATCATATATAATAACTCATGATTTTATTATTTATAACAACTATCTAAATTAGTTAAATACAAATATATAATTAATATTCATCATGGTAAAAATATGCAGTGATACTTATCCCACAGACAATAAATCTTTTCATAAATATCCTTTTGAACTTGATGTTTTTCAAAAACATACTATTGAAGCTATTGACAAAAACACACATGTTTTAATTACCGCTCATACCGGATCAGGAAAAACATTAGGAGCCGAATATATTATTGAAAAATTTTGCTCACAAGGTAAAAAAGTTATTTATACCGCCCCCATTAAAAGCCTTTCAAATCAAAAATTTAATGAATTCAGTGAAAAATTTCCTAATATTACTTTTGGAATTTTAACCGGAGATATTAAATTTAACCCCGAAGCCGATTGTCTCATTATGACAACGGAAATTTTGAGAAATTTTCTTTTTCATCAATTAATGGACAATAATGAAAATTTACTTTATTTTAATATTAATATCAATGATTTATCATGGGTTATATTTGATGAAATTCACTACATCAATAATCATGAAAGAGGAAAAGTTTGGGAAGAGACGATTATGATGTTGCCATCACACACAAGGTTTCTAATGTTATCGGCAACAATTGAAAACCCCATCGCTTTTGCAAAATGGATTGAAGATACCAAAAAAAGTGAAGTATGGGTCGCATCTACAAATGTACGAGCTGTTCCATTAACACATTACTCTTTTTTAACTTTAAGATCAAAATTATCAGAATTTCATGGACGTGATAATAAATTAATTGATAATGAACTTCATAAACCTATTTTACTCAAAAAACATAATGGAAATTTCAATGATAATCACTATTCAACAATTTCCAAAATTATAACTTATTTCAAAAAAAATAATATTTTCGTCAACAAAAAATTTATTATTAATTCTATTATTAAATATCTCCACGAACATAATCTTCTCCCAGCCATATTTTTTGTTTTCTCAAGAAAAAAAGCAGAAGAATATGCTCATTTCATATCTAGCTCGTTATTAGATGGCAAATCAATGAACATTATTGATAAAGAATGTTGTAGTATATTACGAAAAAAACTTCCCAATTATAAAGAATATATTCAACTTCCCGAATATACTACAATTGTAAAATTGCTCACTAAAGGTATCGCCGTTCACCATTCAGGTATACATCCAGTATTTAAAGAAATGATTGAACTTATGTTTTCCAAAGGTTTTATTAAAGTATTATTTGCTACTGAAACTTTCGCTGTTGGTATCAATATGCCAACAAAATCGGTTGTTTTTACAAGTTTACAAAAATTTGATGGTCGGAAATTCCGATATCTCTTACCTCACGAATATACACAAATGGCAGGACGCGCCGGACGGAGGGGATTAGACAAAGAAGGTCACGTATTTCATTTAAATAATATGTTTCCTTTACCAAGTATTCATGAATACAAAGAAATTTTATGTGGAAAAGCCGTTACTATCCAATCAAAATTTACCATTCATTATAATTTAATATTACGATTAATGGCCATTGGAAAAAATAATTTTACCGAATATATTAAAAAAAGCATGTTACAAGAATCTATCAATACTGAACTTACAACATTATATAATAAAATGGAACTTATCAATCAAAAGATCGATAGAAAAAAAAAAGACTTTCAATATTTTCAAACACCCATTAAATCACTAAATTCATATGTTGATTTACAAGAAAAATTAAATTTTTCTAACCGTAAACAAAAGAAAAAAATATGGAAAGAACTCAATATACTTATTTCAAATTATAAACATATCGAAAAAGAATCCATTAAAATAAAAGAATTAAGAATTTTATATAATGATATTGAAAAAAATAAAAAAGATACCGATTATACTGAAAACATTATATCTCATGAAATTAAAATTATACAATCTATTCTTGAAGATTATGAATTTACAAAAAACAATATATTAACCACTAGAGGTGTCATTGCTTCTAATATCCAAGAAGTTCATTGTCTTGTTTTTGGTATGTTTATTGATAAAAAAGTATTCAATCCGTTAACTGCAAAAGAATTAATTTGCATTTTAAGCTGTTTTTCAAATATTTCTATTCCATATAATGAAAGACAACCAAGACCGACAAATATACCACTTAATATACAAATTATTATTGAAAAAATACAAGAATATTATTTTATTTTTCATCAAATAGAAAATAATAATTATCTACAATTAGAAGATAATTATAATATGCATTTTGAATTATGTGATCTTATTCTACAATGGTGTGATGCCGATAACGAAAACGATTGTAAAATAATATATCAAAAAATTTCACAACGAGGAATTTTTCTAGGTGAATTTATTAAAACAATTATTAAAATTAATAATATTGCAAATGAATTTGAAAAAATATGTAAAATACAAAATAATTTACAACTACTAGATATCGTTAAACAAATACCTTCTTTAATATTAAAATCTATTGCCACTACACAATCATTATACATATAAACTACACTCATTAACGAATCACTCTATACTTATTACTAATTACTACGATAAACCTTTTAATCGCCGTAATTGTGCTTCTGAATAAAATCTACCTCCACATAAATCCCAACAACCCGGAAAACATGTTACAGATTTATCTACTTTGGGATTATTACGTATCTTATTTGGTATTAAACACATTGCACTATCTAAATTTCCTATTATTGAAGCACTTTCTAACAATATTGTAAAAACAGCAAAACATGTTATATATTCATTTTCAATATATTCATTCCTCTTAAATTTTTTAAAATTTTTTTTTAAAATACTTTGCACAAATGAATCCTCTGGTGTATTATTAACACGAAATTCATCTCTATCATACAAAATATCAAAATTATATTCACTTTTTTTATTAAATTCAAGAAAATTTTGAATACCCTCTATCGTATCTGAACACAAAACTATTGTATTAATTTTTAATTCCTTTCTCATCTGTACACAATATTCTAAATAAAATTTTAAAGATACTTCAATTGTTTCCGCACCTTTACCACGAATTTTATCACTCCAACGTATATGGACCGCAATATATTTTCCATTTAATTTTTTTATTTCATTCAAAAATTTATGATTATTTAATTTTTCCTGAATAAATTTTGATGGTCTTGCTATCTTTTTTAATAAATCTGAATGATATTCCCTTATTGATTTATATTTTTCTGGTTTGAAATTTTGTATTTCATAACCTGTATATATTGTATGTTTATAAATAAAAATATTATATTCGGTTTCAAAATCCATAATATCACTAACTTTTTCAAAATATTTTTCAAAATTACCATTCGTAAAAAATGGTTCTTTATCTTTTGGATCTATTTTTAATAAATTTTTCCTATAAAAATAAGTAAAATTATTTTTTTTTGCATATATTTTACTCCAAAAAATATGATTAATATGTGAACCAAACGGCCACCATAACTTATCAATATA
The DNA here is from genome assembly GCA_002721825.1 of Magnetovibrio sp. Taxonomy (GTDB): domain Bacteria; phylum Pseudomonadota; class Alphaproteobacteria; order Rhodospirillales; family Casp-alpha2; genus TMED8. The sequence continues at coordinate 16,805 of PBLS01000030.1, forward strand.
TAACAACTTTTTTTTCATTTGTATTTTAATATAAAATTTATTCGTATTTTGTATTGGTTCCAATCTAAAATATGTTATATTTTTTTTATGTTGATTATATGTACGTAATTCTTTATTAAAATATTCATGAATATAACGATTAGACCCTACACATTTTATTTTAAAATTACCATTTTTTTCCTTTTCAAATATAAATTTACTAAAATCATCGGTCGTTTGATATTTTATTGATATTTTTCTATCATTAGTGCCATTTTCATGCAAATATAAATTATTAACTTTTATTCTTGTCGTACCATCTTTTTTATTTTCCAATAAAAATTCTTCTTTATCATTGGAATTATCTGAAATAAGTAAATTTTTTTTATTTAATGTTAAATAACAAAACATATATATATATTTTTTTATTATTTATTTTTTAAAATACCGAATAATTGTAAAATTGCTATTGCAACTAATGATGCTTTAAAAATAAGATGCCACTCTGAACAACCACAATACCTTGTATCATTTACAAATAAAACCACAACACCAATAAATAATAAATTTATTGATTTGAACAAATTTATAAAAATTTTTCTCCAAAATTTATTTGTTAATAAAAACCACCCAACTTCCCCCGCTTTTTTTTGAAACACAAATATTGTAAAAAATATTATTAATTTTATCATAACAAAATATTTTATAAAGTCCCTCTTCCAACTTCGCGAACAATCGCATTTTGATAATTCTAAATTATATATCCAATATATTACTATAACATACAATAAAATAATCATTGTCTTTATTTTATAGTAATATTAAATTATGTTCAAAATATTAAAATTTTATATAATTATTTAATAAATGATCAATAACGATATTTCTAATAACGATATTTCTAATGTCGATATTTCTAATAACGATATTTCTAATGTCGATATTTCTAATGTCGATATTTCTAATGTTGATATTTCTAATGTTGATATTTCTAGAAATTTTAATGATTATACACCATTTTTAAATATCATTAAAACTAATTTTATTTTTTATATTGTATTGTTTATTTGTCTATATTTTATATCAAAATATACTAATCATTCGTATTTAAATACAATTTTATCATTATTTATAGCTTCTTTTCTTGGATATTTTATTCATTTTCTATCACACCAAATATCTTTCACAAAATTTTATTCCTCAAGTAATAATTATATTACAAATAGTAAATATTTAAATCCCATTTTACTAAAAATAGTACACTTTTTAGATTTTCATGATATTACGCACCACAATACAAATATTAATAAACAAACGGAAAATATTTTTTATGAATTTTTAAACAATCTTGTCACACAAGGCCTTTTCGCTGTTTTTTTCGTTTTTTTAGTTAAAAAAATTAATATGTGGACTTTCTTATTATGGGCCTTCTTATATGCAACCACGCATAATATTAATTATTATTTTTTACCCCCAACAAGACATATTAATCATCATAAAAATAAATTTACTAATTATGGATTAATGTTTGAAGATCTTTTATTAAATACCGAATCAAATATCTTTGATATAGAAAATTATAACCATGTTTCCATTAATTTAATTATTTTAACTGGATTAATTTGTATCATCACACGTAACTTTGAAATATGATTTTTATCATTTAAATATATTACGAATGTCTTTTTTAAATATTGGATTTAGAAAAAATTTAAAAAAAAATATTTCAGAAAAATTATTTTATCTCTTACGAAATACATTTGATGAAAAATATTCAAATGAATTAATTTGTTTCACTATTAAAGCAATCCATATGAACTTGCCTATATATTGCATGATTTCAATGATATGGTTCCCACCTTTTCTAGCCATTCCAACATATTTAGGTATTATTTTCGCATTCACTTTTTTTATTTATTTTCAAGGATGTTACATTTCATCGCTTGAATATACTTTACATAAATCTGATATTACCATTGTTGACCCCGTTATTATGTTATTTAATGACAATATTAATAAAAATACAAGAATGATATATAGTATTTCAGTTATTATCCCATATATGTTTGCATCAACCATGATTATGTTATATCGTTTTGGTAATTACATTCCTTTTGTTAATAATAAAATACCACCTGTCGTTTAAAATAATTATATATTTTAAAAAAAGATTACAATGTTAAATAGTCAAATAGAACAATTATTAGAGAAATATAAAACAATTAAACAATATAATTATGTCCTTTTTTTTAAAGAATTTATTGAATCATCCTATTTTCAAATCATTTTAATAATCTTTATCATTTTTTTCATTTATCATCTTTTGTTAATCTCTTTAATTTATCATTTTAATAATCTTTCCCAAAAAACAGTTTTTATTACCAATAAAGAACATCGGCAAAATATTCATAATTTGCTATTACATTTTAAAAATACTACAGACAAAATTACACTTAATTCATCAAATTCAAAATTTAATACCATCATTGATATTGATAAAAAAAATAATATTTTACATATTGGCGGAAATGCTAATCTTTTTAATACACTTAAAATTTTAAATAATATGGGTTATAGTTTAAATGTTACGCCTAATACAGATAATTTAACAATCGGCGAATTATATTCATATTCTAAATGCGGTGCTACAACTTTTAAACATGGTGAGTTTTTTCATAACGTTAAACAAATAGAAATTATTACCGGTAATGGTAATGTACTAATTGCTAATAATAATCAACATTCTGATTTATTTCATTTATCCGCCAATTCCTTTGATTCACTGGGACATATTTTATCACTTTGGGTTGATATTAAACCCATTTATAATTATGTTTATAGTGAAACATTTCATTATTCTAATTTTTCTGATTTTATTAATGCCATTGAAACAAAAAAAATATCCAATATTGATTTTTTAGACGGTACAATTTTTGGACCAAACAATTTTGTATTGATCACGGGAAAAAATGAAGAATATATTAATACCAAATTTCCTTTATTGGGTACTGAATTAGATATTCCATATTATGAACATGTAAACAAAGGTTATAAAGCCTTTTTCCATTATCATGATTATATTTATAGATGGGATGTTGACGGATATTATTCTTTGTACGAAAATAATATTTTATTTAAACTTTTTAAATCCAAATTATTTCGGCAAATTTTTTTTCATAAAAAATTAATGAAAGAATCAATCTTAAAAACAATATTTAACTTTTTAACACCTGAAATAAAATTTAATGAAACACATTTTAATAGTAGTAGCGGCGATTTTATATTACCACATGCAAAATGTAATAATTTCTTTAAATGGTATAATAAACATATTTCACTCTATCCCTTATACATTCGCCCCATCACTTTCACAAAAACCTCGCCCTTGTTACAATGTTCAAAAAATGCTATTGATTTTGGCGTTGGTTATGGCGTTTTTCAAAATAAAATGCCTTCCATTAAATTATTAAGAAAATGCATGAAAAAAACATATAAAATGGATGGAGATATATTAAAATACAATAATATTTATAAAAATAATAGTGAATTTTGGAAATATTATCCTAATAAACTCTTTGAAAAATATACAAAAATTAAAAAAATATATGATAAAAATAACCACCTCTATTCAATTGCAGATAAGCCTACGATAAAATAGAATTTTTTTTCCAAATTCGTATCACTTCCAATTCATCTTCTGTTAATTCTTTCATTATTTTTATTAATTTACACATTAACAAAAAAATCCATCCTTCAATTATTAACATAATTATTTGCAAGGCGTAAAAATTATTTCTATTTGATTTTGTAATTTTTGAATAATTAATTACAAAAATAAATATACGAATAATATTAATTATAATCAAAAAAGGAACAAAAATACGCATACTTTTTTTATTATAATCATTCACCCCATGTATACCTATCAATAAAAACATTATTGAAACGATAAAATATTCATTATATAACGCATATAATATTGAAAATAATAAATCTAACCATATTAAACTATTTATAATCTTTGAATAATTGATACTTTGTAACATTTTCGGACTTAATTCAATTAATTCTGCCATTTCAATATTTTCTGTATTTTCATCCTCATTTACACTTTCCGCAATTGGTATCATATTATCATATTAACTAGATCACTTTTTAAATACGTTTTAAATATATACCCAGAATTATTAACAAGAAAGATAGTAATGCTATTATTATCATAGACCATTTAAATTTTCCCGTTAACCAAAAATTAACTTTTTCTTTCTCTTCAACATTATCTATTATTTTTATATATGTGTCTTTCATCATTACATTATATATAATTTTAAATATTTAATATAATATATAAATAAACAAATGAAAGAGAAACAAATCAAAGAAAAAAAAAAAGAAATTAAATTAGGACCACTATTCTGGTTTTTTTATATTTTAATTGGCGCCTCTTTATCCGTCATTGTTTCAGAAAAATTTTCAACTACTATTCTAGTTTTTTTAGCATATTTTTTCATTGTCGGATTATTAATGAATTTAATAGAACTCATTTTTAATTTACGTTTTCTTTTCCAAATAGGCGATGAATGGGTTCATGAAGATGATTTAACATTCAAAGAAGCTTGGGATAAAGAGATGATAGCAGGAATGACAGATGGAATTGGTGAAAATTTTATTGCCGGCGCCATGCAAGCCGGTAACAGTGAACAATGTTCTAAATTATACTGGGGAGAATATAAAAAAAAATGTAATAATTGTACAGAAACAACGCATAAAAAATATGGCTTTTGGGATTCATTAAATGGTGACGGTTTAAACGAACTTGATGAATGTTGGGGTAATTGTATTCTTCAAAATAGTTTAGATGTATCAAAAAAAGTTTTTGCCGATAATCCAATCTGTAGTCCTATAGAAGATTGGGATGCTGCCACAACTCGTATTTTAAACGCAAAAACAGCCGATGAACTAACCGATGCTATTGTAGAAATAGAAATAGAAAATACGGTAAGAAATGATGGCTTCAGTAAAAAATGTGCAACATTATTATGGAACGAAACCAAGAAAGCATGTAAAAATTGCGCCAAAACAGCATTTAATAAATACGGCGCAGGAAATAAATCTTTAATAAATTATGATGGCGATAATTGTTGGACTGATTGTTATATTAATAATATAGAAACCGTAAATAATAATGTTAATACGCAAGACTCATCCTGTTTAAATATATAATTTAATTCATCATTAAATTTAAATTATATATATATATGATATATGACCAATACAAAAAAATCCAATGAAACACCCATACAATTTGGGCCTCTTTTTATTTTAATTGTTATCATTATCACCTGCGCATTTGTCGCACTGGTTACAAAAAAATTATATTTACGAATATTTCTTTTCCTAATTCTCATTTTTATTTATAATATTTTTTATTATTTCAACGTTAAACATAAAATTATTTAATTTTTTCATTTTTATATCTCTTTTTTTTCTTTTTCTTTATCATATCTTTTATTCTCTTTTCCAAATAAATATTATGATCATATACCCTTACCCTCGCTTCTTCCGTTATTTCTTGATTCACCAACAATTGTATAGACATTTTTATTAATTCATTTTTAGATAAGCAATATAAACCTTTATTAAAATACGCATATGAAACCGCATCTAAACGCGAATAATCTTCATCGCCTGACATAACTATATTAAATCTTTAAATATTAAGTCATAATTTTATAATAAATCTATCTTTAAAATTGAAACTATTTAAAAAATATTTTCATTTTATAAATCAAAATGACTGATCCTTCACAAAATCTCGCCGGGAAAATATATTATCGTTCACAAATCAAAATTAAACCCTTTAAAACAATATATCAACAAATACCTTGGGATACTAAATATATTTGTATCCATAAAAGAAAACGTTGGATGTGGGAAAAATTAAGCTTACTATCTGTCAGCAATATTTCAAAATACAAACAACATCTTTTCAAAAATAATGATATACAACTTAAAGATAACGAAATGCCAATTGAGGTTTCTGGCATTTCTTGTCAATATAAAGAAAATCAAGAACGTGTCAATGGACTTTATACACCAGTACCCGAAGAGAGAAAAAATAATGAATTTCAAGTTTATAAAAAAATTGGAAATAATGAACTTTGGTTTTATCCCGTAAAACAAAATAATAGGGAAATACAATGGTGGATAGGCGAATATCACAATTTTAAACGACGTCGCGCTCATGGTTATGCCCATTCTGGGAAAATTAACATTTCAAAAACATTTTGTGAATCATATATACATATTCATAAAAACTGGGTTGTTTATGATGGGCCCGATGTACAACAACTAAAATGGACCCCAACAAATTTTAATATCAATAAAACCACCAATGAATCGCAAAAATTTAACACTATACGAAATCTTAAATCTGAAATAAATACTCTTTCTAATAATAATAATCAGTTACTATCAATAATAAAATCTTTTTACAATAATCTTAGTTTAGAACAAAAAAAAGAACATTTTAATGATAATCTTAAACATATTTTCAACGAAGCTAATTTATGTTCCATATGTTTTTCACACGCCACTTTAACCAAGTGTTTACATTTTGATTGCATAGGCGCCTGCAAAAACTGTCGCAACGAACATTCTAATGGCGGAGGTGGTGATGGGACCTGTTGCGCCTGCCATAAACCACAAATTCTTGAATGTCCTATATGTATTGAAAAACATACAGAACAATATCTAAAAATTTTAAAATGTAAACATTGCGTGTGTTGGAAATGTTTTTGTAACTCTTATGAAGCCGGTCATCCTATCAAAAAATGTCCAATTTGTCGCGAAAAAATATAAATATTTATTCACGGTATGTTCCCAATATTTTATCCATTACATAAAACCCGGCTCCATAATTTACCCATAAATATTTATGATGATTCTCATGTATAACATTATTTACAATATTTTTTTTATTTGGAATATGTGATAAACAACTATTTGCAGTAACAAAAATTATCCACGCGTAAAATGAATGTATATTCATTGCATAACCCAATTTATTTGTTATTATTGGACCCACTATTACCGACATCTGATTCACCAGAAAATGTTCTATCATGCCGCCATCTATAGATAATACATTTATTTGATTTTTATGATGTTCTTTATGCCATTTCCAAAAAAAATTTAAATGAAATAAACGATGAAATGTATAAAACCAAACATCCGTCATAAATATATAAAATGGGAAATGTAAGAATGAAAGAAATATATTTGTTGAACTCGGCGAAAAATATCTTAAAAATAAAAATAGCGATGGATACGTTATTAATAATTGATTTCGTATACTATTTTCACAACTTTTAAAAAAATCATTCTTTTTCCTATCACTATATAAATATACAAAACCCCAATAAGTCGTCATATGCAGAAAAAACGCCACATTTGTCTCAAATAACATTATATATAAATTATAATGTTACTTTAATACTATTCATTAATTAACATCTCCAATCTTAATTTTTGCTTCAATCTGTTCTCATCCATAAAAATGTATAATTTGAATGTATGCATTGTATTATCTTCGCGCTCATGTCTGGTTGTTACCCTATTTACCATATTTATTTTCGGTAAATATACCATATATTGAAATAAACCATCATTACGAACAATTCTATCAAATATAAATCCTTCAAAAATTTCATTCAATATGTTTTTTTTCGTATTACATAAATTTAATAATGAACAATCATTCTGAACCTTGCGAATCGCTCTCATTGTCGTATTAATATATTCAAAAGACGCTTTGCTCGTCCAATGATTATAAAATTTATGCATATCATTATTTTTTTTAAATAGCATTAATTTATCTTGCAATTCTATCATATTTAGTAAATCAACCAATCTTCTTATTGGCGACGTAATATGAATATAAGAATCTAAATCTAACATATCATGCCTTTTCCCTTCATTATACGGTTCATATTTACCGCCTGAACTATTCCATACTTTCAAAAATTTATGGATATTATTAGAAATATTCGTCGGTGGGACAAATTTTTTATTCATTTTCATTGAACGAAAAATACCACTTTTATAATTACACATTTTTTTTGCCGACGTATAATTCATTATAATCATTAAATATGCCACCATATCATGACTATCGCGAATAATTGGAATATACAAAAAATGTTCATTCATTTTCTTTACTAGTTCAAATAATTTTTTATAATCTTGAAATTCTAATAATTCTTTTGTATCATATCTATAATTTTTTATTACACGGATTCCTGTGTTACAATATTTATTTTCTATAATCTTACCCGTATTCTTTTCTACTAACAAATCTAAGGTTAAGGCAAATCTTGTACTTTTTTCTTTCAAACTACATAATAAATCTGATAATATTGTTGGTAACATCGGCCTCCTTCTATCCGGCAAATATATTGTTGAAATTCTTTTAGAAAATGATTTCCAAACACCCAAAGCATCTAGCCAAAATGCAACATTGGATATATAAATACTTAATAAAACTTTATCTTCTGAAACATCCCTCAACCCAAAGGCATCGTCAAAATCTTTACTATTTAATGGATCTATTGAAAATATTCTTTCATCCCTTCTATCTTCTATTTCATATTTATTAAAAATATTTTCTATGTAATAATCTTCCGATTTTGATCTCAACGCCCGCATTGTTTTTTTTGTAAAATCTTGTATCGAAGCATACAAACTCTTACAATACAATTGATATTCATAAAAATTATCTAAACATGTAACATCTCCTAATGTCTGAACCAAAGAACCATATGGATGCTTGTTTTCCCATGACAAAAACTTAAATATAACGTATTTATTGTATTTTCTCTTTTCAAACCCAATCTTTATAGTATATGGAACTAAAAAGATTGGTAATCTCTTATCATCTGGTATACACTTATACAAAAAACGTTTCTTATATTTTCCATATGTATTATTACCCTCTAATACCAACACACCCGGGATATTTTTCATTGATCTTGTACTTGAATGAAGTATTTTAGCATCACTCCTTTCATTTAAATTAAATATATCTTGATTAAATAATTTATGTTTAATTGGGTCCAATTCTATCTCTATTAATTCTAATGTTGCCGAATTATATACTTTCCATATTTCATAATTACGATCTTGGACATATAATTTATACATTAATTAATATATTAATATGTATTTATTTTATTTATTAATTATATAAATGAGGCAATGGAGAGAATTCCTTGAAAAATATTGGCGGAGGAGCTGGAAGGTTGCGGTAGGGACTGGCGACGAAGACAGCGTGGGTGGTGGCGGTGGCGGTGG
>PBLS01000031.1 GCA_002721825.1 Magnetovibrio sp.
ATCTTTTTGGTGACGGGGAGGAGGGGCAAAATCAGAGCGGAATCGGGGTAAACAGCTTTCTTTGGAGAGCATCAATTGACACGATATCCTTTATGCCTGTTAATTCTGCGGACCCATTTGGCGGAGTCATCATCACTGATTGACACGCAAATGCTGAGGCACCGAATGAAAGGTTTAAACTAAATGTTTATATTCTAGGCCGTACATTGCGAGCAGATGGTATTCGCGTCGCCGTATTTCGACAAATACTTAACCGATCAAGTCAATGGCAGGATGCAAGTGTTCCAGAAGAAACAAAAATTAAAATCGAGGACGCTATATTAACTCGTGCAAGGCAGTTAAGAAATATTGCCATTTTGCAAGAGAAAAACTGACATCGACAATTTTAGATTTTCAAGGTTTTTTTTAATCTTCAAGACCACATTTGTTCATTCTATTTTGCGAGTTTCATGCCGAAGATCATGCGATACAATCAAAAGAAAACTGAAAAAAAATGGCAGAGCTTATGGGCGAGCAAAAACATCTTCCGTGTGACCGAAGACCATAACAAACCAAAGTATTATGTTCTCGAAATGTTCCCATATCCATCAGGCCGAATCCACATGGGGCACGTGAGAAATTATACCTTGGGTGATGTTGTCGCCCGTTATAAGCGAGCCCAAGGTTTTAATGTTTTACACCCTATGGGCTGGGATTCGTTCGGTTTGCCAGCCGAAAACGCTGCTACAGAGAACAATGTACATCCTGCTAAATGGACGCAAGACAACATTGCTTCTATGCGCGAACAATTAAAAACTATGGGATTTTCGTACGATTGGAGCCGGGAAATTTCAACATGTGAACCCGAATACTATAAACACGAACAGCAAATGTTTCTTGAATTTTTAAAGGCAGGCCTAGTATACAGAAAAGAATCTTGGGTTAATTGGGACCCAATTGAAAACACAGTTCTCGCAAACGAGCAGGTAATTGATGGAAGAGGGTGGCGTTCAGATGCGCCAGTTGAAAAACGTCTGCTGTCCCAATGGTTTTTAAAAATTACCGCCTTTGCCGAGGATCTCATACAAGATTTAGACACACTATCTCGCTGGCCTCACAAAGTCAGAATTATGCAAGAAAATTGGATTGGTCGCTCTGAGGGCGCCGTGATTAAATTTGACATAGTGGAACGTGATAGAAAGTTGGAGGTCTACACAACGCGGCCGGATACGTTGTTTGGTGCATCATTTTTTGCCATTGCCGCAAACCACCCATTAGCGAGAGAATTGGCCAAAGAAAATAATGAAATCCTAAACTTCATAACCGAATGCAATCATCTTGGGACCAGCGAAGCGGCGTTGGAAAAAGCAGAAAAAAGAGGGGTCAATACGGGGCTAACTATTTCGCACCCTTTTGTAGACGACCTTCATCTTCCACTTTATGTCGCAAATTTTGTTTTGATGGAGTATGGAACGGGCGCCATTTTTGGGTGCCCTGCTCATGACCAGCGCGATTTAGAGTTTGCTCGAAAATACGATCTCCGCATTCTACCCGTCGTCTGTCCCATAGATGTTGAACCCGATTCATTATTGATTGAAAACGAAGCATATACTGGTGAGGGTCGGCTCATTAACTCCGATTTTCTTAACGGACTCGACGTTGTTTCCGCCATCAAACGAGTTATTGAAAAGCTCATCGAAAGCGGGTGCGGAGAACACACGGTTAACTACCGCCTACGGGACTGGGGGGTCTCCCGTCAACGATATTGGGGATGTCCTATTCCCATTATTCATTGCGATGTTTGTGGCGTTATAGGGGTGCCTATTGAAGAGCTGCCGATTACACTGCCAAAAGATGTAAACCTAAAAAGCGCGGGAAACCCCTTAGACGCTCACCCAACGTGGAAACATACCAAATGTCCTAACTGCGGTAAGGCTGCTACAAGAGAAACCGATACCTTTGACACTTTTTTTGAATCTTCATGGTACTTTGCGCGGTTTGCATCCCCTAATTCGAAGGACCGAGGATTTACCTATGAAGCGGGCGCTTACTGGCTTCCTGTCGATCAATATATTGGTGGAATTGAGCATGCCGTTTTACATCTTCTATATTCGCGCTTTTTTACAAGAGCACTTAAGGCCTGTGGCTATCTAGACATAGATGAACCTTTTGCCGGGCTCTTAACTCAGGGCATGGTTTGCCACTCGACTTATCGTGATGACAGTGGGGGTTGGGTGTTCCCTAACGATGTTATTCGCGATGATGCATCCGAATTGATTCATAAAAGTTCTGGTGTTGCAGTGAAAAAAGGCCGTGCTGAAAAAATGAGCAAATCAAAAAGAAATGTAGTCGACCCAGCAGAAATCATTTCCACATATGGGGCTGATACCGCGCGATTATTCATGCTTTCTGACAGCCCCCCAGATCGAGATCTAGACTGGACAGAATCAGGGGTTGATGGGGCATGGCGATACGTTAATCGATTATGGCGTTTGGTGGATGGAATTTTCGACCAATCAGAACAAGAGATAACTGATTTACAGCACACAGAACTAGCTCTATTGCTGCATAAAACTATCGAATCTGTCACAAAAGACCTTGATGCATTTCGATTTAACAAAGCAATAGCCAGAATCCGTGAACTAACTAATTTTCTAGAAAAAGAACGCAACGCAATTGATATGGAAGAATACTCGGCCGCTCTAGGCATTGTTGTTCGTCTAATAAACCCAGTGATGCCACATCTAACCGAAGAAATTTGGGAGCGTCTCGGGAGCACCCGAATGTTGGCCGCCATGCCATGGCCAAAAGCTGATCCTAAGTATCTATCGGATAAAACCGTAACAGTTGCAATTCAAGTAAATGGAAAACTCCGCGGTACTCTTCTGCTTGAAAAAAATTGTGACAGAAAACTAGCGGAAGATAAGGCCTTAAATCTTAGCACTGTAATCGCTGCTATTGGAAATAAAACTCCACGAAAAATTATTATAGTGCCAAACAGGATTATTAATGTCGTTGTTTAAAAATTTTCTTATTTTCTTATTTTTACTTACGCTTATGGGGTGTGGCTTCCGCCCTCTTCATATTGGCTCAAAAAATAGCGCAACGGAAACACTCTTTTTAGAAACGGAGGTTGCGCCTATTAAAAACCGAACAGGTCAGCTTTTACGAAATAGCCTTATTCGACATCTTTACAGAGGTCGAGCAAAAAAAGAAGCTCGTTATCGCTTGATTACAAAACTGTCCGAAAATAAATTACTTTTTGCTGTAAAGAAGAATGCATTCGCGACTAGAGCAAATTTAGCACTCATATCGGATTTTTCTGTCTTACGGTTATTAGATGGTAAAATAATGTTCGCAGACTCGAGCAGAATAACCGTGAGTTTCAATGTCCTAGACTCAGAATTTGCGTCACACCTGGCAGAGCTGCAAGCTCGTAAACGCGGACTTGAAGTACTCAGCGAAGATATGCGGACTCGTCTAGCCGCATATTTTTACGATCAAACAGATAAGAAATAATATTTTAATGGTCAAGCTTTCTGGCAGCAAAATAGAACACTGGCTTGCAAACCCAGACAGTAATTGTTGGGGAATTCTATTATACGGACCAAATCAAGGACTTGTCAGTGTCCGGGTCAGGGTGCTGTTAAAAGCCTACACTGGAGAAAGCGCATCGAATGCGCTTTCTATTACTTGCATAGATGATAATCGATGCCGCGTTAATTCTTTAGCTATCCGCGATGAAGCGTACGCTCAATCACTACTCGGTGGAGCATCGGTCCTTTGGATTCGTGAAATTGCAGAAAAATTTACAGACGAAATACAAGATATTATAGAAGGGACAATCAAACCTAACACTTTAATTGTTGAAGCTGGGGATTTATCCCCACGATCGAAGGTGCGCCGTGTCTTTGAGCAGTCAAATAACGTTGTTTCCATAGGTTGCTATGATGACGAAACCCATATTCTCCGAAAAATCATCAAAGAGCGCTTGGATAAGCTAAATATAAGTACATCCAAAAATGCTATAGAAACTTTGATAGCGCGGTTGGGTAAAGACCGCCTTAGCAATTTATCTGAAATTGAAAAAATTTGTCTTTTTGCTGGAGAAAATGGAACACTGAGCGAGGAATCGGTAATGCTTCTAATTGGGGAGGGTCATGGAATTTTTAAGGATGAATTGATTTTTGCAATCTTTAGCGGCAAGCGAAGCATAGCCGATAATATGCTTAGCAGCGGCATTGATTCCGGGCTATCGCCTCTACAGTTTGTCCGTCAATTACAGTCCCATATTGAAAGATTGCTTGCAGTACGGGCTGCTATGGACCGAGGAGAGTTGCCGAATCATGCCGTGGGTAAATTGCGACCTCCTGTGTTTTTTAAATTTAAAAATGACTTTCTCCAACAGGTTAAAGTTTGGCCAGTTAACTCCCTGCAAAAATGTATGCGTGCATTAACAGAGCTTGAAGTCGAATGCAAAAGCACAGGGATGCCTAATGTCGCTCTATGTCAAAGGCTATGTCTTTCAATAAGCGGTCTTGCACATAAGCTAACTCAACAACAACTATAGCAATTCCTCAGCTCCGCAATAATTGGCGAATAAGCGCATCCAGCTGATCTAAGGACCGAAAAGTAAGGCTTAGGACACCCCCGCTTTTTTTGGGTGTTATTTTCACATCTAACCCTAGCGAACGACTTAAGTCTTTTTCAAGCGAGATAGTATCGGCATTTTTTATACCAGTTTTTTTCGGCTTTTTTTTCTCGCTTTGCTCTCCAGAATTAATTAAAGCCTCTGTTTCACGGACACTTAAGCCTTTTGCTATAACTATATCCGCTAACACATCCGGCTCAGGTGCAGCTAATAAAGCTCGTGCATGTCCCGCACTTAAAAGGCCGTCTCCTAGCATTTTTTTAATCGCTTCAGGTAAGCTTAGTAACCTTATCATATTTGCAATGTGGCTACGGCTTTTCCCGATTCCATTTGCAAGCTCTTCTTGCGTGTGGCCAAATTCATCCTTCAGGCGATAATAAGCTTCGGCTTCTTCCAACGGCGTTAAATTTTCCCGTTGCAAATTTTCAACTAATGCAATCTCAAGCGCTTCTTGATCTGTGAAAGCGCGAATAACAGCTGGCACCTCGTGTTTCTGCGCCACCTGCGCAGCTCGCCAACGACGTTCACCACAAATGATTTCATACCCACCTGACCTATCCTGATCGGGCCGGACAACTAATGGTTGCAAAACCCCTTTTTCGCGGATCGATTGCGCTAACTCTTTTATATGCTCCTCAACAAACCGGCGCCGAGGTTGATACGGACAAGGATGCAAATCCGTAATTGGTAAATTCTTAAAGTGGAGCCCCGCCCGCGTGGTATCTTCGCTTGGTTGCTCTCCAAGCAATGCCGCTAAACCACGGCCAAGGTTATTTCGTTTTACTGAGGAATCCCGCATAAAATCTAGACCCTCCGTTCCCGTTCTATAACCTCACCAGCAAGAGCAAGATAGGCTTTGGCTCCCGCACAATCTATATCATATATTAAAACTGGGACGCCATGCGACGGAGCCTCAGAGACCCGTACGTTGCGAGGTATAACAGTCTCGTATACCTTATCACCAAAAAAACTTCGAACATCTTCTTCCACATCAACCGATAAGTTATTTCGCTGGTCATGCATAGTCAAAACTATACCTTGAATTTCTAAGCTAGCATTAAAGGCTAGTTTAACTTGTTCAATGGTTTTTACCAGCTGACTAACACCTTCGAGAGCATAGAATTCACATTGGAGCGGGACCAAAACTGCCTGCGCAGCAACAAGAGCATTTATTGTTAATAACCCAAGTGCAGGCGGACAATCGATTAATATATAATCGTACGCACCAATGGCCTGAACCAAAGATTCACGAAGTTTATACTCTCGACGGTTCTCCAATATAAGGTCTATTTCCGCCCCATATAAATCTAGCCCTGATGGAATAATGTTTAACCTTGGAATCTTGGTGGACTGTACGGCGTCAAGAAACACACAATTTTCAACAAGCAAAGAATAAGTGTTAATTTGACGCTGCTCAAGACTAACACCAAGACCTGTGCTTGCATTTCCTTGTGGGTCAAGGTCAATTAACAGCACGTTTTGATTAATTGCCGCAAGCGCCGTACCCAAATTTATAGCCGTAGTTGTTTTACCAACACCACCTTTTTGATTTGCTATTGCCAACACGCGTGTACCGCGTCCAGGCGGCAAAGGATCTTCATATACCATCAATTCTGACAAGATTTTCCACCTGTAAAATTACACTCTTGGAATTTGTCTCACTGGCGCGTCGCTTCACTGACATTTTCCAATCTTTCTTCGCAAGCGTCAATTCATCCCGGTATTTAGCGCCCTTAAGGAAAAGCCCACGGCCATCTCGCTTCATAAGAGGAGCGGAAAGGGCAAGTAGCGCATTTAAGGATGCACATGCACGTGCCGTTACAATATCTGCCAAAGGCCCACTGTAATTTTCTGCACGGAGGTCATGAACAACGACGGGCAGCCCCACTAACCTATTGATTTCACGCAAAAAAATGCACTTTCGCTTGTTGCTTTCTATTAAGTGGTATTCCCGTTGATCTCTCTGTTTTGAATCATGCTGGTCAACATCCAATATTGCCAAAACCAAAGCAGGAAAACCTGCCCCACTTCCCACATCAACAATAACCCTAGCCTGTTTAGCTAACAGCGGATATAGCTGTGCGCAGTCTAAAAAATGCCGCCACCAAGGATCTTCCAGCGTGGATGCACCAACAAGGTTTATCTTGCTTTGCCAATGGCGTAATAAATCCAGATATGTCTTGAAATTGTCAACGGCTGAATCTGACGCTTTAGTTAGCTTTTGAAAATCCTTTGGCTTAAGAGGCCTAATGGAACTTCTTGATTCTTTCATACGTCCTTACAACCTCATTCTGGAACAGCCCTCCACTTATAAGTCACGCCTGAGGGTCATGCTGAAGAGTGCCTTGTTCCAGGCCTACCTTTTTTAAGAATGTTAAAAGTACAGTTATTGCTGCCGGAGTTACCCCGGAAATCCGTGCCGCCGCTCCAAGGCTCGCTGGCCGAGCGCGGTTCAATTTAAGTTTGACCTCTGTTGACAAACCAGGAATTGATTTGAAATCAAGGTCGTCAGGAATACTTAAGCCAACATCTCGCTTTAATGCGCGAATATCCGTTTCTTGGCGCTTTAAATAACCGCGATAGGTTGCCTCAATTTTAAGTTGTTCAATAATGTCGGTTCTTATAGAGCCCACAGCCGGCCAAGCCCTAATAGCATCGTCGATACTTATATTTGGGTACGCAAGAACTTGCATGGCATTACGGCGAAGGCCATCAAGGTTAATTTCTATTCCCACTTTGCGGAGCTGGTTTGGTGATAATTCCATACTCTCTAAACGCTGCCGCGCACTCTCCAATTGTCGGACTCGAGACCTGTATCTGCTCCAGCGCTCAGCGCTAACACAAGCCGCGCTATACCCTTTCTCTGTTAGGCGCAAATCGGCATTATCTGCCCGAAGATGCAAACGATATTCGGCGCGAGAAGTAAACATCCGATAGGGCTCTTCCGTACCAAGAGTTACAAGATCATCTATTAAAACACCAATATAAGCATCCGAGCGATCAAGCTTAAATTCCGAGAGCCCCAAAGCCTTCCGTGCTGCATTTACCCCTGCCATCAACCCCTGAGCTGCCGCCTCCTCATAACCAGTTGTACCATTAATTTGGCCGGCCAGATAAAGCCCTGGAACCCTGTGTACCTCGAGGGTCGGTCGCAACTCTCGTGGATCAACAAAATCATATTCAATTGCATAGCCTGGCTGAATTATCGTAGCACGTTCCAATCCTGGAATAGTTTTCAAAAAAGACTCCTGAACCTCCTTTGGCAATGATGTAGAAATTCCATTCGGGTAGACAGTCGAGTCATTAAGGCCCTCGGGCTCTAAGAAGATTTGATGACGTTCCCGGGAGCTAAATCGCACGATTTTGTCTTCAATTGATGGACAGTAACGGGGCCCGGCACTAGAAATTTGTCCTGAGTAAATAGCCGATTTCGCAATATTATTTTGGATTATTTTATGCGTTACGGACGTCGTCCCCGTTATATAACAGGACACCTGCGGCGTTATAATAGAATCCGTCATATATGAAAATGGCACTGGTGGATCGTCGCCGGGCTGTACATCCAGATTTCGGAAGTCGATTGTACGGCCATCTAACCGCGGCGGGGTGCCCGTTTTCAGACGACCCATTCTCAGGCCTTGACGGTGGAATGTACTCGTCAAGCCCACTGCACGCGGCTCACCGATTCGACCTGCGGGAATTTGCTTCGCGCCGATATGGATCAGGCCACAAAGAAATGTTCCGGTTGTTATAACTACAGTATTTGCCGATATACGGCAGGGCTTTTGTGTAATTACTCCCAATACCCGGCCATTACGATCAAAGAATAAGTCATCCACAGGATCTGCACAAATTTCGAGGTTTTTTTGCTCCTTTAACAGGAGTTGAATTGCCTCACGATAAAGAGCCCGATCCGCTTGAGCCCGCGGCCCATGTACAGCGGGGCCCTTAGAGCGGTTTAAAACGCGAAATTGAATCCCTGCACGATCTATAGCCCGCCCCATCAGGCCATCAAGAGCATCAATTTCACGCACAAGCTGCCCTTTAGCCAAGCCGCCAATTGCTGGGTTACATGACATCTCTCCAATTGATTCCACTTTATGCGTCAACAAGAGCGTCTTCGCGCCAACCCGTGCGGCGGCGGCGGCGGCCTCACAACCCGCATGCCCACCACCAATAACTATAACTTCATATTGTTGCATGACGCGAAATGTAGGCTTGAGGCTAGCCGCTGTCAATTTAGCTGTACGCTAATTGTTTCACGTGAAACAAATCCTAGTCTAGCTCCCCATGTTTCAAGTGAAACATTTTATTTGCCAATACAAAAATCTGAAAAAATTATTTCCAAGAGATCTTCGACATCAACCGTGCCCGTAATCCGGCCAAGCGCTCTTGCCGCCAACCGCAAATCCTCCGCCGCAAGCTCCGGTAGGTTTGGGCGGCAACTTAATTTAAGAAACCTTTCAAGAGCCTCATGCGCATCCCTAAGGGCCTCGCGGTGTCGCTGCCGTGTTACAAGTGGGGCGGTTTTCCCACCGGCTTGTTTTGCAGCTCTCTTTTCGAGCTCTGCTAAAACCGCATCAAGGCCGGCACCAGTTTTAGCAGACATTGCTAAAGCGCGATGGCCCTGTATTTTAGCCGGAGGGTTTTCTTGCATTAAATCAGCTTTGTTTATTATTAAAAGCGCGTTCTCATGGGCTGAAGCCGATATTATCTCATCAACTTCCGCCCTAGAAGAGCCGTCAATAACGAAAAGGAGAATATCCGCGCTTTCAGCCGCAGCCCTGGACCGGCGCATGCTCTCCTGCTCTAGTTCGCTATCCGCCTCATAAAGTCCCGCGGTATCAGCAAGAATGGCTGGGTACCCGCCCAGATCTAACCGAATCTCTATAACATCTCGTGTCGTTCCGGCCACCTCTGAAACAATTGCCACATCGCGTTTTGCCAACAAATTCAAGAGGCTTGATTTTCCAGCATTTGGGGGACCTAGAATAACAACCTTTATGCCGTGTCGCAGAATCTCTCCCCTATATCCATCATCAAGCTGAGATTTTATATCATTTACTATTGACAGAATTTCATCAAAGACCTGCACCTCAAGGTCTTCCGGCAGTTCCTCATCCAAAAAATCAATCGCCGCTTCCCAGTGCGCGAGAGCGACCATAACATGTTCGCGACATCGCTCGATAAACTTCGCCAGTGCTCCGTCTATTTGGCGCAAGGCCTGGCTTCGCTGCATTGCGGTTTCTGCCTCTATAAGGTCCGCAATTCCTTCGGCCCCTGTAAGGTCAATTTTACCGTTTTCAAAACTCCGGCGAGTGAACTCTCCGGGCTCCGCAATTCGAAACCCACTCAATTGGCCGAGCGCCGCTAAAACGCCTTCAATTACAGCCAAACCTCCATGAATATGAAGCTCCAACACATCTTCCCCCGTATAACTCGAGGGGCCAGGAAAAAATAGTGCTATCGCCTGATCAATTAAAGGGCCGCCATTCTCCTCGGCTAACTTTACGCGCACAGCCTTGCGCGGAGGCAAATCCCGGTCCAAGAGCTTGATCACGGCGTCTTGCGCTGTAGGTCCCGAAACCCTTACGACCGCTACTCCTGCGCGCCCGAACCCGCTTGCAAGTGCAAAAATTGTATCCTGTGCCATATTATAGATCAAAGCACTCGAAACACTATATATAGTGCTTAATTATCATTTGAACACAGCATAAGCTCTGGTATCTCATTTCCATTTTTTAGATGTTCGTCCAGAATACGATCAACATCTTTCATGGACTTGCAGCGGTACCAGATGCCTTCCGGATAAATCACCATCGTTGGGCCCAACTCGCAACGATCAAGACATCCTGCGCTATTTATTCTTACATTTACTAACCCCATATCTTTTGCACGAGCTTTCATATAATTACGCAGTTTTTCCGAGCCCTTTGCCTTACAACAACCTCGTGGATGGCCGTCAGGCCGTTCGTTTGTGCAAAAAAATACATGTTGCTTGTAAAATAGCGGGGAGGGCACCACTTCATTCACCATAATTGCTGCTCCTGTTTATCAAAACTATATTAATTAGCCAGCCTGCGCCCCTGGCCGGTTAAATTTGGTCGCGGTTCCTAGATGTGTTTAAAACTTGCGTAAATCGTCTAATTTTTTATCTTTCTAACGTTGCGTAACTTACTGCATCATTTGCCTAATCTAATAATTAATAAGGGTCTCTTCGCTGTATATGAACGTTTGTATCACATGGTTTTCATTGCCGTCACCAGTCGGAGTGCTTACGGTTTACGCGATTAACAATGCGCTTTCTGCTCTTGAGTGGGGGCGCGCGCCCAAATGCAAAAAAAAACCGGCGAAAGTCCTTTCAGGGGCCTATGAACAACTTGAGGCCTATTTTACACACAAGCGGAGGCATTTCGATTTAAATTTAGCACCCGCTGGCACTCAATTTCAAATCAGCGTTTGGAAAGCTATCGACAAGGTCCCCTATGGAGAAACACGTACCTACGGCTACATAGCGAAAAAACTAAAAAGTTCCGCGCGCGCCGTTGGAACAGCATGCGCATATAATCCTCTGCCTATTATCATTCCGTGCCACCGGATTCTTGGGTCTGGAGGGCAAATGACTGGCTATTCCGGTGGCGCTGGAGTGGAAACCAAAGCACAGCTGCTTCACTTGGAAGGGGTGAATTTAGTCTAAGTTTCTTCATAGCTGTAAACTTGTCGATGGGCACGTTCTCAAGAAGGCTTTCTTTTTCATTATTTTCATGATTTTTGATTGCCTGGAAATTATGTACTTTACACCATATTATTTTTTACTTTAACAGGAGGAAAGCATGACAAAAGCTATTCGCATACATAAATCTGGCGGCCCAGAAGAGCTTTCTTGGGATACAGTTGATGTCAGCGACCCCGGACCTGGTGAAGCCCGTATCCGTCAAACCGCTGTTGGCCTTAATTACATTGATGTATACCATCGCACCGGCTTATATCCCATAGGGACATTGCCACAAATTATTGGCACAGAAGCAGCGGGTATTGTTGAGGCCATTGGCAAGGATGTTTCCGAGATTACTGTCGGCGATCGAGTGGCCTATTCGCCAGTACTTGGGGCTTATGCTGAAACCCGTTTGATAAACTCTGCAAAGCTTATAAAGATGCCAGAAAACATTGATGACCAAACTGCAGCAGCAATGATGTTGAAGGGTATGACGGCAGCTTACCTTTTGCATCGTACTTATCCAGTAAAAGCAGGCGAGCCAATCTTGATTATGGCCGCTGCTGGCGGCGTCGGACAAATACTTTCACAATGGGCCAATCACCTCGGGGCCGTCGTTATTGGCTGCGTCGGCTCTGAGGAAAAAGCTGAAATTGCACAATCCTGCGGATGCCATCACACTATCCTATACAACGCAGAAGACGTCCCTGCGCGCGTTAAAGAAATTACAGGTGGCGAAGGCGCTGCAGTTTCATATGACGGAGTTGGCTTAGCCACATATATGGCTAGCCTGGACTCGCTTCGTCCGTTCGGCTACATGGTCAGCTTTGGCAATGCTTCAGGCTCAATAATAACTGTTGAATCTAACGACCTGGCATCACGAGGAGGCCTATTTTACACACGGCCCTCTTTAATGCCACATACGGCCACCCGGTTAATGCTTGAGGACCTTGCTTCCTCACTAATAGAAGCAGTCGGCAATGGCCATGTTAAAATTTCTATAAACCAAACATATGCTCTTTCAGAGGCGAAGCGCGCGCATCACGATCTGGAAACTCGCAAAACGACTGGCTCATCCGTTCTCATACCATGAAACAGTTTCTAGCTCCCTGCGTTATAAACATAAAAGGTAAGCTTTAGAACCAATACCATATGGCTCCAAAATTTTTATCTCCCTCATAGCAAGCAGCAGCAACATGTTAAAGGGATTTTCTAGCTACATCATTAACACCATTTTATTGTATACGGCATTACGGTCTAATATAATTCGGTGTTAATGATCGTTCCTAGAGAAAACTTCCAGTCGACCAGGGATTCTTAGCTCCTAAAATATGGAAATGCCTTTCTTTAAAGACAATTAACCATATATCTGAATATATTTTTACGGCTTGGAAACTCATGAAAGATAACATTGCTATCTACATTCATTGGCCATTTTGCGAGGCCAAATGTCCCTATTGCGATTTTAACAGTCATGTCACAGAGAACATTAACCACGCAAAATGGAAAAGCTCCCTCTTAAATGAACTCGCGCATTATGCATCTGAAACGGGAGAACGAACTGTGACTAGCTTATATTTTGGAGGCGGCACTCCGTCTTTGATGAAAGCTGATACGGTTGCTGCAATAATTGATTCTACAGAAAAAACATGGGGCTTTTCAAATAATCCTGAAATCACTCTAGAAGCTAATCCATCGTCTACAGAGACAACTCTTTTAAAAGACTATTTTTTTGCCGGTGTAAACAGGGTTTCGCTCGGAATACAATCACTAAACCAGGAAAACCTCTCCTTTCTTGGCCGTCGTCATACTGTCTATGAAGCAAAGCAAGCGCTTAATACTGCAAAAGAAATTTTCGACCATATTTCCTTCGATGTAATCTACGGCTTGCCTGGACAAGATATAGAAGCCTGGCATACAGAGCTAGTAGAAGCCCTAGCCATGGCACAAGACCATTTATCCGCATATCAGTTAACAATTGAGCCCGGCACTGCTTTTTTCAAAAACCACGTTGAAGCGGTAGATGAGAGTCTCGGAGCAGATCTTTTTGCATTAACGCGCACACTGCTCTCAGAAGCAGGGCTGCCCGCATACGAAGTGTCTAACCACGCCAGAGTCGGCGGCGAGAGTCGGCATAATCTCTCTTGCTGGCAAGGCCAAGACTACATAGGGATAGGACCAGGTGCGCACGGGCGCCTGACTGTCGGTGGAAAATTCATTGCGACGCATCAAATCCATAACCCGAAAAGCTGGCTTAACCGAGTAGCCCATAGTGGTCATGGTACTGGAAAGCGACGTCAGCTTCGTGCCAACGAAAGAGCCTTTGAAATTATCATAACGGGTCTACGACTCGCTCGCGGCCTAAACACAAAGCTTCTTCAAAACCAGACCGGGCTTAAGCTAAATCAATTGCTTGATCCAATTAAAACAAACCTGTTCTTACGACAAGGGCTGCTCTTTTGGAACGATGACTTTCTAGTCGCAACAGAAAAGGGCATAGCATGTCTTAACACGTTAATTTCGACTATAATGATATCCCGTTAACCAAATATCAATTTATGCGCGCTTGAAAAACCTTCGGCGCTGATTTTATAACTTTTGCATCACGCTCAAGTACCTGCATAACTGCAAGCCCTCGCTCTACAACCCCTGAAGGAAGAAGCCTAAATATGCCATCACGTCCATTAAAGCCACTTTCTCTTGTTAATGCCATTTCTGAAAAGTCTGGCACAGGTTCTGCTTGCGCCTGCACTGCTGCTAGCGCAACCGCATCATATGCAAGTGTCGCGATGCGTTTTGGCTGCGTTCCATAGGCTTTTCTATAGTGCTCCACAAAATGTTTGCGAGCCGAAGGGTCTGGTGCCGCGAACCACGCACCCAATAAAGCTGGTTCTGCACCGAGCCCCGGTACATCCCATTGCCCCGTGCCAAGAATGCGAACTTTTTCTGGGTCAATATCATAAAAAGGCAGAAGAGCCGCAACAGACTGAAGGCGCTTTCCGCCATCAGCTATGATTAGAGCATCAAACGGAAGATCACCGATTGTCTGTAGCATTTCAAGGCGCCTTAAAGCTTTTTGCGAAACCTCATCTTCCATTTTTCTAAGCTCTTTTCGCTGCAAAAGTAATGTCTTTCGCCGCCTATCGTAGTCGGCCAGTTCTCTAACGGCATCGGTGTGACTTTTGCTCGAGTTGTCATAAAATTGGGTGGCAACTATTTTTGCTCCCAATCTATGGGTAACGCTGTGCAATGTTTCTGAGACCGTTGCACCATAAGCATTATCTGGAGCTAATATTGCAAAATTTTTTATTCCCCGGGATACGGCAAACGACACAATTTTACGCACCTGTTCCTCTGGCAAGAAACCCAAAGTATAGATGCCGTCCCCACCAACGCGCCGGTCCGAGGAAAAGGCAAGCATTGGGACATCAGCGCCTCGTGCCGCCGGGGCTGAAGCCCGCACTGAATCCGCTAGAAGTGGGCCTAGGATTATACGAGCCCCATCGGCAATTGCTTTGCTTGCCGCCGCCTTTGCGCCCTTTGATGTTCCCTTCGTATCTATCGGTAATAACTCAAATTTTTCATCCGCAAAATCAAAGACAGCCAATTGTGCTGACCGCATCATTTCTTTGCCGATATCAGATTTCGATCCAGATAGCGGCACAAGCAGGGCAGCCCTAACCGTATTAGAATTTAATGTTAGAGGTGCGTCGCGCCCAGTCGACAATTCTTCAATTGGTTCTGGCTGCCGGCTAAATAGGTGTTTTAATGATGGAAGATCGGGGATAGGCAAAGGCCTCAATGTATCTGGCCGTTTTCGCGGCAATTCAGGAAGCTTAAACTCGGAGGCAGTATTGGGATAAACCTCAAAAGCCCGCAAGCCCTTTTTAAGACTCGCCCCATCTGAATTATCTACCGGCTTTTGGCCTACTGCGGGTAAGTGTTGTGAAGGCGGGACGGCAAACACAATTTTCCCCGCAACTGGGTTTTCAGCTTGCAACTTATCGCCATGTCCTAAATGTTGACATCCGATTAATTTCAACAAAACTATTAACCAAAAAACGTGAAACATGATTAGTTTTATCATTTTATACACCGTGTCCTTTTCTGATCGGAGCACCGATGGCTAACCGCCCACCTAACACTAAGCCTAACGGGTATAACTCAGAGAGTAAATTGCCTCTGCAATCTCCAGTCCACGGGCTGGTGTTAGTAGCAACACCCATAGGAAACGCGGCAGATATTTCTTCACGCGCACTTTCAATATTACGTGATGTTGATAAGGTTGCTTGTGAGGATACCCGCGTTACATCCAGGCTTTTCGCCCTACACGCTCTCAAAAAACCGCTTCTAACTTATCACGACTACAACGCCGCAAGACAGCGCCCGAAACTTATTAAGCTATTGAAGATGGGAAAAACTATAGCGCTGGTTAGTGATGCTGGCATGCCCACCATCTCTGATCCTGGTTATAAACTGGTCGCAGCGTGTGTCGACGAAGGTATTGCTGTAAGCTGTATTCCTGGCCCCTCAGCCGTTACCACCGCCATTGCTGTTTCGGGGCTCCCAACCGATCGCTTTTTCTTTCAGGGCTTTTTGCCAGCAAAAAAGGGGCAGCGCTTAAGGGTTCTTGCTGAGCTTAAAACAATTCCGGGGTCTATAGTCGTAATGGAATCTGCCCAACGGTTGATAAAGATGCTAATAGATGCCCACGATTGCCTCGGAAACCGCAATGCTGTAATTACCCGCGAGTTGACTAAACGGTTTGAGGAAGTACAGCGAGGTTCACTTCGTGAGCTAGTCCAAATGTATAAAAGGGCCGGCCCACCGAAAGGCGAAGTGACAGTAATCATTGGCCCAAACACAATTAATCGCCTAGAAATAGACAAAAAAAATTTAAGTAAAATGCTGGAAACAGCGTTTAAAACATTAAGTTCACGGGACGCTATTACCTATGTTTCCAAAGAAACAAAGGTTCCGCGGCGCATTGTTTACCAAGCCGCCTTAAGGCTAATAAACAAGACGTGAAGTTTTTTTAAAATATATTCATATGCGAAACCCTTTTATGCGAAGCACTTTTGAAAACATCAATATTTCTTTTAAAGCTGCTAAAAGTGAGTAAATTTATTGCGTTCTATAAAATTCGTTAGACTTTAGTCCCCAACAAAATATCATCATGTTCCATCGCTGTAATTACCTTTTATTGCGCTTTTTCATACCTTACTCAGACTATACAGTAGAGCGATTCATTTGAGCGGATCACAATCGAGAGGATGAATACATGAACCGTTTAAACAAACGTTCACCGCTTGCCTTCCTATTGCTATTCGCCATAGGCCCTTTTTTAGCAGGCTGCACAAGTTCTGCCGTAGGTATCGGAGCGATGTCAGGTTTAGCCGCCTACGAAGAGCGCCCCTTGAAAGTGATAGCTAGAGACGCAAAGATTGCCTTGCAAGTGCGTACGGCATTATTAAAAAAAAGTGAAAATCATTTTCTTCAAATAGGCATCGAGGTTTTTGAAGGTCGCGTTTTATTAACCGGTGCCGTAGATTCGGAACAAACTCGTGCCGATGCGGTAGGTCTCGCATGGAAAACTAACAATGTTAAGGCTGTTCTTAATGAGATCATGATTGGCCCGAATTCAATTTCTGATGCCGCAAAAGATGCCTATATAACGGCACAATTAACCTCTAGAATAACACTTGATAAAAAAATTATGGCCGTAAATTATTCTATCGAGACTGTCGCTAGCACCGTATATTTAATTGGCATTGCCCAAAATAAGCTTGAGCTCGAAAAAGTACTGGGTCATGCACGAGCGCTTGGTTATGTGCGAAAAATCATCTCACATGTTAGGATTAAAAAACACACCTCATAAAAATACAATTATGAAAATTTTTTCTAATATTGCTAAAGAACTAAGGGAGATCGGTCGAACGCCAGGCGATTCTATTGACTTAGGAAGGACCGCTTTATTACTCGCCCAAACAGCCCAACCACATAGTAAAATTGCTCCATACCTTCGCCATTTCGAAAAACTAAAAAAAGACGTTGCTGATTATGCCAATGGAGCCTGTGATTTATCATCTCAACACGAAGCCCTTGTTCAAGTCATTTACAAACGTTTTGGCTACACGGGCACATTGAGATCCTTTGACACGCTGGAAGCTGCAAATCTAATGCGCGTTATTGATTGTCGAAACGGTCTGCCGGTCGCTCTTGGTATAATTTATATAAGCGTAGCGCAAAAACTCGGTTGGTCCGCGTGCGGGCTTAATTTTCCTGCACGGTTTTTAATACGCTTGAAAGCAAATAGCGAGCAACGCATTTTAGACCCTTTCGAGAGCGGGAAAAAGATCGGCCCCAAAGGTTTACGACGCCTTCTAAAAAGCCTCGTTGGTGAAATGGTTGAACTAAAGCCTAGTTATTTTAGCCCCGTGTCACCTCGTAGCATACTGCTTCGCCTTGAAGAAAACCGTCGAATTCGATTTGTTGCTAGTCAAAGATGGGAAGAGGCAGAAAAGGTGGTAGAAAACATGATCATGATAGCTCCCACCAATGCCAACCTTTGGCGCGCAAAAGCGTCATTGCAGAAACGACAGGGCTACATTTATGCTGCAATAGAATCACTTGAAGAATCTCTCAAATACTGTAGCGAAGACAATAGCCGTTACGCTACCTCCGCTATGATCCAGGATTTGCGCCAAAGTTTATTCTAACGCTCCTGTCCACCTTTATATTTTCGCTATATCAGCTAAGGTCACCGATATGAATATTACCGTCGCAATTCAAATGGACCATATTTCAACAATTGATATAGATGGAGACTCCACTTTTGTCCTCGCCCTTGAAGCACAAAAGCGAGGTTATAAAATTCTGCACTATGTTCCAAAAAGGCTTGTGATGAGAAACGGAGATGTCCTTGCAAAAGTTGAGCCTTTGACAGTCCAACGCGAGAAAGGGAACCACTTTCAATTCGGGGAAGCTAAGGAGATCAAACTTAAGGAAGTAGATGTGGTGCTAATGCGCCAAGACCCACCATTCGACATGGCCTATATTACCGCCACGCACTTGCTTGAACATACACAGCGAGACACTTTAGTCGTAAACAACCCACGCGAGGTTAGAAATGCGCCGGAGAAACTTTTCGTAACGCGGTTTCCAGAGTTTTTACCGCCCACCCTTATTGGCAATGACCGTGAACAAATTAGGTCCTTTCGCGATGAGCACAAGGATATCATTATAAAGCCACTTTATGGTAACGGGGGTGCCGGAATTTTTCACGTGACTGAGGACGATGAGAACTTTAATACAATACTAGAAATGTTCTCGGAAACCTACCGGGAACCATTTATAGTACAAAAGTACCTACCCGCCGTCCGC
This sequence comes from Magnetovibrio sp., assembly GCA_002721825.1. Classification (GTDB taxonomy): domain Bacteria; phylum Pseudomonadota; class Alphaproteobacteria; order Rhodospirillales; family Casp-alpha2; genus TMED8. Next base: position 18,729 of record PBLS01000031.1, read on the forward strand.
GACGGCGATAAGCGCATTATTCTCATCGACGGAAAAGTGGCTGGCGCAACAAATCGAATTCCAGCCTTAGGTGAGGCTCGCTCCAATATGCATGTCGGCGGACAGGCTAAAAAAACACAATTAACCATCAAAGAACATGAAATTTGCGAAGCAATAGGCCCCGAGTTGAGCTCACGCGGTCTAATTTTCGTTGGAATAGATGTTATTGGTGGGCTGCTAACTGAAATTAATGTCACATCTCCTACTGGTATTCAGGAGATAAACGGGTTTGACAACACTTCCTTGGAATCAGAAATTTGGGACGCTATTGAGGCACGGCTATAATTTAGTTCGCGCGATTGTATTTCAGAGGGCAAATTCTCCTATAAGTAGAAACCATCGTTTTCGTTTAAAGATCTATTATTTTGGGCGGCCTAACATACCGCCGAGGTCTCGCCCCGCAAAAATATGCGTGTGTAGATGAGGAACTTCTTGATGCGCATTTTTACCATGGTTTGCTAGTATTCGATAACCGTCCGCTGTAGCTCCAGCCTGCCTAGCCACAGCACCAATCGCGCGGAAGTAGCCTACAATCTCACTATCGCTAGCATTACTTGAAAAATCTTCCATAGATATGTATTGGCCCTTGGGAATTACTAAAATATGTGTTGGAGCCTGAGGCGCGATATCATGAAAGGCCAAGGCCCATTCGTTCTCATATACCTTGTCGCAGGGTATTTCACCCCTAAGGATTCTAGCAAAAATATTTTGATTGTCATAAGACATGTTAGCTCCCCTTTTTAGGCTATATAAACAGCCGGCTAAATTACTCTTTGACATTTACTCCTTCACCACACGAGTTAAGCGTATTGGTACCCCCGACTCAGCCATATATGCTTTAGCTTCCCCAATACTATAAATTCCAAAATGAAAAATCGACGCAGCCAATACTGCTGCAGCATGGCCCTCAATAATCCCTTCAACCATATGGTCTAAAGTTCCAACTCCGCCAGATGCAATTACCGGAATATTAATTGAATCGGCAATGGATCGCGTGAGCGGAATGTTAAACCCCTTTTTTGTTCCATCCCGATCCATAGAGGTTAAGAGTATTTCGCCAGCCCCGTACTCGGCCATCCGCTCAGCCCACTCAATCGCATTAATTCCCGTCGGTTTGCGTCCTCCATGGGTAAAAACCTCCTGGCCACCTAATGAATTTGATTTGGCATCAACTGCAACCACAATACATTGGCTGCCAAACTTGTTCGCGGCTATCCTAACAAATTCGGGATCGTGTACAGCGGTAGTATTTATGGATACTTTGTCTGCCCCGGCCAATAAGAGTTTGCGAATATCTTCAATTGTGCGCACCCCGCCTCCAACCGTAAGTGGCATAAAACACTGCTCTGCTGTTTGGCGAACAACCTCATATATGGTGTCACGGTTTTCATGCGTGGCCGTTATATCCAAAAAACAAAGCTCATCAGCGCCCGCTTCATCATAGATTTTCGCTTGTTCAACCGGATCGCCCGCATCAACTAGGTCAATAAAATTCACGCCTTTGACAATACGGCCCCGGTCAACATCAAGACACGGGATAACCCGTGCCTTCAACATTTTTTGACCTCCTCCAGAATCATCACAGCTTGGGCAACATCAACGCAACCATCATAAACAGCGCGGCCACTTATTACACCAGCCAAATTTGAGCCAACCTTTGCAATGTTTTTTACATCGTCAATAGAGGACACCCCGCCGGATAAAATAACTGGGATATCAACCTTAGCTGCTAGCTCTACTGTCGAAATTAGATTCGGCCCTCGCATCGCTCCATCGCGACTAATATCAGTGTAGATGATAGCCGAAACTCCAAGGTCTTCAAATTGCCGCGCTAGTTCCAACGCTTTTATATCGGCGGTCTTTGACCATCCTTCCGTAGCAACGAAACCATTTCGGACGTCAATCCCAACGGCTATACGACCGACGTGCTTTTTGCAGGCCTGGCGTACCAGGGCCGGCTTCTTCAGTGCCGCTGTACCAAGAACAACTCTGCGTATTCCCCGCTCCAGCCACATATCTACAGTGGCCATCTCGCGAATACCTCCGCCCAATTGAAGAGGAATATTAACAGCATCAACAATTGATTCCACTGCGTGTTTATTTACTGGTCGCCCTTCAAAGGCACCATTTAAATCGACAAGATGAATCCATTTGCTGTTATTTTGTTCAAAAATAGCGGCTTGATTAGCTGGGTTTTTATTAAAAATGGTCGCCTTATCCATCTCGCCTTGTAAAAGGCGCACACACTCACCGTCTTTTAGATCTATGGCTGGAAAAAAAATCATATCATCACAAATGAAATCCAATGCGGATCTTTAGGGCGTCCATTTAATAAAGTTGCTAAGGATTTTGATTCCGTTCATCTGACTCTTCTCCGGATGAAACTGTGTGCCAATGACATTATCGCGACCCACAACAGCTGTAATATTGTTACCATAATTTACACTGGCTATGACATCGGATGAGATGTGGCAGCGCAATGCAAACGAGTGCACAAAATAGACGTGCGCACTCTCTGGCAACCCCTCCAAAACGGGGTGGCTATTTTCTTTAAAGACCAGTTGGTTCCATCCCATATGGGGGACCTTCAAGGACTTATCGGCTGGCGTGATTCGAACAACATCTCCTGAAATCCAACTAAGGCCTGGTGTGCTGCCGTATTCTAAGCCCCTGTTAGCCAAAAGCTGCATGCCAACGCAGATTCCTAAAAACGGCTGCCCTCGCATCTGTACAGCTTCTCGCAATGCATCCACCATTCCATCGAGAGAAAAAAGCCCAGATTGACAATCGGCAAAAGCACCGACCCCAGGCAAAACAATGCGATCTGCTTTTGCAACCAAAGCCGCATCCCTTGTTATAAAAACCTTTTCTACGGAATTCGCTTCATCCACAACCCGCTGAAGCGCCTTTTCCACAGAACGTAGATTTCCTGAACCATAATCAACAATAGCAATAGACATTCGTCCTCCAGCGAACCAATTTAATTTAATTCGAACATCATTTCTGGCATAGGCGCTCAGATTTTCGTGGATCCACCAAGAGTTCCTTTGGTTGAAGGAACAGAATCGGCCTTTCGCGGATCAATTTCTACCGCAAACCTTAAAGCGCGAGCCAATGCCTTAAAGCACGATTCTATAATATGGTGATTGTTTTCCCCATAAAGATTCTCCACATGTAGAGTAATCCCGGCTGAATGCGAAAAAGCCTGAAACCACTCTTTAAACAGCTCGGTATCAATTTCCCCAAGCTTTGGTTTTGAAAAGCTTACATTCCATATAAGATACGAGCGGTTTGATATGTCTAATGCAACTCTTGTGCATGCCTCATCCATCGGAACGACTGCTAACCCATACCGCTGAATGCCGCGCCGGTCACCTAAAGCCTCGGCAACCGCCTGACCAATGGATATGCCTGTATCTTCAGTGGTGTGATGAAAATCAATATGTAAATCACCCTGGGCTTTTATTTCAAGATCAATGAGACTATGGCGCGAAAGCTGTTCTAGCATGTGATCAAGGAAACCAATGCCTGTACTAACTGAGTATTCCCCTGTACCGTCTAGATTAAGAACGACGTCGATGTTGGTCTCATTCGTGCGGCGCATGACTTTACTTGTCCGCATGGTCCCCTCCTTTTCGGTATTACGCAGCAACTTTTAACATTATGCCACCGCTACGACCAGTCTCCAAAAAAAGATTGTTTTGAGAAGGGTTGCATCGTGTCATTACAAAACTAATATCATCCGGTATAGTCCAGAAATTAACCGCGTTCCAGAAATTAACCGCGTGTAGGGAAAAATGACCGAGCACAAAAATCAAGCTCCCGTATGGCATGGAACTACTATTCTATCAGTCCGCAAAGATAATAGAGTGGTTGTTGCCGGCGATGGTCAAGTTAGCCTCGGCGACACAATCATCAAGGGAAGTGCAAAAAAATTACGGCGCCTAGCCGGGGGTGATGTTATTGCCGGGTTTGCTGGGGCAACGGCTGATGCCTTCACTCTATTTGAACGACTTGAAGCCAAGCTTGAGCAATATCCAAATCAACTCACCCGGGCTTCAGTGGAATTGGCCAAGGACTGGCGGACGGACCGTTACCTTCGGCGGCTTGAAGCGATGATGGCCGTTGTTGACAAAGAGGTTTCTTTGGTCTTAACAGGGAATGGGGATGTCCTTGAACCCGACGATGGATTGATTGGCATTGGTTCAGGTGGAAATTATGCTCTAGCTGCCGCACGTGCCTTAATTGATCGTAATGATATGAATGCTGAAGAAATCGCCAAAACAGCTATGAAAATTTCCGCTAAAATTTGTGTTTACACAAACGAAAACATTATCACCGAAAACCTATGACAAGCCTTACTCCCCGAGAAATAGTATCCGAACTCGATCGCTACATAATCGGTCAAAATGACGCAAAGCGAGCTGTCGCAATTGCTCTCCGAAATAGATGGCGCCGACAGAAGCTTAATCCACAAATGCGCGAAGAAGTTATGCCAAAGAATATTTTAATGATGGGCCCAACTGGTGTCGGGAAAACAGAGATAGCGCGACGATTAGCAAAGTTAGCGCATGCGCCCTTTATAAAAGTCGAGGCCACAAAGTTTACTGAAGTTGGATATGTTGGCCGAGATGTAGAACAGATTATCCGCGACCTTGTAGAAACGGCCATCCACATGACACGCGAACGTCAGCGAAAAGCTGTTCATGCTAAAGCAGAATTACAGGCCGAAGAACGAGTTATTGATGCATTGGTTGGAGAAAACTCCAGCAAAGACACACGTGAAAAATTTCGCCAGATGCTTCGTGCTGGAGAACTTGATGACCGTGAAATCGAACTCGAGCTTACCGATGGCGGAGGCAATACATTGCCAACATTCGATGTCCCCGGCATGCCTGGTGCACAGATGGGAATGATAAATTTAAATGATATGTTGGGAAAAGCCTTTGGCCAAACCAGCAAAAAAAGGAGCATGTCAGTTGCAGATTCTCATTCTGCATTACTCGCTGATGAAAGTGACAAGTTGTTAGATGAAGAAAATATCGTCCGTGAGGCAATTGAAAACGTCGAGGATAACGGCATCGTGTTCCTCGATGAGATAGATAAAATAACGGCGCGCTCAGAGCGCGCAGGCGCAGACATTAGTCGAGAAGGCGTTCAGCGTGACCTTCTACCCTTAATAGAAGGCACCACCGTATCCACAAAACACGGACCTGTAAAAACCGATCATATATTATTCATAGCATCTGGCGCATTCCACGTAGCAAAGCCAGCCGACATGTTGCCAGAATTACAAGGGCGTCTACCTATCCGAGTACAACTGCGTGCGTTAACGCGAGAAGATTTCGTTCGGATTTTAACAGAACCGGAAGCCAGTCTCATTAAACAATACGCGGCATTAATAGGGGTTGAAGAGGTTAACCTTGAGTTTTCGGACGATGCTGTAAACGCCATCGCAGATCTTGCAGCAGAAATAAATCAGGGTGTGGAAAATATTGGTGCCCGACGGCTCCACACCGTAATGGAAAAATTAATGGAGGAAATAAGCTTTAGTGCATCCGAACGCAGTGGAGATGCTATAACGATTGATGCGAATACAGTGCGTACTAACGTTGCAGATCTCGCCGAAAACGCTGATGTGAGAAAATTTATTTTATGACATTTTTTTCAGCAAAAATGTATTGGTTTCCTAGTGCCTTGGCCCCTTCAATGGCACATGTCGACTTTCTATTTCTGCCAATATCCATTCAAGCGTTTCATCATCCATAGATTTTATTTTTTTTGCCAACACATTCGCAACTTGTGTGGCCTTTGGGCTAAGCCCTGCGGTGGTTATAACCACCCTTGGATGGGATATGCTCGCCAAACGTTTTAATTCCTCAGCATCATCCCACATCAGCTCAAAATAGCCACAAATTTGCTGCACCAAACCAGATCCAGGCTGACCGCGGTGACCATGTTCAAGCGCCGAGAAATACGCTGATGTTACACCCAGGTCTTCAGACATTTTTTTTAATGTAATCCCGCGGCTTTTTCGCAATTCCCGAATCATCTCGCCAAAGGGCGTCATCGCCGCCGCCTCCTCATCAATATATAAAGTGCTCCCTCGCCACCATCGCGCGGGGCCGCATAATCAAAAGCGTAGATCCACTGTCGCATTAGGCTAGTGTTCAGCCACTTTGGGACAGCCTGCCTCAGAACCCCTACTTCTCCCCCCCTGCGCAATCCTTTTCCAGTTATTACTAAAACTGATTTCTTTTCCGCTATATACGCGCGCTCTAAAAAACCACGCAGCTCATCAAAAGCTAGAGACTTACCAAACCCATGGAGATCTAACCGCGCCTCAATATTCACCTGTCCCCTTCTCAAGCGAACGCGAGTACGTCTATCAAGGCCCGGAGCTGCGCCGTGGTGAAGCGCCGGGTTGTTTTCTGGTTCCGGGTTTAGGAGTTTTTTATTAGTTGGGCTTTTCTTAAGTCTAAATCCAGACGCTTTACTACTTTGAGAAGCAAAAGATATTTTATCGTTGCGGCCGTCCAGCGGCTTAACCGTCGCTGTTATAGCGCTCCATAAGGTATTTTCCGCCGTCGAGAGCTTTGGAACTTTACTTTGAGAGCTGCTCTTTTTATTAACCATTGCCAACGACCACAATATGCAATCTTTGTGGGCCATGAACACCCAACAACAGTGTTTGTTCGATATCCCCACTCCGAGACGGTCCCGTCACCCAACTAACCGCCCGCGGCAAGGACGTCGCCCCTTCAGCGTTTTTCTCGCACTTAAGTCGTACATTAGTCCAGGCGTTTTCATAATTTCCTAAAATATCTTTTTCCATAAGTACAGCTATATGTGTAGGCGGAAGCAGATGCAACGTCGAGGGGTTTTCCTCGCCAGATAGGTATATAAGAGTGCCAGTTTCAGCAACCCCAGCAAAGGCACGGCTTACCCCAACTAAATCTGTGCCTTTGGCCCGCCCTTTTTTAACGGATAATAAAGGTTGGCTCCCCCAGTTCACATCTACAAGACTATCGGCTACTCGGATCCCCGTTGGCAAATTCTGACTAGCAAGATAATGTGTAATAACTTTTGGTAAACTGGCCAAGCCTTCAATTTTCGTAACTGTGGCATCGGCCATCTCCGCTTCTTCGATAAAATTCTTTACCTTGTTTTTTAAATCATTCGCTCCCCGTTTTGGAATAATGTTCAAGGGGGGGGCCTGTAACCGCGAAAACGCATCTGTAATTGGATTTTCGTCGCGATAAAGTTTAGTTTTTAGCCTTCGCAGGATAGCTTCTCGGTCTGTACTCATTTTTTTTGCCTTTTTTGCAACTCTTCTTGGTCACTCATTAAAAGACCTTTTTTCCATTGCGAAACAAAAGTTGGACCTGCTGGTGATGGAAAATCTCGGCTTTGGGTCCACCCCTTGGCAAGAGGCAGCCACTGAAACCCCCCGCTTTTTCTTCCAAAAATCTCGAGGATCATAAGGATAAAATTCATAGCCCCACGATAAAGTTTTGGCGATTTCACAAAAGTTACCCAGACTTTTAATAAAATTTTCCCAAGCGTGTTTTTTTCTGAACCCTCAAACTGTTTTGTTCGCCACGCACGCAATAAACCTGGAAGTGGGATGCGCATTGGACAAACTGCCTCACATTGGCCACAAAGGGTCGAAGCATTTGGAAGGTCCCCCGCCCTATCAAGGCCAATCAACGCAGGAATTAAAACCGCCCCCATCGGACCCGAATAAACCCAACCATAGGCATGCCCTCCTATCGTTTGATACACTGGACAATGATTAAGGCACGCTCCACAACGGATACAGCGGAGCATATCCTGAAACTCACTGCCTAAGAGTTCGCTGCGCCCATTATCAAGTAAAATAACATGATATTCATCTGGCCCATCCTCATCTTTACTCTTTTTTGGGCCCGTACAAAACGTCGTATACACTGACATTTCTTGGCCCGTAGCAGAACGAGCCAGAACGCGAAGTATACTTGTCGCATCCTCAAGTGTTGGAACAACTTTTTCCAGTGTTGCAATAACGATATGAATACGCGGAAGCGTATGGGTTAAATCAGCATTTCCCTCGTTAGTGACTAGTACCGTCGACCCGGTTTCCGCTATAAGCATATTGGCGCCTGTAATTCCCACATCTGCATTTAGAAATTTATCCCGCAGCTGCGATCTTGCCTCCTCAAGAAGTCTTTGAGGTTCATCTAACTTTCTACCGGGCTCTAAAGTCGTATGCTTTTCACGAAATGTATCCTCTACCTGGCCCATGTTTAAATGCACAGCTGGCGCAATAATATGGCTGGGAGTTTCCCCGCGGAGCTGGATAATATATTCCCCTAGATCCGTCTCTATCGGCTCTATATTGTTCTTCTCCAAAAACTCATTTATTGCAATTTCTTCGCCAATCATTGACTTGCTTTTAGTAACTGTTTTTGCATTAGCCTTACGGCAGATATCGAGTATTTTCTTTTGCGCAGCATCAGCATCCCCACACCAGTGGAGTTCCCCACCACCTTCAATCACTCGCTCTTCAAAGCGTTCTAAGTAAAAATCGAGATTTTCGAGTACATGGTCTTTTATTGTCTTAGCCTGGTCCCGAAGCCCTTCAAATTCTGGCAGGCGGCGGGCGGCCTCTTTTCGTTTCAGCGAGAAGCCAGACCCAAGCTTCCCCAAGGCCGCCTGTAAGTGTGCATCGCGTCTCGCCGTAAAAGCAAGATCCTTAAACTTATGCGCAGAAGACTCCAAAACAAATTCCTATTTTTTAATCTTACGTGTTTTTAATATCGCCGGCACATCTAATGAGCCTACTAAAACTTCCGCTATATGCCGCACCTCCATTGAGGAGCCTACTCTTTTCAATCTACCGGCAATATTCAAAAGGCAGCCTAAGTCTCCTCCTAAAACGGTTTCAGCACCAGTTGCCTCTAGATCAGCAATTTTCTCATCAACCATTCCGGTGGATATGTCGCCGTATTTAACACAGAACAGCCCGCCAAACCCACAACATCGTTCGGCTTCTTTTCCTTCTTTCAAGGATATTCCGGAAACCTTTAAAAGTAATTCTCTTGGTTGTTGCTTTATCTTAAGTTCACGAAGCCCTGAACATGCGTCATGGTAGGTTGCTGTAATTCTTGTTTCAGGCGTTGACGCATTTATACTGACCTCTTCTGAAAGAAACTGGGTTAACTCGAAAGTCTTAATGGCCAGAGCTTCCGCTCTATTTTTCCATTTTTTTTCAGCCTTAAAAATTTTGGGATAGTGTTCCTTTATCATTCCTGCACACGAGCCTGACGGCGCAACAAGATAATCATAGCCCTCAAAGCTTGTGATAACATTTTTAGCTATAGCCTTTGTGTCCGCTCGAGCGCCCGCGTTATATGCGGGTTGTCCACAGCATGTTTGGGAGAGCGGAACCTCTACCCGACACCCCGCTCTTTGTAAAAGTAGCGCTGACGCAAATCCAACCTCGGGACGCAAGGTGTCTACCAAACAAGTAACAAACAAACCAACGACAGGGGCTTTGTTTTTCACGATGTCACTCATTACAACACCATGACCCCTCCTTAACGCTTAGGCAACCTTCATAAAAACGTACTTAATTTATAGTGTCTTTCAACTCCAGGGTTCTTGGCAAGAGAAGATAATAACGACCAACTTGATTCATGATCCCAGCCTTTTGTCCAGCTTGTGCACCAAACCCCCAAAAAAAATCCCCTCGTATTGGCCCTTTTATGGCTGAACCAGTATCCTGAGCGATCACTAATCGACGCAAAACCTTTAAAGGTTTTGTGCCAGGATCTGTCGTATCAAGCCAAATTGGAATTCCAAGCGGGACAAATTTTTTATCAACAGCAAGACTTCGACCTGGCACCAACTCAACCCCTTGTGCGCCAACTGGACCAGAGCCCTTTAGAACCTTAAAAAATATAAAGGAACGATTTTTCCACATTAATGACTGAGCGGCTATCGGGTTTTCAATCATCCACGCCCTAATCGCCGGCATAGTAACATCTTTAAGCCGCATGACCCCAGCTCCAACAAGCTCCCGGCCAACAGCTGTGTAGGGTCGTCCATTCCGCCCGTCATAACCTAACCGAATATGCGCGCCATCTGGCAACTGAATTCGACCCGAACCCTGAATGTGCATAAAGAATGCATCTACAGGGTCATCTACCCATAAAATCTCTAATTGCCGGCCATTAAGTGCTCCTGTTTCTATCTCGGCACGATTATAGTAAGGGACAAATTCACCCTTCGCTATTCGCCCAACGATTTTTGATTCTTTGAGAGCATCATCAAACTTACCCAAGTTCGCCCCAATGATATCCTTCGGCCGCGCATAAATTGGGACCCGAAAACGTACGGTTGGTTTCCAGGCACCACGGAGCTCTGGTTCATAATAACCTGTGAATTTTCCTTTCCCGCCTTGTGGCGAAATTGCCATATAGGCCTTAAAACGACTCTCAAAAAAATATTGTGCGTCCACACTATTACCAGGTCGTACACGCTCTGCATCCTGGCAGATTGACAACCAGTCACTTATAGTGCCCATCAAGCTTGAGTTTCCAAGCGCTTTTTTCGGCGACTGACCCACAAGTTTTGTACAAGATCGCAAAAATGCGGGTAAGGCTAGGCTGTGGTTATCTGCTTTCCAACCCGGGACCTGAGAAAATTTAACACGAACCAAACGAAGCTCCGGAGGCGTTCGGTTAGCTTTTACTTCGTGCTTCTGGGATAAAGGCATAAGATTGGTGGGCTGCACACATGCCGAAAGGCCGATCAAAAGTGATAAAGCAAAAAATATTGCTAGCTTTTTACTATATTGGCACAAATTTAGCCTTTGTTTAATCAAGACTGCGGGTCGCAACCAAAATCCAATTCGGGTCTCTTGCCCTTGTGTCACGGGCAAATGTCCAAAAATCTATTACAGTTATCACTTCATTCGGATTCCCCGAAGCAATCTGCCCCTCCGCATCACGGATAACATTTACTTGTTCACTAGCAAACTTTACTGTTACGTGAGCTAGTTCCCCCTCCATATACGCCTCAACAATTTCAGAGCTGCGTATTCCAACCAAAGTATCTTCTACAACTTGATCCGCGGTCTCGCGCTCCTCAATAACGAGTACAAAGTTCGCAAGAACATCCGGGCTTAAAAGGTTTTCTAAAGTATCACGATCATGATTGCTATAGGCATCAAGCACCATCTCAAAAGCCACACGCGCCCCAACAATGAAGTCTTCGACATTAAACGTATTATCGAAATTTGTAATATCCTCCATGCCCTTCGTGAGCATATTCTCTCCTTGGTCATGGATCTCGGGTTCATGTTGATCTTCCGAAGGAGGGCTTTTATCATTCCCGTCGGTCAATTGGATTATATTTTTATCCGAATTTTCGGATACTTCTTTTGCTGTTGCGTGAGAACCAAATGACTCTTGATGTCCCCCCTCGTGGCCGTCCCGTCGCCCCAAAACATTGCGTAAGCGCAGTATGAGAAACACCGCGATCATAGCAAACAGAATTATGTCAATAAACTGAAAGCTATTGCTCATGACTGCTATTCCTATCCACTACTATCATGTCACAGCCCTCCGGACTAAATAGATAACCACACCTATAGCCGTTTATGCAAGTGAGGCTGGCAGACGGCGATCTAAACCCCTATAACCGCTAGATAAGCTTTTCAACCAGAAAGGGCAAGTATCGTGCTTTGGTTTCTTTATTCTATATTTGTTGTGTTGCTTATAGAATGTGCGATCTTTAGTTGGGTAGGGCATTACTTCGGTTTATGGGCCACTGTCTTGTGCATTATTATTACAGCAATAATTGGGGTTGTGATGATACGGCGGCAGGGTTTCATTACTATTGGTCTCCTGCAGGGCAAACTTAAAGGGGGACAATTCCCTACTAGTGAGTTAATAGAAGGCTTATGGATTAGTCTTGTTGGACTATTATTGATACTACCGGGCTTTTTTAGCGATTTTTTAGGACTTTTATTAATTTTAAAGGTTTTCCGAAGTCTATTCAAATTTAAGTTTTTACAAGAGCTTTTTCTAAAAAAAACATTTAACACCAAACAATATTCTGATACCGCAAATATCATAGATGGCGAATTTTACGAAATTAATAACCCTAAAAATGAAAACCACAGGATCAAACACAAACGTTAGCAATAAAATACTTCAACCCCCCGGTAAGAATTAATGTGGATAGCTAAAACTTTTTGACGTAAATATCCACTATAAATAATTATACTAACAATAAGGGAGCCCCTGTCATGACCCAAGATGATGTTAATGGAAGCACCGATACCGCCGAAAATAACTCACCGATAATAATTAATGCACAATACATAAAAGACCTGTCATTCGAAGCACCCACAGCACCAGGTATTTTAACAAATATTCAACAGACCAGTCCCGACATACATATTGATGTAGATGTCGGAGCCAACGACTTTCAGCCTAATATTTATGAGGTTGTATTAACGTTGAATGCGCGCTGCACCGTCGGTGATGAAGTTGGCTTTATACTTGAATTACAATATGCGGGATTATTCACACTTAATGTTGAAGAAGAGATGAAGGCTCCAGTTCTCATGATAGAATGCCCCCGATTGCTTTTTCCCTTCGCGCGCAAAATTCTAGCGGAAACATCTCGCGAAGGAGGGTTCCCTCCAATTATGATAAGCCCAATCGATTTCGCTGGACTCTATCAATCCCATCTTAATAATAAAAGCCCGGACCAAAAAGAAGAGTAGAGTGGGGCGAAATTCCTTCGGCCCAGCAGGTGTCTATTTAATATTTTCAGACCTAGATTAACGTTCCCAAATTGGCTCGGATATTTTTTCCAAAAATTGTCGATGTTCCGCAAGTTCTTCTTTTGAAGCAGAGTATTGCCGTGGTCGATAGGCGTTTTGCATTCGTTTTACATCATTTTTTGCTATTTTTATTTGCTCCTTTGTAAAGGCTAAATCTGGTTGCCGTCCCCCAATTAGCTCCAAATAAACCTCAGCTAATAAATGTGCGTCTTTTAAAGCTCCATGTTGCGCACGATCAGCGTTCTCAATATGAAACCGCCTGCAAAGCGCGTCTAGATTTACCGTTGCTCCCGGGAATTTCTTCCTTGCTATCTGCAAGGTATCTATGGCTCGACCCAAATCTAATGGAGCGTGATTGGCTCGTTCTAATTCGGCATTTAAAAAATTTACATCGAACTCTGCGTTATGAATGATAAGGGGGGAATCATCAACAAAAGCCAAAAAAGCTTCTACAATTTCCCCAAAACACGGTTTATTAGATAAGAATTTTTTCGTTAACCCATGAACAGCAAACGCTTCCTCAGGCATATCGCGCTCTGGATTTATATACTGCCAATACGTTTTTTGTGTGGCCACGTGATTGATCAGCTCAACACACCCAATTTCAACAATCCTATGTCCAAATTTTGGATCCAGGCCCGTAGTTTCGGTATCTAGTACAATTTCTCGTATCATCCAATAATCCACCTAAGCCTAACGTATTATTTTTTATCGAACTTGGGTCGAAGCAGAAAAGGGGGCCATTTTTTCCCCGTCCGACACCGGACAATCTTTAATATTTTAAAGACGGAACGCAAATTGTCGATTCTGCTTAATCCAGTCCGCACTATAAAATCTGCTCGCCTACATTTCTCTACATCTGGCATTTGGCGCTCAAGTATTACCGCCAATTTATCTCTTGTCATCCCAGGTCGAGCTAACACTCGCGCTGCTTGAATGAAACGTGGCGCCGAAACAACTATAACGCGATCGCAATGTCGATCCCAGCCCGTTTCAAAGAGAAGCGGCACATCCAATACGACCAGTTTTGTACGGGCTCGTGACGCGTGAGCTAGAAAATTTTGTCGGTGTGACCGAACATGCGGATGGAGAATCGCCTCAAGCTGCGAAAGTTTAGCGCGATTTTGAAAAACGATAGACCCAAGGCTTCCCTTATCAATGGCACCGTTGGCAATAACAGAGGGAAAGGCGCTGACGATATCTTTAAATGCGAGACCTTGCGGCCCACTCAACTCTCTCACAGCCGCATCCGAATCATGAACCGGAAACCCGAAACGTTTAAAGTTATTAGCAACCGTCGTTTTGCCCATACCAATAGAGCCAGTAAGCCCAAGAACCAACAAAACTAATAACCCTTTAGAACAAAACTGCGGAGATCCGGTGTCACATCAGGCTCTTCACCGAACCACGCAGAAAAGCCAGGCTGCGCTTGGTATAAGAGCATATCTAATCCATCAAGAACTGGGTTTCCATTGACCGAAGCCTCTATCAATATTGGTGTCCTAAGGGGATTATAAACTACATCTGTAACCAAAATTGATTTAGGCACTTTTGAAAAATCTATATTAAGTGCACCCATCCCCTGCATACCCAAAGTTGTTGTGTTAATTAAAATATTAACATATGGCATGGCGCCTAACATGTCTGCCCAAGGTAAAATATTAATTTTCCCCGATAAGTCTTTGGCCAAAGACTGCGCGCGCTCAAACGTCCTATTTGCCACTTGGATTTCACAAACGCCCGCATCCTGTAACGCAGCAATTATGGCGCGAGCCGCCCCCCCAGCGCCTAAAACTAGGGGTTTTAAAGTATTAAAATTTAGCTCCGGCCAATTATTCCGTAAGTTTTCTACAAAACCGAAGCCATCGGTATTTTCACCCCTTAGTTTTCCATTCTCATCAATTACAACCGTATTTACAGCCCCCAGCCGGCTTGCAACCGCACTTACAGAATCCATCGCTTGAAAAGCCCGTTCTTTGTGAGGCGCCGTAATATTTACGCCACTAAACCCCATTTTAGGTAAAGCCCTAAGAGAGTATTTTAGATCTTTGGGCCTGACTGCTAATGGAATATAAAAGCCATCGACTTTATACTTATTAAGCCAATAACTATGTAGCCGCGGCGACAGAGAATGAGATACCGGCCACCCTATTACGCCTGCTAATTTTGCTGAACTAGTGATGGCCAAACTCCATCCCAATAAATTTTAAACCGTGAATGTACGCAAAAAAGCCAACAATGGTAGAATCGGCAAGCCCAGAATAGAAAAAAAATCACCATCTATCGAATCAAATAAATTTATTCCCTTACCTTCTATTTGATAGACTCCGGCAGAAATTAGAGCATCGTGTCCAATTTCATCTATATAATTTTCAATAAATTTATCGTTTAGCCTTCTTACTTTCATGTTCGCGACCGAAATATTATGCCATTTTTCGTTCTTGCCAATATAAATACAGCATGCTGTAACCAATTTATGTGTCTTTCCGCTCAACGCTTTTAACTGTGTCCTAGCTACATCCCGGCTTATCGGTTTGCTATACCACTCCTTCCCCTGCTCAAGCATTTGATCCGCGCTTATGACAAGTGAATTTGGAAACCTTGTACTTACTATAGAGCCTTTGGTCCGCGCTAATTTCAGAGCTGTATCCGCGACTAAATGATTTTCTTTTTTACAACATGACTTGATCGCAGCCTCGTTAATGCCAGCGTCGTAGACTTCAAATTCAATCCCTGCGTTAGAAAGCAATCGTTGTCTTGTAACACTTTTAGAGGCAAGTATTAATGGTTGTCCCATCTATCAAGCGCTTTTATCCGAACGGTTTTGATATAATTCTAGAATTTGTGCCGCTGTCTCTTCTATAGACCGGCGGCTTACATTAATCGTTGGCCAATCATGTTTATTACAAAGTCGCCGCGCTTCATTTATTTCATTTGAAACCGCACCAATGTCAACATAGTCTGTGTTTTCATCCTGGCCCAAAAGACGCAACCGTTGACGACGAATTTCTACTAAACGCTTTGGGTCTTTTGTTAATCCAATTATTATTGGATTTCTAACTTCAAAAACTTGTTCTGGCACTGGACACCCTGGGACTATTGGAACGTTTGCTGCTTTAATGCCGCGATTCGCCAAATAAATACATGTCGGCGTTTTTGATGTTCGGGAAACCCCAAGTAAAATTACATCTGCCTCATGTAGATCCCATGCAGATTGGCCATCATCGTGGGTCAACGCAAATTGTATCGCATCAATGCGGCTAAAATATTCTGCGTCCATAACATGTTGGCCACCTGGCCGTGCCCGAGTTTCGGCATTTAAGAATTTTCCGAAAGCCGCTACCACCGGATCAAGTACCGGCACACACGGTATTTGTATTTGCGAACAACCAGAGCAAAGCTGTTTTGCGATATTTTGATCTACAAAGGTATATAGGACGAAACCTCTTTGTTTTGATACCACATCAAGAATTTTAACCACCTGATCAGGTGTTCGTACCATCGGCCAGGCTTTTTCTTCAAACTCTATATTATCGAATTGAACAAGGCAGGCTCGCGCCACATGGGTTACTGTCTCACCTGTGGAGTCTGATACGAGGTGGACTATGAACCGCTGCATTTGTGGATAACAAACAAATAGATCATTATTAATAATGGGATAAGTTTAAGAAAATGAAAGAACTATTTTTTATTGACATAAATCTACATTATATTCTTTAGCTTTTCCTATGTGAGCGAAATTTTTCCCGAGATAATAATAACGTTTATTTTTTCTATTATTATCCCCATAATTAAAGACTGTCATTTATTTTATAGGTCAACAAACTCGTTTATTTTCAATAAAATATAATCTTTATCCAGGTATTTATATATTTTTCCCCTTTTTAATAAACTTCAATTTTTTTGGTAAAAAAAAGTTGAAAACCCGTTTTTTTTTTTTTTTCCTCTATATACACACTACAACTACAACAACAATATTATACTTATATTTATATATAGTATAAGAAGAATATAGAATATCGTTTATTAAACATAGAATCTTTTGGTTGTGACAAAAAAAATACTTCATGCTCTAACTAGAAACAATACTGGGCGACCACCATTTTGGTTTATGCGTCAAGCAGGAAGGTATTTACCAGAGTATCGCAAGGTAAGAGCAACAACATCAAATTTTCTTGAGTTATGCTATTCACCAAAGAAGGCGGCAGAAATTACGCTTCAGCCATTGCGGCGTTATAAAATGGATGCCGCCATTATTTTCTCGGATATTCTAGTTATACCAGATGCTCTCGGGCAAAAAGTTAAATTTGTAGATGGAGTAGGGCCGGTTTTAGAACCGGTTTCTAAAGCGAGTGATCTTGACTGTTTATCAAGCGAAGAAATTGATAATGTTCTTCAACCGGTTTTAGAAACAATAACGTTAGTAAAATATGCCCTTAATAATAATACCACTTTGATCGGTTTTGCGGGATCACCTTGGACGGTAGCTTTTTATATGGTGGAGGGAGGTAGCAATAAGGATGGTACGAAAGTAAAATATTGGGCAAAAAAAAATTCTTATAGTTTTCAAAAATTAATAGATATCTTATGTGATGCGACTATTCGATACGTGTTAAAGCAAATTGAATCTGGTGTTGAAGTTATTCAACTTTTTGATAGTTGGGCGGGCTTGTTAAACAGAGAAGATTTTAAACGATGGGTAATCGAACCGAACCGTAGAATTGTTAAAAATATAAAATTTCATTATCCGAATATTCCTGTAATTGGTTTTCCGAGAAATGCAGGTAAAAAGTATTTTGATTTTGCGCAGCAAACAGGTGTCGATGGTATAAATATTGATCATACAGTATCTTTAGATTGGGCGGCAGAGGTGTTGCAGCCTATTTGTACTGTGCAGGGTAATTTAGATAACAGCATTTTACTTTCTGGCGGCAAAGAAATGGATTCTGCGGTTAAAAATATTTTAGATATTCTATCGAGAGGTCCATTTATATTTAATCTAGGCCATGGAATTTTACCGGCGACACCCCCAGAACATGTAGAAAGAGTTGTAAAATTAGTAAATAGCTGGCGGGGCTAATATAAATTAATATGGACCGTATCGCTGTTGTTTTGTTTAATTTAGGAGGACCAGATAGTCCTGATTCTGTTAGACCATTTTTATTTAACTTGTTCAATGATTCGGCAATTATTTCCATACCACAACCATTTCGTTGGTGTCTTGCTCAAATAATATCACTGCGGCGCACACCAGTTGCAAAAGAAATTTATTCTCACATTGGTGGGAAATCACCGCTCTTACAATTAACAGAAAAACAAGGAAACGCTCTGCAGCATGAATTACAGGATATTGGATTTATAAGAACTTTTGTATGTATGCGTTACTGGCATCCTATGAGTGGAGATGTTGTTAAAAAAGTTGCTGAATTTGCGCCAGATCGGATCGTTCTTTTGCCGCTTTATCCTCAATATTCTAGTACAACAAGTGGTTCTTCTTTTAATGAATGGAGAAGCGCAGCGAAACGCGCGAATCTTCTTACTTCTACAGTTGCAATTTGTTGTTATCCTACAGAAGTTGGCTGGATTGAGGCGCAAACACAATTGCTGGCGCATTCTATGAAAAAGGTTTCAAATAAATTAAAGTTGCGCGTATTATTCTCTGCGCATGGTTTACCAAAAAAGATTATAATGGCAGGCGATCCATATCAATGGCACGTAGAAAGAACGGCTTCAGCAATTGTAGGCCACTTGAATATAGAAGATTTGGATTGGGTTATTTGTTATCAAAGCCGCGTTGGTCCTCTAGAGTGGATTGGTCCATCAACAGAAGAAGAGCTTGCTCGAGCAGCTACAGATGGTGTAGCGGTCGTTGTTCTTCCTATTGCTTTTGTTTCTGAGCACTCAGAAACATTAGTCGAATTGGATATTGAATACCGTGCAGAGGCGAGTAGACTGGGCATTGTTGAATACGTGCGCGTGCCTGCGGTTGGAATAGAGCCGGCGTTCATAAGAGGCTTGGGAACGCTGGTTCGAGAGGCTTTGTCGGATGATCAATGTTTTAGGTGCGGCGAACACGGGGTAAAGAAAATTTGCCCCACAGATCGACTTGCCTGCCCGCAATGAGGTTAAAATAATAAAGCGGGGACATCTTTAGTGCTTACGGAAATTTCTGGAACTGTTTATATCTGGATTAAAGCTTTTCACATAATTGCTGTTATATCTTGGATGGCCGGTCTGTTGTATTTACCCAGGCTCTTTGTTTATCACTGTGCGGCTCAGCGCGGGTCTGATAAATCAGAAACATTTAAGGTAATGGAGCGGCGACTCTTGCGTGTAATAATGAACCCCGCCATGATAATATCGTGGTTGTTGGGGTGCCTATTGCTACGCAATATGAGCTATAGTTTCTCCGAGGCCGGTTGGCTTTACCTAAAACTAACAGGCGCGGTCTTTTTGACGGTCATGCATTTTATGATGGCGCGATGGCGTAAAGATTTTGAGGCTGATATTAATGAGCGAAGCCATAAGTTTTATCGGGCCGCAAATGAAATCCCGACATTTATGATGGTTGTCATTGTTCTTATGGCTGTGGTGAAACCTTTTTAATAAAAGACGAATTGACAGTCTAGATATGTTTCTTTAATTGTGTGCTACTAAAGTTTCTTTGTGCGCAATTCTGTGCCTTGTACCCGCGTTAATTTACTGCCGATCCAATTAAGCAATTAGGCCGAGCCTGTCGGTCATAATTTCACGAGCTTTTCTATATTTATTAGCCTCCTATTTATAATCGGAAAATGGACCATGAATCTCAAGGATCTTAAAACTAAAACCCCCCCAGATTTACTCGCATACGCTGAAGAGCTCGGTATTGAAAACGCTTCAGCATTGCGCAAACAAGACATAATGTTCGCCATCTTGAAGCATTTGGCAGAGGATGACCAGGCGATATACGGTGATGGTGTATTGGAGGTTTTACAGGATGGGTTCGGGTTTTTGCGCAGTCCAGATGCCAATTATCTGCCGGGCCCCGATGATATTTATATAAGTCCCGGTCAGATTAGGCGCTTTGGTTTACGTAGCGGAGATACTGTGGAGGGACAGATTCGTGCGCCTAAAGATGGAGAGCGTTATTTTGCGCTATTAAAAGTAAACCAGGTAAACTTTTCTGATCCAGATGATGTAAGACATCGGATAAACTTTGATAATTTAACCCCGCTTTATCCAGAAGACCGCCTGCATATGGAAGTAGGCGACCCAGAGCATAAAGATCCAACTTCTCGCGTTATAGACCTGATAACGCCAGTTGGAAAAGGGCAACGGGGACTTATTGTCGCGCCCCCCAGAACGGGGAAAACGGTAATGTTACAAAACATCGCCCATTCTCTAGCGGAAAATCATCCAGAGTGTTATCTCATTGTGTTATTGATTGATGAGCGCCCCGAAGAGGTAACGGATATGGCTCGCTCAGTAAAAGGAGAGGTGATCAGCTCTACATTTGATGAGCCAGCAACTCGCCATGTGCAAGTTACAGAAATGGTAATTGAGAAAGCGAAGCGGCTTGTTGAACACAAGCGCGACGTCGTTATATTGCTGGATTCTATAACACGACTTGCTCGGGCGTATAATACGGTGGTGCCGTCGAGTGGAAAAGTTCTGACCGGCGGGGTTGACGCTAACGCACTTCAAAGGCCCAAACGCTTTTTTGGTGCGGCACGTAATATTGAAGAGGGCGGATCACTAACGATTGTTGCGACAGCACTTATTGATACTGGTTCGCGGATGGATGAGGTGATATTTGAGGAGTTTAAGGGTACTGGTAATTCCGAGATTATTCTTGATCGTAAATTAGCAGATAAACGAACGTGGCCGACGATAGATATTACTAAATCTGGTACCCGTAAGGAGGAGCTATTAGTTGATCAAGGAACACTATCAAAAATGTGGGTTCTACGGCGCATATTGATGCCTATGGGTGTTACAGATGCGATGGACTTTCTTTTAGATAAATTAAAAGTTTCGAAAAATAACGATGATTTTTTTGATAGCATGAATACATAGTTTTCAAAAGAAACCATAAGCTACGCGCTATATTACCAAACAAGCAGCAGAAAATTTTTCAAATGCTCTAGTGCGGTGGCTGATGGCCTGTTTCTCGGTATCCCCAAATTCACCAAAAGTTATATCATATCCCTCGGGCATAAATATTGGGTCATATCCAAAACCATTAGCACCCCGTGGTGGCCATACGAGGCGTCCATCTACCCGCCCTTTGAAGCTTATAGTTTTGAGAGTTTGCGCCCCTTCTTGTGGCCAACAGATAGACAGTGCACAGACGAAATATGCAGATGGATTTTTATTGGCAAGTCTATTCCATACGGTTTCCATTGCTAACGTGAAATTCTTGTTTGGGCCGGCCCAGCGTGCCGAGTGTATGCCTGGTTTTCCGCCAATTGCGGGCACAACAAGACCAGAATCGTCAGATAAAGCGGGGAGAGAAGCGGCAGTTGCTGCCTCCACTGCCTTTATCTCTGCATTTTCCACAAATGTATCGCCGTTTTCAATAGGTTCGGCAAGGTTGAGTTTACTGGCGGGGATAATTTCTAGATCGTAGGGTTCGAAGAGTTCTTTAAATTCCTGGACCTTACCGGAATTATGGCTTGCGATAATAATCTTTTTATCTTTGAAGGACCTTAACATGCTACATCGCCGTTAGCTGATTTTAAGGATATGTTTTTGTAAATCAATCAATTGAGCAATGCCTATTTGGGCAAGTTGTAACAGATTAAAAAATTGATTTTTTGTAAATGGGGTTGTTTCAGCTGTGCTCTGAATTTCTACAATTTGTTCTGTTCCCGTTAGTACAAAGTTTGCGTCTGCCTCTGCATTAGAGTCTTCTTCATAATCAAGATCTAATATGGCCCTTCCCTTATACAAGCCACAAGAGATCGCGGCGACTTGATCAATAATTGGGACTGTATCAACGAGTCCAAGGCTTTGGCAGTGAATAAGGGCGCGATATAGCGCTATAAAAGCCCCAGTAATGGCTGCGGTTCTGGTCCCGCCGTCTGCTTGGATCACATCGCAATCTAATTTAATTTGTATTTCACCAAGTTCTTTTAAATCTGTTACAGCACGAAGGCTGCGGCCAATTAATCTTTGAATCTCGAGCGTTCTTCCGGATTGTTTGCCACGAGCGGCTTCACGGTCTATGCGAGAATTGGTAGAGCGAGGCAACATACCATACTCAGCGGTTATCCAACCCTGCCCGGTATCGCGCAACCAAGAAGGCACGCGATTTTCAACCGAGGCTGTACATAGTACCTGAGTATCCCCGAACATAGCTAGACACGACCCCTCGGCGTGCTTTGAGACATCTGGTTCAAGCACGACATTACGTAGTTCATCAAGTTTTCTTCCAGAAGCCCGCATTTGGGATCCCCCAAATTAGTAAAGAGGCGGAAAAGCTAGCGTGGCCCATTACTTTTAACAAGCGGATGTGCACAACTGTTAAGAAGAATTGTGAAGGTGCGTTGACGCAGCCCCATCACAAAACTACATTCAGGCAAAAACCAGTTAATATCAACGCTCTTTGGGTTTGTAAAACATAAATGATTTCTGAGCTTAATAGCCGGTCGCGTGAAATTTTTCGTTTAATCGTAGATGCTTACGTAGCAACTGGTGAGCCGATCGGATCGCGTTCTATCGCCCAAAAACTAGGCATAAAGTTGTCATCAGCAACAGTGCGCAACGTAATGTCGGATCTTGAAGAGGCTGGACTTTTATATGCGCCACATACATCTGCCGGCCGATTACCGACAGAGGCTGGGCTACGAATGTTTGTTAATGGGCTTTTGGAGATTGGGAATCTTTCGCATCAGGAAAGGGAAGATATTAAGGGCCAATTTGCCGGTTCTTCCACCAGTCTGGAAGGTATTTTAGAACAAGCGACGGAGGCCCTTTCTGGACTAACTGGATGTGCGAGTTTGGTATTGGCCCCAAAGACAGAGAGTCCACTGAGGCACATAGAGTTTGTTTATTTAAGCCCGGGCCGGGCATTGGTTGTCTTAGTTACGGAGAATGGAATTGTCGAAAACAGAATTGTTCAAACCCCGGAGCAGCTTTCACCATCCAGCTTAATACAGGCCAGCAATTTTTTAAGCGCGCGTCTCGTTGGCAGAACTCTGGAAGAAGCTTCTGAGGAGATAACGGGCGAACTTGAACAAAACCAAGATGAGCTTGACGCTCTAACAAAACGCGTAGTTGAAAGCGGTCTTGCCACTTGGGGAGACAACAGCAATGATAACATAATGCATGGTTCACTTATTGTAAGGGGACAAGCAAATCTTCTTGAAGACATAGGCGCTCTAAATGATCTAGAGCAAATTCGCAACTTGTTTAACACATTAGAAACAAAGCAAGAGATGCTTAAATTGCTCTCGCTAGCAGAGACCGCTGAAGGGGTTCAAATTTTCATAGGTGCTGAAAATAAATTGTTTAGCATGGCAAGTGTTTCGGTTGTGGTTAACTCGTTTCAAAATAGTTCTGAGCAAGTTCTTGGCGCAATCGGTGTTATTGGCCCGACAAGAATGAATTATGCCCGGATCATTCCAATGGTGGATTATACGGCAAAATTGATTGGTCGTATTCTTGGTTGACCTTAAAGATAAGACGGAAACAAAATGACTGAAAATAAAAAAACAACAGCAGACAATCTCAAACAAGTCGATAAACCTGAAATAGTTGAAGAAACAACCGAAACAGAGGCGCCAACGTTTGTTAAGGCGGAGGCCTCTCCGGAACCTATACTTGAAACGCAAACAGAGCGACCGGAGAACCAAGTTGATAGCGAAGATTTAGAAGAACCAGAAGAAACCGACGCAGAGGGTGGGGCGGCGACCGAAAAAACTACCCTGGAGGTACAAATTATCCAATTAGAAACAGAAGTTAATGATTTAAATGACAAGCTTTTACGTGCACTAGCAGAAACAGAAAATGTGCGCCGCCGCGCACAACGTGATAAGGAAGATGCAGTGAAATTTGGCATTCGGCGACTTGCTGAAGATATGTTGAAAGTCTCTGATAATTTGGGGCGCGCTCTTTCTAGCATTGAGCCAGAGAGACGGGCGAATGATAGTAATTTGGATAGTATAGCCGCCGGGCTTGAAATCGTATTGAAGGATTTAGTGATCGCCTTTGAGCAATCGGGTGTAAAACAAATTGAAGCTATGGGCGACCGATTCAATCCAATGCTGCATGAAGCAATGTTTGAGATAGAAGACTTGAATCAGCCGGCAGGGACCATTGCCCAAGTTATGGAGGATGGCTTTACTTTGCATGGGCGAACTCTTCGGGCGGCTAAAGTGGTAGTAACAAAGGGGGGCCCAAAACTAACTGGAGCAGAACAAAGTGAAGCGGAAAGTACGGAAATATCCAGCTCCCGATCTCAAAAAAATGGTCAGAAATCCTACGAGGCTAAGGGCGATGGTAGTTCAGAGGCTGGCAGCAAGGTAGATCAGGAGCATTAAAAGGTGCCGAGGTGGACATTGCATGCGTAGGCCCCTGTGCATATATATGCGCAGGGGCCTGAAAGCTGCCCATTGTGAATGGGTTCATTAAAATTGTATACGGCGCCGTTAGTATTTTGTAATTTGCTTCAGGCTGTGAGGAAAAAATGAGCAAAGTCATTGGTATTGATCTTGGAACGACGAATTCATGTATTGCTATTATGGACGGGTCGGAGGCCAAGGTTTTGGAAAATGCAGAAGGTGCGCGCACGACTCCTTCTATGGTTGCGTTCGCTGACGAGGGTGAGCGTTTGGTTGGACAGCCAGCGAAACGTCAGGCTGTTACAAATCCGGAGAATACGCTTTTTGCAATTAAACGCCTAATTGGCCGACGTTATGATGATCCGATAATTAAAGAAGATAAAAAATTAGTGCCTTATGAAATTACAAAAGGCGAAAATGGCGATGCCTGGGTTCAGGCAGAAGGTCAAAAATATAGCCCGAGCCAAATTAGTGCCTTTATTCTGCAAAAGATGAAGGAAACTGCTGAAGGCTATCTAAGTGAAGAGGTAACCCAGGCGGTAATAACAGTACCAGCTTATTTCAATGATTCGCAACGACAGGCGACAAAAGATGCCGGAAAAATCGCAGGGCTGGAAGTACTCCGCATAATAAATGAACCGACTGCCGCGGCGCTTGCGTATGGTCTTGAGAAAAAAGAGGCCGGAGTTATAGCGGTTTATGACTTGGGGGGCGGGACATTTGATGTCTCTATTTTAGAGATTGGCGATGGTGTATTTGAGGTTAAATCTACAAACGGCGATACGTTTCTTGGTGGAGAGGATTTTGATAAACGAATAGTCGATTATCTCGCGGACGAGTTTAAAAAGGAAAACACGATTGATCTTCGTGATGATCGTCTAGCTTTGCAGCGTTTGAGAGAGGCTGCAGAAAAAGCAAAAATTGAGCTTTCTTCAACTACGCAAACGGAGGTAAATTTACCATTTATAACAGCCGATCAATCTGGACCTAAGCATCTCAACATAAAACTTACTCGTGCAAAATTAGAAGCTTTGGTAGATAAACTCGTGGGGCGGACGGTGCAGCCCTGTCAGCAAGCACTTAAGGATGCCGGTCTTAAAGCCTCCGAGATTGATGAGGTAATATTAGTTGGCGGCATGACTCGCATGCCTAAAGTGCAAGAAACGGTAAATTCTTTTTTTGGACGCGAACCACATAAAGGGGTGAATCCGGACGAAGTGGTTGCAATTGGTGCCGCTATACAAGGCGGTGTTTTGAAAGGTGACGTAAAAGATGTACTGCTTCTTGATGTTACGCCATTGTCGCTCGGCATTGAAACATTAGGGGGAGTGTTTACTCGCCTTATCGACCGAAACACCACTATTCCCACTCGAAAATCACAAGTATTTTCTACAGCAGAGGATAATCAAACTGCAGTCACGATACGTGTTTTTCAGGGCGAGCGGGAAATGGCGTCTGATAACAAGTTACTGGGTCAATTTGACCTTGTGGGGATCCCTCCCTCAGCTCGCGGGCTACCGCAGATAGAAGTAACTTTTGATATAGATGCTAATGGGATTGTTAATGTGTCTGCAAAAGATAAAGCGACAGGAAAAGAGCAACAAATCCGCATTCAGGCATCAGGCGGACTTGCTGATGGTGATATTGAAAGAATGGTACAAGAAGCTGAGCAGCACGCCGAAGAGGACAAGAAGCGGCGTGAGGATGTAGAAATCCGAAACAATGCAGATTCTCTTATCCACACTACTGAAAAAAACTTATCGGAGCATGGCGACCAGGTCTCTGAGGAGGAGAAAAAGGCCATTGAAAATGCTGTTGTGGATCTTAGAGGCGCCCTTGAAGGAGATGATGCTGAGGATATAACGTCGAAGAGCGAGGCTTTAGCTCAAGCATCCATGAAACTCGGCGAGGCCATGTATAAGGCCGCGCAAGCCGAGGGGGCAACAGATAGTATGGACGCTGGCATAGATCCGAATATGGGAGAAGCGTCAGCTTCGGCCACTGAGCAGTCAACGGAGGACAATATAGTTGACGCCGATTTTGAAGAAGTCGATCCTGATGGCGAAAATAAAAAAAGTGACTAACACAAATCAATGCTCTGAGTTAGAGAGACTCCGTTTGCCCTTAAGATCGCACGTTGTTAGTTGAGCTCCAAGGAACGTAACTAATGGCAAAAGGCGATTTCTATAAAACTTTAGGGCTAGGGCGGGATGTCGGGGCCGATGAAATAAAAAAAGCTTATCGCAAGCTTGCCATGAGGTATCACCCAGACCGCAACCCGGGTGATAAAGAGGCAGAGAAAAACTTTAAAGACGTTAATGAAGCATACGAGATCCTAAAAGACGAGGAGAAGCGTGCGGCGTACGACCGATTCGGACACGCGGCCTTTGAACAAGGAACGGGTGGTTTTGGCGGTGGACCCTCTGGCTTTGGCTCCGGTTTTGCCGATATTTTTGATGAGATGTTCGGTGATTTTGGCGGCGCACGGCGAGGCTCTGGTCAACGAGCAGGAAAAGGTTCTGATCTAAGGTTTAATTTGGAGATTTCATTAGAAGACGCCTTTAAGGGCAAACAGAAGGAGATACGCGTCCCTACATCGATAATGTGTGATCCTTGTAGTGGCACGGGAGCAGCTTCAAGCACAGGACCAACCGCTTGTACAACGTGTCAAGGGCACGGGAGGGTTCGATCACAATCAGGCTTTTTCACCGTAGAGCGTACCTGTCCAACCTGCCAAGGCACAGGAGAGGTGATAAATGATCCCTGTAAAAATTGTGGGGGAGAGGGACGCGTTCATAAGGAAAAGGCGCTTAGTGTGAATATTCCACCAGGTGTTGAGGATGGTACCAGGATTCGGCTAACAGGGGAAGGAGAAGCCGGATTGCGTGGTGCTCCAGCGGGCGACCTTTATATTTTTCTGCAAATGCGTCCTCATCGTTTATTTCAACGCGAGGCGGCTGATATTTATTGTCGAGTCCCCATCCCTATGACTCGGGCAACGTTGGGGGGCTCCATTGAGGTTCCTACCGTAGATGGCACAATAGCACGCATATCTATTCCTGCAGGCACCCCAACGGGGCACCAGTTTCGTTTAAAAGGGAAAGGCATGAGCGTTTTGAGGTCTAAGGCACGAGGCGACATGTTTGTTCAAGCGAATGTTGAAACACCTCAGAATCTTACGAAGCGACAGAAAGAGTTATTAAAGGCGTTTGAAAATGAAGGAAATGATGAAAAACACAGCCCTGAATCGCATGGTTTTTTTTCTAAAGTAAAAGATATTTGGGAGGATTTAAAAGAATAAAGGAGGTAAAGCTAAACGGGCCTCATGTTCGTTATTTTTAATTCATAATATATTATTTCAAAAAATTAGTTATTAGGGCTATCGTTTATAGTTATGTCGTCAATACTTCTAGTGATGATTTAACAAAGTATTATCTTGCCCCGTATTTTATCGTTTTAAGATTTGTTAAGTTTGTTGGGTGAAGGTTTTTTTATTCTCTTTAATCGCCTAGTATATTGTGCGCTGTCACCTTATCGCTTAAAGATATTGTGCATTGGAACGGGAAAAACCTTAAATGAAGATAGGAATTTTTGGTTGCGCAGGCCGTATGGGGCGTATGTTGGGTGCCGCTGCGCTTGCGACGGATGGCGTGGATTTGATCGGCGGTACGGAGAAGAAAGGCAGCGTGCACATTGGAAAAGACCAAGGAACGCTAGCGACAGGCGAACCAATTGGCATTAAAATAAGCGACGATTCAGAGGGGCTTGTGCAATCTGCTGATGTGGTTATCGATTTCACCGTTCCTGTCGCCACAGTGACTAACGCTATGTTGGCCGCAGCACATGGGACATCAATCGTGATAGGCACGACAGGGTTAAATGATAAAGAAATGGAAAAGATAGTCGAAGCTGGTAAAAAATCGACCATAGTTCATGCGGGCAATATGAGTTTAGGTGTTAATCTTTTGGTAGGACTGGCCGCGCAGGTAGCAAAAGCGCTGGGTCCAGAATTTGATATTGAGGTACTTGAAATGCATCACAAGCATAAGATTGATGCGCCCTCTGGGACGGCTTTGATGTTAGGAAGAGCGGCAGCAGAGGGTCGTGGTGTGGTGCACGATAACAACTCTGTAATGAGTCGGGAGGGTTATACGGGGGAGCGAGAACAAAATACGATAGGATACGCGACGCTGCGTGGCGGGAACGTTGTTGGCGATCATAAAATCATGTTTTCTGGTGCAGACGAGCGTGTAGAGTTGGTCCATAAGGCTGGTGACCGAAGTATATTTGCGCGTGGTGCAATTCGAGCTGCTCAATGGACTGAGGGTAAAAATCCAGGGCTGTATACAATGCGCGATGTACTTGGGCTTATATAATTATAATTGAGAGCGCGATATTTCAACCTCACCATTAAATAGACTTCAGTTTATCACGTGTAATTATAATGATGCGCATGAAAAAAGGTGATGTAAAAATATTTTACGAGCGCCTTGCGGCCCTTAATCCTGAGCCAAAGGGTGATTTAAATTATACTAACTCTTATACACTATTAGTCGCCGTTACGCTCTCAGCGCAGGCAACTGACATTGGAGTTAATAAAGCAACTAAGAAGCTTTTTGATGTCGTAAATACCCCAGAAGACATGCTTAAACTGGGCGAATCCGCACTTAAAAACCATATTAAAACCATAGGCCTATACAATACTAAAGCTAAAAACATTATTGCTTTGAGTCGCCTATTAATCTCCCGACATGGCGGGCAGGTGCCAGATGATCAGGTGGCGCTTGAGGCTTTGCCTGGAGTAGGCCGCAAGACAGCAAATGTGGTTCGCAATATCGCTTTTAGCGCAGCAACTATTGCAGTCGACACCCATATTTTTAGGGTTGGAAACAGGACGGGCCTAGCAATGGGAAAAACCCCATTGGCGGTAGAGAGGGGGCTTTTAAAAATTACACCGAAAAAATTTAAACAGAATGCGCATCATTGGCTAATTATTTTAGGGCGTTATACGTGTAAGGCGCGTAAGCCAGAATGTATAAATTGCCCCGTATCTGACTTGTGTAAATTTAAGGATAAAACAACGAATTAAGCTTCAGTGTAGTGTTGGATAGTTGCCATTTTAAAGAATCTATTTTTCTGTAGCGAGAAGTATTTGAGAAAAGCATTTTTTTTGGGGAATGTGTTTATGGTTTCGGCTCAACGTTTCTAAATGTGCAACGGTAAGTGAATTAGAGGACGGATATAAGAACAAATAGAGAATACATTCATTGTTGTGGTATCGCCAAATTTGGGCAGGGGCATCGACACGTTTGAATTGGGGCGCCCCTAGCAACGATAAGATTTCAGAAGCAGTTAGACTGATGAGAGATTTAATTGAGCGCTGTTTGAAAACATTTAGAGGTAGGAACTCTTTTCGTGGCGATTTTTGCTTTCTCATGTTTTTTGTTGGCAAAGTTGCAAGAGATTTATTTGCTTTAATTGTTTCTGGGGTAGTGGCAGTAATCGTTGTTTCTGGGACGGTTTTATTTTCAACATTTTCGCAGCCACAGGTCAGCAGTAGTGCAGTGAAAAAAGAGAAGGGAATCCGGGTAAGGCTCATATGAAAATTTAAATTCTTAGTTGTTGGTGTCCTCTAAGGCTTCCATATCTCCGACAACCTCTCCACCCGACTCGATAACAATCCTCCCATAACGAATTTTGCCGTTTATATGGCCTCCAGCACGTACAATTAGTCTTTCGCTAGCGATTAATTCGCCATCAAAACGCCCGGAAATATCGGCCTCATCAACATTTGCTTTTCCTGTAAAATGCCCCGAAGGTGCTATTTCGATTACCTTTGCATTTGGAAGACTTGCATCAACAATACCTTCGACAATGAGCTTCTCACATGAAGTGATTTTACCCTCCAAGTTTATGTTTCGGCTAATTAAAAGACTTGTTGGGTCGGATTCACTCCCCCTTGGTCTATCCATGTGACGGCTCGCAGGAAGCGAAAACTCAGGCAACGATCTACTAGGCCCAGGTGTTTTTGTTGCGAAAGACTTAGTGGCAGCAGGCGATCTATGCCTGGGAGTTTTCGCAAGAGGCTTGGCTGCGTCAGGAGCTGCAAGTTTATGTTTCTCGTCTTTTAGTTTTCTAGAATCGGTAGAATCTATATTTTTTGCTGGCGTTTTAGCGGGCGTTTTTTGACCGAACATTGTAATTTCCTTTCTATGTTTTTTGAGCCGCTTTCGGCTCTACTTTTACCTCAACCTGCTTGCGCCAGCCCTCAACCAAGTGCACCATTGTGGCGGTAGCGATGATTGGGGTCAATAAATTGATGACGGGTAAGGTCATGAAGATGACAGTCCCAACTCCCAAAAGTATAATTTTTATTTTTTGTTCGTTACGTAGACCCTGTGCTTCTGTAAGAGAAAGCCGTCTCAATGCTGCGATCTCGAAAAACTCGCGGCCAAGAAGGTAGCCATTTACGGTATAATAGACGAAAGGAAAAAGAGGTAAAATGAATAGAGATGGTAATAACAAGATATTCAGAGCTAACAATGTAATTAGAAATTTTGACGTTTGGATTATTACCTCAGGTAATGTCCTTTTGCGGGCGACATTATGAGCGGGATAATAACGCGCATCAACAGTATCAGCTATTCGTTCAAGAAAAAAACCAATTACCACACTTAAAAAACTAGGAAAAAGAAGGAATGTAAGTACCAAAGAAAGGCTACTACCTAAAAAGTTTACGAACCAGTCTAGCCAAAGAATGTCAAAGGCCGGTGTCTTAATTAAGATGAAGGTAATAATTACCCATAGAGCTATAGATAAAAGGAAAGACGCCGCGACACTCATAAACAGAATATTTTTGGTGCCTGGATCACAAAGTTGCTGGAAAGCTTTCATTAATGCGGGTAGCATCGACTTGATTTTCCTTTGTGTTGAATAATGTAACTCAATTAGCATACATACATTTAGCTTATAAGGGATAATTTCACATTATCACGTAGTAATAACTAGTTTAAATTAGCAATTGATTATTAAGAAGCGATGATTGTGTTATCCAGCACTCAAAGCATTTTTGGCATCAGCGATTTTTGGGTGGATAATTGATGATTGTTGCTATTTCTTGCTGCAAAGGGTCGCGCGACTATACTGCGCATGCCCATGGCTTATTTTAGGCACACAAACCACACGGAGATTTGTTCTTGAGCACAACCCAATATGATGTTCTCGGCATTGGTAACGCAATTGTTGATATTCTTGTTCAGGTTGACGATAGTTTTCTTGCATCAGAATGCTTAGTGAAAGGAGCTATGGATTTAGTTACCGCGGAACAAGCTAATGAATTGTGTTCCAAGGTTGGGCCCGCAATAAAGCGCTCAGGAGGTTCTGCTGCTAATACCATTGCATCTCTAGCGGCGCTTGGTGGACGAGGAGCCTTTATAGGTAAGGTTTGTGATGATGAGCTTGGGATATTTTTCCGCAATGATATAAATGCGCTTGGGGTGTCATTCAATACGTCGAGCAAAGCCGAAGGCCCTCCAACCGCTACTAGTTTAGTGTTAATATCGCCAGATGCAGAACGTACAATGCAGACGCACCTGGGCGCGAGCCAGGAACTTGGGCCAAATGATATTGATGAAAAAACAGTCGCAGCAGCCTCGGTAACTTATTTGGAGGGTTATCTGTGGGACCCTGCCATGGCAAAGGAAGCCTTTTTGAAGGCAGCGGATATTGCACATGCGAACGGGAAAGATGTGGCGCTGAGCCTATCCGACACTTTTTGCGTTGACCGGCATCGTGCGGATTTCCAGCGCCTTATCTCTAATTATGTTGATATCGTATTTGCCAATGAGGCCGAAATTTGTGCTCTTTATAATGCAAGAGATTTTGATATGGCCATAGAACAGTTAAGGGGGCGCTGTAGATTGGCAGTCTTAACTCGCGGAGCGAACGGATCGGTCATCATAGCTGGAGAAGAAGTATTGGTTGTTGATCCGGAGCCGGTTGATCTGTTGGTTGATACTACGGGCGCTGGGGATGCTTACGCTGCAGGTTTTTTTTATGGGCTGAGTCAAAGTAAAAATTTAGCTACGTGCGCAGGTATCGGAAGTATCATTGCTAGTGAAATTATTCAACATATTGGAGCTCGTCCCGACAGGCCTCTAAAAGGACTGGTTGCGCCTAGAATCGAATGAGCCTCAAAATCATGGAGATCCGAAATATTGCCATTATAGCTCATGTTGATCACGGTAAAACGACCTTGGTTGACGCACTTTTGCAATACAGCGGTGCATTCAGAAAAAATCAACAAGTTACAGAACGTGCCATGGATACCGGCGAGCTTGAGCGTGAGCGTGGTATTACTATTCTAGCAAAATGCACCTCGGTGGACTGGAATGGTATGCGCATAAATATTGTTGATACCCCAGGCCACGCTGACTTTGGTGGCGAAGTTGAGCGTATTTTATCTATGGTTGATGGCGTTTTGCTTCTAGTTGATGCTTCAGAAGGGCCAATGCCGCAAACGAAGTTTGTCACTGCAAAGGCCTTAAAGATTGGTTTAAAACCGATCCTAATAATAAATAAAGCTGATAAACCTGAGGCGCGCGCCTATGAAGTTCAGGATGAAGTTTTCGATTTGTTTACAATATTGGAAGCTGAAGAAGATCAGTTGGATTTTCCAACTATATTTGCTTCTGCTAAGGAGGCGTGGGCTGGGGTAGAGCCCGATGATAAATTAAATGGCATGAAAATTGTGTTTGACCAGGTTTTGGCCCATGTACCACCACCAAAGGTTGATCTTGAAGCTAATTTTTCAATGCTTGTAACAACATTAGAAGCTGATCCATATCTTGGCCGAATACTGATTGGAAGGATTGCTACTGGTTCGATTAAGCCGAATGCCCTAGTAAAGGCCGTAAGTGGGACGGGTGATATCATCGAGCAAACACGGATAACTAAGGTATTAGGTTTTCGTGGACTGAAGCGCGAGGGCGTTGATTTTGCTCGGGCAGGCGATATTGTTGCTTTGGCGGGGCCACAAAAAGCTAGTGTTGCGGATACAATCTGTGATTTTGAAGTGCCAATCGCAATAGAGTCCCAACCAGTAGATCCGCCAACCTTAGCAGTGACATTTTCTGTAAATGACTCCCCATTCGCGGGCCAAGAAGGTTCTAAATTAACCTCACGGGAAATTCACGATCGCTTAATGCGTGAGGCAGAAGGGAATGTAGCTATTCGAGTTTCTGAAAATAAAAATAAGGATGCGTTTGAAGTTGCTGGGCGTGGAGAGTTGCAGCTCGGAGTTTTAATCGAGCAAATGCGAAGGGAGGGTTTTGAGCTTTCCATTTCACGACCGCGAGTTCTTTTTAAAAACAATTTGAAAACAGGAGACCTTGAAGAGCCGTTTGAAGAATTGCAGATTGATGTTGATAAAGGTTTTTCTGGCGCCGTTGTTGAGGCAGTTAGTCAACGTAAGGGTAACATGACTGAGATGATTCCCACTAGCGGTGGAAAGGTTCGCCTAGCTTTCTTAATACCGTCTAGAGGGTTGATAGGCTATCACGGTGAATTTTTAACGGAGACGCGAGGAACCGGTGTGATGAATCGTGTTTTCAATTGTTATGCGCCAATAGTCGGATCAATGCTGGGTCGTCGAAATGGGGTTTTAATTTCTAATACCGCTGGCAAAAGTATAGCATATGGTCTGGCTGCACTGGAGAGCAGGGGCCCTTTGTTCATTGGCTCTGGAGCCGAAGTTTATGCGGGAATGATAATTGGAGAGCATAGCCGCGCTAATGACCTTGAGGTCAACCCGATAAAATCAAAGCAGCTCACTAATTTTCGAGCATCAGGGTCTGATGATGCTATAAGACTGGTACCACCAAAACGGATGACTCTAGAACAAGCTATTGCGTATATTCAGGATGATGAGCTTGTGGAGGTAACACCGCAACATATACGACTTCGTAAAAAGCACCTAATCGCGCATGAACGGAAACGAGCACAACGTGTTGCTGAGCTGGGATAGAGATCTGTGGATACTTCTGTAAGAAATTTAAAGCCAGGGACCGCAGTTCAAATAACATCTAGTAAATTTTGGCGTTTAGCACCAGCTGATATGCGGCGGCGGTGGTGGTTTTTCCGGTTTTTCGATTGGTTGACACGACGCTTGCCTTTTGTATCTGCGCGTCGAGGCCTTTTAGTTATCCGCATGGACGGTATCGGCGACATGGTGCTTTTCAGGAATACTCTTGATCAATATTCAGATGTCTTTAAAGTACCGAAGAATGAGATCTGCGTGCTGGGATGTAAGAGTTGGGAAAGCATAGCTGGGGATCTTTTTTCCGATTATGGTGTGTTCTTTATAGATGAGCATATTTATGCTAAGCGGCTGGTTTACCGGATTTGGGTAAATGTTTGCGTGAGGCGTCTTAATGTAGCTGTGACAGTGTGCGACGCATATTTTAGACGAGCCTTGATGGCAGACAGTCTCGCATATGTAGAGTCAGCGCCACGCACCGTGATG
>PBLS01000032.1 GCA_002721825.1 Magnetovibrio sp.
CCAGGAGGATAGGCACAACGGACCAGAACCGCGTCACCTGTAGCGAAGAGGCTCACGGCCCAACCTCCCGATCTGAAGTCCAGCGGGCCTCGACTTCACTCATCTTGCGGCCGAGTTCGTCAATGGTGACTACGCCTTTCTCGATCAATATATTGGACAGCGACGAAATCCAGCGCTCGTAATAGCTCAGCTCATCGTAGACACCTGGGCCGAGGTCCTCGATGCCACGGCGGAGTTCATCTACGGTGAGGATGCGTCGCTTTTTATCTGAGACAAGCCGCATGATGGAGTCGACACGCTTTTCCCATGGCTCATGGGCGTGCTCGCTACGATTCACTGGTCCGTCTTCCAGGCCCCCTAGGTCATGAGGTTTACGAAGATGCTTACTCATATGTTCCTCCCTGACCTTAGGCTGGCATGGAATAGCGGTAGCAGCAAGTCAAGTTGCCTGAGACAGGAAAGTCCATAATTTAAAACTCTATTCGACCGGTCAAAATGAACGTAGCTACCGTCAAGAGAAAAAGGCATCCAATGGCGTAGTAGGTAGAGATCCGTCAAAAGTTTGGCTAAATCGTATGCAATCATATGCGCTCCTATGCACTATTCTTTGGTTAATTTTTCTTCCAACTGACTAAAAAAAAGACAATTTTTCAGTCCCTGTCCTGGTCTCCACTTCGTTTTAGAGCCGTTGAAATTACTCATCTTTGTGCTCGTAATTTTCTGATCTAGAGCCCAATCAGGACCCCATCGCGCATCAACTCGTCGAAAGGTTTGGTAATCAATTTTGAGGTCCACCCCCCCCTGGGCATCAGGACACGGGCTTCATAGTCTTTTTGAGCGTCTGTCCAGTCAGGTTTGAAGATATAATTAGGGCTCTTTCATCATTTGCGAACCGTACCTGGTGTCTAATATTTTTAGGAGCCCCTAAGTTGCGTTCTTTTTGTAGGTTGTCTACCAGAGGATAATTTTACCAGTGTCTCTCTCTCGCGTTTGATTTACGTTCTATATGCAGAAGAATAGTGACAAAGACAAAAAATCCGAGAACCGACCATTCCCCCATTTCTACATTCGCTTGCCACATGAGAATAGTAAGAAAAAATATAAAAAACTTAAAATAAACATTGAGGAATGATAAGGCGGATGATGGTCTTGACCCCACTAAATATTGAACGATAAAATAGATTATGGTTGCAATGGTGGCGAA
The DNA here is from genome assembly GCA_002721825.1 of Magnetovibrio sp. Classification (GTDB taxonomy): domain Bacteria; phylum Pseudomonadota; class Alphaproteobacteria; order Rhodospirillales; family Casp-alpha2; genus TMED8. Next base: position 1,205 of record PBLS01000032.1, read on the forward strand.
ACGGACGCTTTGCCAACGGTGATAAGGAATGGATTCTGCATCCGCAATATTAAATGGGAAATAAACTTGGAGTTGGAACAAGCCAAGAAAGATTATTATAAGCCCGATAATAGCTAATAATATGAGCAAGACTTTAGTTATATTCAAAGATTAAGCTCCAAATAAGGTTTAATCGTTAATTATAGGCGTTTGACCCCTCTAATTCGTATAGTATTAATTGGATGCTCTCAAAAAGCATATCAACACTCGTATTCATTAATGTTTCCCGCGATTAAATTAGGTGATGGAAACGGCTTGGGTTTACACTAAATAGAGTTAAAAGACTTTTAATGGGAGATTATAATTATGACACCGAAGGAAATTGTTTTAGGTGGATATCAGAGCTTTTCTCAAGGAGACCTTGAAAGTTTAGGCAAAATTTTTCACGCAAATGCCTTGATCAAAGTTAACGGCAATCACAAACGATCTGGTGAATATAAAGGTTTCGATGATTGGAGGGATAATTTTCTCTCTCACTTAGCAACTGATTATCCCAATTTTAGTTTGGAAATTCTACACGTTGTCGCAGAGGGTGACCGAGTGCACGTTTTTGTGAAATACAGTGCGGATAATTTAGATGCTAATGGTGTACATATATTTTTAGTGGAAGATGGCCTCCAGACCGAATTTATAATTTTTGATGATACACAAAAAATGGCAGTAGCGTTGGAAAGTTAAAGGGCTGGTCATTAGTTATGACGAGGATCGCCCAGAGACTTCGCTTGTGAGATTAAGTTGTAAAGAAGACTGCCAATAGGCATAGCGGCATACAGCCAAAGTATCGAATTCGGACAACATATAACCTTCTCGGTCATCGGGGGCAATATACACGCCATTGACTAAAACTAGAAAGATTTGCTCATCCGGAATGCCGTAACATTCAAGAAGCCCCTGTAAATCTAATACTGGGTCAATCGTTATTTTTGCTTCATTTCCCACAGCATTTTCGGGTAAGTATTGCGATAAACCAGCATACAATCTGAGGGTGATTTTCATGAAGCGAAACTGACCAATATTATGGTGCTTAAAATTGCTACGGCAGTGCTTACTAGTAACCATCGCATATTACATCCTCCTTACTAACTTATTAGGTTATGCTATCCGGTAATAATCCGCCAGTATGTACAAACCCAACTCCAAGTACCCCTGAGTATATAAAAACAACGAAATATCCTACAAGGTATCCCCCTACGAAGCATATCAAAGACAAAGAGGTTCGCTAAAAACGGCCTAACCCCTTAAAAAATTAGTGTCAGCTGGAGGATACAAAGCCTCAACCTACTGATTACAAATTTCATAGTATTTGTTCTCAGAATAGAGCTTTGTAAATGGGTTATTAAGTGGTTTAGATTTGGGCGGAGGACATTTCTAAAGATTTATACAAATTGTATCAGCAGGTTTTGTGATTGTATGAAGTGCTTTTCAAAAAGACTTAAAAGAGGGTCCCATGTCAAAAATCATTCAATGCATATCTCCCGTCGATGGGTCGGTCTTTGCGGAGCGTCCCACGCTGTCTCTCGAAGAAGCGAAAGACGTCGTTTCCCGCGCCCGCGCGGCGCAAACCGCTTGGGCAGGGTATCCGATTTCTGAGCGCATCGATCTGGTGCGTGCTGGTATCGAACGCCTGGGTAAAATGAACGATCAAGTGGTACCCGAACTAGCCCGCATGATGGGTCGTCCAATCCGTTATGGTGGCGAATTCAGTGGCTTCAAAGAGCGCGCTTCGCATATGTGTGATATTGCGGAAGAATCCCTAAAGCCCATCGTTGTTGAAGACAATGATTTTTATGAGCGTCGCATCCGGCGTGAGCCCCAAGGTGTGATTTTTGTCGTTGCACCGTGGAACTACCCGTATATGACAGCCATTAACTCCGTTGCGCCAGCCCTGATCGCTGGCAACTCGGTAATTTTGAAACATGCGACGCAAACTTTACTGGTTGGTGAGCGTCTGACTAGAGCCTTTAACGAAGCTGGTATTTCTAAAGATGTTCTGCAAAATGTTTTCCTAGACCACGGTACGACCACCGATCTAATTCGTGCTAACAGTTTTGACTTGGTTAACTTTACCGGCTCGGTCAGTGTTGGCAAAATGATCGAACAGGCCGCCGCTGGTACTTTTACCGGTGTGGCTACGGAACTCGGTGGCAAGGATCCAGGATACGTAATGGACGATGCGGATCTTGACGCCTCCGTTGAAACGCTAATTGACGGTGCAATGTTCAACTCGGGCCAATGCTGTTGTGGTATTGAGCGGGTCTATGTGGTCGAAAGCCTATATGATAAATTCATCGAAAAGGCGACAAAAATCGTCTCCGAATATAAGCTCGGCAATCCGTTAGACGTAGATACCACCATAGGTCCCATGGCGCATACGCGTTTTGCCCGGGTAGTCCGTGACCAAATTTCTGAGGCTATCGCTGAAGGCGCAATACCTCTAATAGATACTTTCCCGGAAGACGATGGCGAGGCCTATCTGACACCGCAAATTCTTACCAACGTTACCCATGACATGCGGGTGATGCGCGACGAGACCTTTGGTCCTGTCGTTTGCATTATGAAAGTGAAAAACGATCGTGAAGCCATTGACCTGATGAATGATAGCGACTTTGGTTTGACTGCCTCGTTATGGACTAAAGATGCCGAGCGGGCTGCCAATATTGGCGCTCAAATACAGACCGGTACCGTGTTTATGAACCGCTGTGATTATGTTGATCCGGGCTTGTGCTGGAGTGGTTGTAAAGATACCGGTCGTGGTGGTGCATTGTCCGTCATCGGTTACCATAATTTGACCCGTCCGAAATCTTATCATTTGAAGAAAACCTGAGGCCTTATTATTCTAATAAGAGGGAATTGTGTTATGTGCAAAGGTATGTTTTGGCTAGCCATTGGGCTCCATTTATTCAAAATTCAGAGTTTAAGATAAATGTAAATATAAGAATGGGGGAAGTGGTCTCTTTGTCTGTAATTCCAGATGAACTTTTTAAAGCTTATCGTTCGACGCACTATCGTGTTCTAGAACCCAGTGATTTCGTATTTAGAATTGGAGAGTATAGTGAGTCGTTAGCTCTGCTATACAAGGAAAAAAATATTTCCTCGGCAGCCTTTTTGACTGCCTGGAATCCTTTCAGCCGGACTACGGAACAACGCTTAAATGATAAAGCAGATCAAAAACTCAGGGATATGCTCCAAGCCGATAATATAAGGTTCTTGAATGGAATGGGTGAAGATCCTGAAGGCCTATGGTCGGCTGAGCGCAGCGTATTGGCCTTGGGTATCACGCTTGAAACGGCTATCGCGATTGGTGAGATGTATTATCAGAACGCTATTGTCTGGATTGCGGCTGATGCAGTCCCCCAGTTAAAAGTACTGCGGTAAACCTGGAAGGGACCCGCCTCTTGCAGCAATTTTCTTTGAAATTGTCGTCTTGTTTTCCAAGCCCCTTGGCATTCTGCGACCCGGGGCTTTGCAATAAGCGCTTATAGTTTTTTAAATATAAATTATGGGGATGGTGTATATGGGTGCCTGAATTATTTTTGTTTTTCTTATAATGCATGAATAGTCACATTTAACTATTTTCTATAAAATATATGTATGGGTTACGATGTAGCCACCCAGGATTATTACCGAAACAAAAAAAACCTGTTTAAATCGATATTCGGAAAGGCGTTTACGAATACTTTGGCCAATTATCATGCCGACCAGTGCAGGTAGAACTCCAATAGTCGAGAGAAAACCAAGGCTCATGGGTAATAATTGCTTGCTTTGAAGCGACAGCCCCAAACTCAGCGCCGCTACTGAGAAACATATACCCATCGCTTGAACAAATTCGTCCCGGGGCATTTTTAGAGCCTGTAAGTACGGTACGACTGGTAAAACTGTAGACCCGCTCAAGCCTGCGAGGGCTCCGGTCGCTAAACCAATCAATGGTGAGAGCCGATTCTCGTACCTATGCACGGGCGGCATTCCTGGTTTTACTAGGCTAAAAGCCCCATAAATAATTAAAGTCATCCCAAGTACAGTCTTGAGGCCCGCAGTGTCTTCTATCTTTAAGGCTTCTGTGGCGAACCAAATTCCGAGCCCCATACTTGCTAGCAACAACCAAAATCTTCTCAAAAGCGACACGAAATGTCCGCCAATGATCGCTTGCCAAACATTGGTAACAAAAGATGGCACCAACATTAGAACAATGGCTTCCTTGAGGTCTAATGTGGCTGCAAGAATGCCTAGAGATACAGTTGGTAAGGCCATGCCAATAATGCCCTTGACTGTACCTGCTAATAGAAATGTCACAGCAACAAGAGCAAATAGTTCAGAAGTCCATATCATCTTGCCTCATATTATACTAGGTATATTGGGGAACTGCTTTTGCGTAAACACAGGCAACACTATAACGATATTTCTGGTGACAAGTTAACGAAAAGCAAGCTTTTATGAAAAATCATGAACCTAAAAAATTTCAAATCAAAAGTGATCCAGTTTTTTAGCGTTAGCGTAAACCGATTTAGGACGTTTTTACGCAGCGTCTGAGTGATTGCCACAAATATGGGTTCACCAAGGAAACCGAAAATGATTATACAAAAATTTTTCAAGTCACAGGTAATTTTTTTTGCTAGCGCATTTACATTGTTGCTCTCTTCATGTGCAACGGATCAGGGAAGCCCACGTTTAAGTGTTGGTGATACTGGGTGTAAAATGACGTGGGATAAAAGTGTCGATACATGCCTAACTAAAGGATATTAGATTTATAAATAAATATGGATGTAGATGCAGTTAATTCCGATTTTAGGCTCCATAAAAAATATGCCTCTATTCCAGTGATCTGAATCAGTTGTAAAGACGTAGACAGATATACGGCATCGGACCTCCTCCCTTCCAGCTCCCCTGTCCGGTGCTGCAAGCGCCCAGTGTTAGACTGGGCGCTTTTTTGTGGGGTTACGGATAGGAGTGTATTTTGGTGTATTCGGATAATTAAGAATGGGCAATGCTCTGGCACAAAAAGGAAGAGCGATCTTTAAAGCTCATTTAGAAAAATAAAATTTTATTGATCCAACATCTTCCGCGGAACGTAACTTTAATTATTCAGCGTGATTAAACCAAAATTGGAGAACAAAATGAGACAGTTTGTGGTAGACAGTTACAATGGAGTGATGAACAGTAGGTATAACCCGCTAAAAAATATTCCAAATGAAAACACCCGCAATGTTATTATGGTATGTTTAGCTTGGATGTGGTGCATTATTTTTGCAGCTTGGACTGGAACAATGTTTTTTGTTGGGGTATCAATTTTTTACCATTCTCTTCTTCTTTTTGGCCTTTTTGTTACCATTGGAACTTTTGAGTTAGCTTCTCGTACAGGAAATTTAAAGACGTGACAATTAAGCATCACCCTGGGGATGGATTGCTCCTAGACTATGTTACAGGCAGTCTGGGAGAGGTGGCGAGCCTGGCGGTAGCCGTTCACTTGGCCTTGTGCCCAGAGTGCCGCCGGCAAGTTAATCTAATGGAGGCAGTTGGGGGCAGTTTGTTGAACACATTTCCGGACGAAGCCCTTAAGGAAGAGGTGTTCGGAAACGTATTGGAGCAAATCAATAGCGACAGGGAGGTACTTACCCCGGTGCGTTCAAATGATGTTTCAACCGAAGCGGAATTTCGTATTTTCCCAAGTCCCTTACCTAGATATCTATTTGAAAACGGTAAGAGTTTGCAGTGGCGATGGATCGGATTTGGGATTAATCAAATTGTGATCTCTACTTCAAGTGACGGTAATGTTGCGCGCTTGATGCGTATCGAGAGTGGAAGATCGGTTCCATCGCACTCCCATCGAGGTGTGGAATTGACACTGGTTTTATCGGGGTCGTTTTACGATCAGACAGGGAGCTATGCACGCGGCGACATGCAAGTAGTAGATGAGACTATCGATCATGATCCGCGTGCAGAGCATGGCGTAGACTGTATCTGCCTCGTTGTTACCGAGGGACCGTTACGTTTTAACAGTCTTGTAGGTAAAGTAGCGCAGCCGTTCGTTGGCATCTAAATAGTTGGTGGTAAAGCACTCGGCCTGGATGTTGAAAACATGCTCTATAGTTACATAGATTTAGAGTGGTTAGTTGATGGCACGGGGTACATTGTGGATTTGCCACTCTATAGACAGGGTTAGTTTTGTTGAAAAATGTTAGTTTAGAATGAGGCTAGACAATGTCAGTACCTAACCCCAAAATCAGTGTTTTCTTTGATGGGGAATGTCCACTCTGTCGGGCAGAAATAGATGTTTATCGAAACCAGGATGTGCGTGAGAAGCTTTCTCTAGTTGATATATCACATCCTAGTGTGCAGTTACCCAGAGCCCTTACCCAGTCAGCTGCAAAAGCCCGTTTTCATGTTATGTCAAACGATGGGAAGTTGATGTCAGGGGCCGAAGCATTCATAGAAATTTGGCGACAACTCCCAAAATGGCATCGGTTCGCTACTTGGGCTGCGTTACCACCGTTTTTACAATTAATAAAGTTCGCCTATTGGCTTTTTCTCTGGTTCCGCCCAACTATCGTCAAAATTTTTCTCCTAGCGTTTGTTTCGAGTACGCGAGGGTAAAGTTATATCGTGATGACCGTGGTATCTGACCCTCTAATGGATCGGATTAATCTTAATTCGTACGATAGTGGCGGAATAGCGATTATCTTTGGGGCATCTGGTGGGATCGGTAGAGCCTTGCTGGAAACCCTAACCTCGATGGGTCATTTTAAAAGAGTCCTTGGGTTTAGTAGACAGACGGCAATCCCATTCGATTTTTCAGATGAGAAGAGCATGCAGCGAGCAATTGAACATTCTTGTGATCAGGGTGAAATCCGTCTTGCGATAGATGTGACGGGATTCCTGCATTCGGAAGGGCGGAAGCCTGAAAAAACGTGGCAAGAGCTGGACCCACAGCATCTCGCACATTTGTTTCATATCAACGCGATAGGCCCGGCAATACTTATGAAGCATATCCTCCCGCGCCTACCAAGATCAGGAAAGACTACATTTGCTACGCTTTCGGCTCGTGTCGGCTCAATTAATGACAATCGTTTGGGGGGATGGTATGGATATCGGGCGTCTAAGGCAGCGCTTAACCAATTAGTACGTACTGCCTCAATAGAATTAAAACGCCGTGCGCCGGAGGCGATTTGTGTAGCGCTCCACCCTGGGACGGTTACGACACCTTTGTCAGCGCCTTTTACTAAGTCTATTCATAATGCCCTGACACCATTTCAGGCTGCATATAATTTACTTACCGTTGTTGAGAACCTAGACTCTAATAAAACTGGTGGATTTTTTGATTGGCGCGGTGAAGAAGTGCCCTGGTGAAATTAATAATTGTGATTGAACCTTTTGCCCTAATTATGACAGCGTGTCTTTTCGGGGGGATGATCTTTTATTCGATTGGATTTGCGCCGCTAATTTTCCATTCCCTCCAAAAAAAGGAAGCGGGCATTATCATACGCTCGGCCTTTCCCTGGCATTATCTTTTTATAATTATAGTGTCTTTTATAACTAGCATAGCATTATTTTTATTAGACTCTTCGTCTGCATTTTTTATGGCAGGAATAACAACGGTCGGTGTCTATTCTCGTCAGGTGCTTATGCGTAAGATGAATGCATCTCGCGACCTTGGTATAAGTTGTGCCAAAGCGCATAGGCGTTTTGATATTTTACATACTGTGGCTATTACTTTGAACGGTGTCCAAATAGTAGCTGCGGGTTATATCCTCGTTCAGTTTCTTTAGTACTATCATGAAACGCTCTGGAAATGTTCTGGTAGCTGGATATGCCCTTTGGCCTTTTAATAAAGGCTTATCTATACGTCCAAGAATAGTTGGGCTATTTTCGCCTTAAGACTCCTGAACTTTATAGGGGCATCTGTAATTGTGAGGCATATGCAATCATTGCCAAAAGCCACGTGAAGCCCGTGTTCAATGTTTTCATCGGCTTCTTGAACGTCCCCACGTGTGTAGGTTCCTGTCTGATCGGAGAAGGTAGTAATAAAGCAGTTTTATCCACTGCTACTCGCAGTGTAGGATTGCAATTCGTTGCTTTTTTATTACTCTCAATACGCGCCAAAATCCCATTGAACAAATTTTTGGAAATAGGTAGGGGAGAAGCTGTATCAAGAAAGTTCCCGCCAATTCATTCTACGCGGTGCACTTCGCGGCGACACTCGGAACACAGTGCAAGGTGAGTGGCTATTGGTAAGCTCCGTGCTTCCCCTAAAGCACCAGAAGCATAATCAAAAATTAATTCATCATTAGGGTGATGGTTTAAGCGCATAAGGCCTCTCCGTATATTTTGCGGATGGCATCCATTGCAAGTCGAATTCGTGATTTCACTGTACCCAATGGAATGCCGAGCTCACTTGCTATTTGGCGATGGGGTTTGTCCTCAAAAAATGCTAGGTGTAGAACTTTTTGTTGTTCAGAGGGAAGCTTAGAAAGGACTTCTCTTAGCAGATGGGCCTCCTGATTTCGGGAGATTAACTCTTGGGGTAAAGGCTCCGTGTCTGGCACAAGGGATGGGTCACTCATATCCGGTTCTGGCCTATTGGCTTTTCTAAGTAGGTCAACACGTGTATTTCGCCCTATCGTAAAAACCCAAGTTAGCGCAGAGGCCTTGGAAGGATCAAACTGCTCCGCTTTTTGCCATACCTTTACCATGGTTTCTTGAACTATTTCTTCTGCCATAGAAGGATCTGTGCCCTGGCGCATAGCGAACCCTTTTAAGCGAGGCGCAATATGTTGAAAAACGGCTTGGAATGCGTCCTTGCTTTTATTTTGGCCAATTTCTAGCACTAGCATTTCCAAATTAGGGGTGGAGGTTATCTGATCCATATTAAAATCCTGCCGCAGCTTAACAAACATTATTCTTAGAACGCCACGTGGCAGTTTCTTTCCCACGACTGCACACTCGCTCTCCTACATGTCCCGATCGAAATTTATTTCCAAATATAAGGACGTCCTGGCTCAGGCCTCTTACTCATCCTTTTTGGTGCCAAAATTTTGATCATAGCCTCCAGAGGGCGCGAGTATCATTTTTATAACTCTAAGCGCTATTTTGTTTGAATAGATATTAATAGGCGGTCTGCAAGTAACATGCGTAGGCCCTAAATTTGTCCCGTAGAAATTATTCCTCTAAGGATGCCAAAGCCTCCTCGTGGTGGCCCTATTTTTTCTTTCAAGGCTTTATTATGTTCAGGCCATGAAAATTATTTTGACAGTCTACCCATTGGTGAGGACACTCTATTCTTTCATCCCAATATTCTGAGTACGCACTTGAATTATCTATATAAATGAAGTGCTGATAATAAGCAGTTGTCGCAGTCACCAGCCCCTCCTTATTAGGTCTCGAACTACTGGTCATTTATGCTGGTTTAAGGGCAACCGCACGTGCAAATCTTTCAAATCTGATATGCACAATTTGCAGGCCACTTGTTAAAGTAAGTGGCCTGCAAATTGTCTCCTTCCGAGCTAGTGAATAAATTTTGTTCTGAGAGACTCGATTAACAGATATAATTTGTCTCTCGTGTCTAACATTAATCGCTTTTATTAAGCTTTAAGCGTATGCACGTTGTTTAAACGACCTTTATTTTTGTGAATAAAATAGTGAGGAACAGTTTGTTGGATAAAAAAGTGGGTGAAGTTGAAAAAGATGGGCCCAATAATTTGCAAGCCAGCCGTAAGGTGGCTCTTCGGATAGTAAAGCATTATGCCTATTCTCTTCAGTTTTCATTTACACATATGCAAGTTGATCGCGAAGGTGTTGTCGATGCTATAAAAAAGTATGCTTCGACCTATAAATTTCAGGTTATGGATTTCCTTGCTGACCGTTGCTTCGTTCTTGAAGCTATAAAAAGTGCTGCTGGTGCTTTCAAATTTGCCGACGATAAATTGAGAGTGGATAAAGATTTTATTAGGGAATCGCTTAAAAGGAATGGGCTGGCGCTTAAGTACGTGGGTGAAGAATTCCAATCAAATAAAGATTTCGTTTTAGAGGCAGTAAAAAGCAATGGTTGTGCTTTTGAATATGCTAATACGGAGTTAACGTCAGACCGGGAGTTTGTTTTAGAAGCGGTCAAAACAAGTGGATTTGCCTTTCAATATGTTGATGAACTATTGCAGGCGGATAAAGAAATCGTTTTTCATGCGGTTAAAAACACAGGGCGAGTCCTCAATTATGCAAGTTCTGATTTACGGGCTGATAGAGAAGTAGTCTACGAAGCAGTGAAAAATTCTGGGCTCGCCCTCTATTATGCCAATACTGGGTTGCGAGCAGATAGAAATATCATTCTCCAGGCAGTAAAAAATCATGGATGGGCACTGTATTATGCAGCCCCGCATCTGCAAGCAGATCGTGAAATCGTTTTAGCCGCAGTAAAAAATGACGGCCGAGCGTTCTTTTATGCGGATGCTAGTTTAAGAGCTGATCCGATGATCATAATTGAGGCGGTGAAAGGCACTCCCTCCGTTATTCAATATGCTGATGCTAACTTGCTAACTGACCGTCAGTTTGCCCTTGAAGCTGTAAATGCTAACGGTATGGCCCTTGAGTATTTGGGGTTGGTCTTCAGGGCTGATCCTGAGGTCGTGTTGGAGGCGGTCAAAAGCGATAGCTTCGCACTTAAATTTGCTGATGTTACGCTGCGGGAAGATCGCCAAATTGTCTTTGAGGCAGTAAAAAAAGGAGCTTCGGTAATTAAATACGCTGATCCATGTTTGCAAAAAGATAGTGAAATTCTGGAGATGATATCAAAGGACTGATATATAAGGGTGTGTTTAGTTCGCACCCTCAAACATTATTTGGCAAACTATTTACTAGTTAAAACATATCACCCGGGTGCATACGTCCCTCCGTTTATGTGGTACGTTTGACCTGTGATCATTTTTGCGTGATCTGAACATAAAAAAAGTGCCATTTTGGCAATTTCCTCAGGTTGAATAAGTCGGCCGAGTGGGATTTCTTTTGCCATCTCCACTAGCTCGGCTTCAGTATGCCCGTAACGAGGTTGAGCGGTATCTGTTAAACCCGGTGCAATACAATTAACCCTAATCCCATAGTGAGCAATTTCACGAGCAATTGCGCGGGTCATTCCAACAATTCCGGTTTTACTCGAAGTGTAATGTACGCTGTTAGGAGCATGTCCCTGAATAGCTTGCGAGGCGAGGTTTATGATGGAGCCGCGGTTTCCCGATTTTATCATATATTTTGCCGCGGCCTGTGCACAGAAAAAACTACCTTTTAGGTTTGTATTGATGACGTTATCCCAATTGGCCTCGTCCATTTCTAAAAATGGAACCCGAGGAAAGATCCCAGCATTATTTATAAGTATATCAATTTTACCGAAAGTTTTGAACGTAGAATTAACAACCTTATGCACATCATGAATTTTAGAGATATTCCCTTGGATTAACTCAGTTTGTGACCCAAAATTTTTTGCCGCTTCGGCCACCTCTTCAGCTTTGCCTCTATTATCCAGCCAATTAATGGCTATTTTCCCTCCTTCTTCAGCGAAGGCTAGAGCCATATTGCGACCTATGCCTTCTTGCGCCCCCGTGACAAGCACAACTTTATTTCTAAATTTCATATCTAATCCAACCCTACACTAATACCTTTAAAGGCGAGCGGTAATGTTCAAGTTATAGTTTAGTTTCTCAGAAAGTATCGGTTTGTTTTGTGTGAAATTCAATTTCATTAAAGCATGAATTTTACAGTGCTTTCCTAATAACCTTTATTCCGATAGCGTTCCGTACTCTAAAGAACCGGGAGGAAGTGATGGCGCATATAACTGCTTGTGATGGGGTCAAGTTATTTTATGAAGAGACAGGCGCAGGGTCTCCGGTGATTTTTGTACATGAATTTGCAGGAGATTCGCGAAGTTGGGAACCCCAAATCCGATATTTTTCTAGGAGATATCGTTGCATTACCTTCAACGCACGGGGATACCCGCCATCCGATGTGCCAGATGATCCAGGGATGTATTCCCAGGATATTGCACGTGATGATATTCGTGCGGTTCTTGATGGTTTAGATATTGAAAGCGCGCACATTGTTGGGCTTTCTATGGGGGGATTCGCTACGCTTCATTTTGGCCTCAATTATCCTGAGAGGGCTAATTCTCTCGTAGTTGCAGGTGTCGGCTATGGAGCTGGAGAACAAGCAAGGATGCGGTTTGAGAAGGAAACAGTGGAAGCGGCTAACCGGATTGAAGCGGAAACTATGGCAGAGTTTGGTAAAATATATGCCGTGGGACCTACGAGAGTGCAGTTTCAAAATAAAGACCCGCGTGGCTGGCAAGAATTTAAAATACAGTTCTGCGACCACTCATCCAAAGGGTCCGCTGACACAATGCGAGGTGTGCAGCGACTACGCCCGTCGCTTTATGATCTAGAAGATTCAATGAAAGAACTCGTCGTGCCCACGCTCATTATAAATGGAGACGAAGATGAACCGTGCTTAGATGTTGGATTATTTATGAAACGTACAATTACTTCTTCAGCATTGGTGCTTTTCCCCCAAACAGGCCATGCGTGTAATCTCGAGGAACCAGATCTGTTCAATCAGTTCTGTGAGAATTTTTTTCATCAGGTCGAAATAGGGAGATGGCGTCTTCGTGATCCACGCTCAATTACGAGCGGGATACTCTCAAAAGGTGATGATTAAGGCGCAAAAATGGGGAAATTACCGTAATCCATTGCTCACGATTTTGATCTCCTGTGCAGAATAGTTGCAACTTATTCATTAAACTCGCATTCTGCGTCTATGCACAAACGTCGGCCTCTCAATCTTGTTTGGCGCCGCACCGTACTCGACGGTGTTATGGAAGCGCATTTTATTGGGCAGGTACTACTAGCTGGGATCGATAGGCCTCTAAGGTGGATAGCTGTTGAGGATGAGGCGAAGTTGCCGGAATTGGATGACATTCTTATTTGTTCGTTTGGTGACTGCGGATCATATCTTCGAAAACTCCGTGCGCTTGGCAAGCGAAATCTGGGTGTATTGCATCTTGGTGATGAACTGGGCCAGGATAATATTCATTTTTATACTGACGCGGATTATGTGCTTAGGCACTATTTTCGACCAGGAATATTGTCTTCTGGTGCGTTATGTAGGGGAGTTATGTGGATACCAAATGGGTGGGCGCGCGGTGTCGGGCCCTTGAAATTTAAATATCAATTGTCATTTGAGGAACGTGAACATGAATTTTTTTTCGCCGGTTACAAAGGCGGACAAGGAGGGGAATTACCCGATAGACAAGCTATGCTTGCGGCACTTTCGCAGTTAGGTCGTCCAGCTAAAATTATTTTAACCAAAGGTTTTGGGCTGGGGCTCGGAGCTACTGCTTATGCGGGTTATCTTGGAAACACTCAGTTCGGTTTGGTGCCTGCTGGGAATGTTTCTGAAACAATACGTTTTTACGATACTCTAGAGTGTGGCGCTGTCCCCGTGGTGACGGATAGTGAATGGCTTCATGCTAAAGATGGGATTGCAGCTTTAGGCCTACCGCCTGTGGTAATTTTAGAGCACTGGGCTCAACTCGATAAAATTAATTTTGCAACTTATAACGAATCTTCGCGCCGTAACATGGTGGACTGGTGGGAAAGGCTCAAAGTTTACACATCGGGAAGGGTTTGTGAATTAATTGAGACCAGTTTCAATGCCTAATGTACATTTAGTGACCAATATTGTCCCGTTTGGCTCTGTCTAAAGCCTTTTTGGCTTAATCTGAAGGGCAGCATCAAAAAATTAAAAGGCCACTTGATCGCCACCCTTAAGTTGTAGGAGGTCGCGAGCTTCATCGGGAGTAGCAATTTCAAGCGACATGCCCTCTAGGACCTGGCGCATCTTGTTTACCTGTTCGGCATTACTTCCAGCGAGTTTACCGGGGCCACACCAAAGCGAATCCTCCATTCCTACGCGGACATTCGCACCCATAGAGGCTCCCATAGCAGCAAGCGGGATTTGGTTTCTTCCAGCCCCAAGGATAGACCACTGGTAATCAGAACCGAATAAACGGTCGGCAGTACGTTTCATGTGCATTAGGTCTTCGGGATGTGGGCCAATTCCTCCAAGGATGCCAAACACGGATTGCACGAATAACGGAGGCCTCACTAATTTACGGTCTAGAAAGTGCGCTAGGTTGTAGAGATGTGAAATGTCGTAACACTCAAATTCAAATCTTGTACCGTTATCCGAACAGGATGTAAGTATGTATTCGATGTCGGCAAAGGTGTTCTTGAAGACCATATCTCGACTGTTTTCGAGGTGCTGCTGTTCCCAGTCATGCTCAAAATTTTTAAAGCGGTCCATCATCGGATAGAGGCCAAAATTCATAGAGCCCATATTAAGGGACGCAACCTCAGGTTTGCATTTTAAGGCAGGTTGTAAGCGTTCTTCAATACTCATACCTGGGGCGCCACCTGACGTAATATTAACTACGGCTTCTGTATTTTGCTTTATTCGTGGCAGAAATCGCATAAATGCTTCGACGCTTTGATCGGGTTTTCCTGTCTTTTCGTTTCGTGCGTGTAGGTGAATTATAGACGCCCCGGCTTCCGCAGCGCCAAGCGCCGCTTCCGTAATTTCATCTGCTGTTACGGGTAGATTTGGGTTCATACTGGGCGTATGAATAGCGCCGGTTACTGCACAAGTAATAATCACTTTACGCGTTTTTGCCATAGTAAGATCCTAGCCTTTTAAACTTGAATATTAACTACCAATTATTTCGGCAGCTTGTTGTTTGTGAACGGCTAAAGCCATTAAACGACGGTCACGCCAAGCGGTGCGTTCTCGAATATCGTCTGGGTTTAGTTTTCGGCGACGCTGACGCTCCATTTCGTTTAGCAGCTCTCCTCTAAAGTTAGCGATATTCGTTTGGCTTCTGCCTACCCTTTCAAACAAATCGCCAAAACGAGTACAGTAATCACGAATTCCGCCGGGCGCATTTAGATCGATAGTTTCAAACGGCCCCATGAAAGACCACCGTAATGCAAGCCCATCTTTTATTGCGCAATCGATATCGGCACATGATGCATAGCCACCATCAACCAAGCGGAATGCCTCGTGAAGGAGTGCTACTTGTAAGCGGTTTACAACAAAGGCATCGATTTCTTTGTTTATGGTGATAGGCTTATGCCCCGCGCGTTCCATGATATCACGTGCCTTATCCATAGATGGTGCATCGGTCCAAGGTGATGGGCAGAGTTCGACGGCAGGCACAAGATAGGGGGGATTTATGGGATGAGCTACCAGGCAACGATGACGACTTTTAAGGTCTTCTGTAAAAAGTGATGCTACGAGCCCAGATGTTGAACTACCTATGACCGCTGCTGGTTCCGCTTTTACATCAAGCTCTGCGTAAACCTCTTTTTTGATTTCTAACACTTCAGCGGTGTTTTCTTGAATGTAGGTAGCTCCTTCTAAGGCGACCTCAATATTTTTTTGTGGCGTAATTCGACCAAATACCTCGTCGACAGATTGATCATGTAATAAGTTGTTATTGGCTAGATCTTTTATGCCGCCTTTCAGAATTCCCAGAGACGTCTCAAGTGCTGTTGGAGATTTATCGGTCATATCCACATTAAAGCCCGCGCGTGCAAAGCTGATCGACCAAGCTCGACCAATAAGGCCGGAGCCAATAACAGCTATCTTGTCAGTCATCTAAATTCTCCATTTTTTCGTTAGATTGTTAAATATCTTCGACTCCGGCACATATACTTAGTGCTTGGCCTGTTATACTAGCGCCCATAGGCGTACATAGGAATGCAGCCATTTCGGCGATGTCTTGCTCTGATACTGTTTTTCGGAGCGAGATTTTTTCTAAAGCCTCGGTTCTTACTGTAGCATAGTTTTCATCCTTTGCTTCAGCACGTGCGTTTAGAACGTTTTCAAAGCGGGCTCCTTCCACTGCGCCGGGCTGGATAGCATTGACGCGGATGCCAAAAGGTCCAAGGTCTCGCGCAAGTGATTGTGTGAGGCCGACTATTCCCCATTTTGTTGCTGCGTAAGGTGTTCGCAAGGGAAAGCCAAGCCGCCCTGCAACGGAAGAAAGATTAATTATTGACGCAACATCAGATTTTTTAAGAAGTGGCACCGCACGTTGTAGGCAGTAGAAATGGCCATTGAGATTTATGTCGATAGTTTTTCGCCAATCGTTGGGATTGATCTTGTCGATAGGAGCAGTGGGCCCCGCGACACCAGCATTGTTCACGAGAACGTCAAGGCCGCCAAGTGCTATTTCTGCAGCGTCAAACCACGCATTTACTTCATTTTCATCTGCTACATCAGCTTTAAAGAAACCAATATCAGGACGTTTTTTTGAGAGGCTTTCCAGTGCTGCATCATCAATATCGCAGATATGGACATTTGCTCCTCTATCGGCGAATGTTTCTGCTATTGTGCGGCCAATGCCGCTAGCGCCAGCTGAAATAACTACTTTAAGGCCTTCCTTAAATCCGCGCATTTTTCTTTTGTTCATAATATCTGCCTGACCAAATAACTATAAAGAGGACTATCGTAAAGGATGCACCTTGATACGTTTAAGGTCTAGCGGTTTGAGCAGTCTATTTTACCGTGCGCTAAATTGAAAAATGTTTGCAAATTTTTTGATAAGGTGCTTTGACGCCAAGCCGTCGTCGAGGCATGTTTGGTCTAGGGGCTGCAAACTTTAGCTGGAGTGGTACATGCGAATCGCAGACGTTCATCCTATTTTTTTACGTATACCCTTTGAAATTGGGGGAACGCCCTTGGGGGGTAAGTGGTGAGAACTTGCGTTTTTTAGATTTTGTTCTGGTACGTGTGGAAATGGAAGACGGTCCTGGGCTGGGGATTGAACTTAGATTAGACGTGATCAAGGACTATAGCGTCGTCGATTGAGATTTTTAAAGTATTGAACTATCAAAAGGACAATTAATATGATTTCCGCTAGTACACCAAACGCAAAGAACCATGAGGGATTAGGAAAGCGCGCCTCCAGGTTTGTTAATGTCGATGAGTTGCCATGGGAACAGTCAATATTTGAAGGAGTATATTTTTAAACTCTCCTGGTAGATAAAGAAAGCGGTATTGTCACTGCGTATTTAAAAATGGAGCCAGGAGCTATATTGCCGGATCATGAACATGTTTTGATAGAGCAAACCTACGTATTGGAAGGCAGCTTGGTTTGTGCAGAGGGTGAATGCGCGGCGGGTAATTTTGTTTGGCGGCCTGCCGGAAGTAGGCATAAGGCATGGTCTCCGAACGGCGGCCTAATGATTGGAATTTTCCAGGTTCCTAACAAGTTCTTTGGTAAGGCGGGTGAGACGGATATGCTCGAAAATGATTGGGCTGCTACATGGAGTGAGGCAACAAATTTTATTGCCAAGCGTAAAAATTAGGTCATTCAATCAGTTGTTTTGCATGTAACAATCATATCGAGAAATTTTCGGCTATCATGGCTAATTTTAGCCCAATCTCTATTTTTGATGCGTTCAATATCTACGAACCAAGATCCTCCAACTGCGATGACATTTGGTAGAGAAAGGTAGGATAAAGCGTTTGTTTGGTTAATGCCGCCAGTTGGGCAAAACGTAATTCTTGATAGGGGTGATAAAAGACTTTTTAAGAAATGAATTCCACCAGAAGACTCTGCGGGAAAGAACTTTTGAATTGAAAAGCCCGCCTCATGGTTAGTCATAAATTCGGAAACCGATGAGCCTCCAGGTAGGAATGGGAAGTTGGCCTTGTGCACTGCATTACAAAGAGCATCAGTCATACCTGGGCTAACGCCGAATACCGCACCGCTATCCATGGCTGCAGTTACTTGATCTTGAATCAATAGAGTGCCGGCGCCAACAGCCATTTCAGGAAAATTTTTGAAGCGGTAGCAATACAATCCAGTGCCGCATCTGTGCGAAGGGTGATTTCAATTATAGTAATTCCACCTTCTAAAAGAGCGGCGCATAGGGGTTTCGTATCTTCTACCTTATCCAGAGCGACGACAGGGACAACCGAGTTCTCTAATAAAATATTTTCAATATCTCTCACGTTGCTAACTAGGGTGTAGATGTTCGTTTTGGAGCGGAATATTTGGCATGGCCGATAGTGGGATGATAGCACCTGAGTGCTGGACCACATGTGCAGCTAGTCTGGAACCTAAATGTGCGGCCTTTATGGGTTTCAGTCCGCTAATGCGAGCGGCGATATAGCCAGCATTAAAAGAATCCCCGGCGGCTGTCGTATCAACAACGTTATTGGCCGGCTCAACGGCGATACTTCTGGTCTTTTTGCAATCTACTAATAGGAGGGGGTTGGTGCCGCACTTTACTACGATTTCGGGAATACCGTAAGTGGATAGCCGCTCCAACGTCATGGTAGGTGACTGATCGTCGTATAAGGAAGCTTCATCCTCTGCACTTGCGAGAGCAAGTGTGCAAAGGCGCCAAAGGCGGCTATACCAGCTTCTAGCCTTCCTTTTATTAGGCCAAAGCTGGTGCCGGAAATTGCCATCAAAGTCTATAGCGGCACCTTGATCACGCGCGTTTCTGAGATGAGCAACCAACCTTTCGCGTCCATTGTCTCCTAGAATGGCAAGAGTAATGCCTGATACGTAAATCCATGAAGAATTGAAAGCATTAACCAGAGTTGGTGCCCACTGAGCGTCCATCAACTCACGTGCTGGTGCATGGTTGCGCCAATAATAAAAAGATCGTTCTCCTTCATCATCGGTTTGAATGAGGTAAAAACTAATATTACTAGCTCTTTTGCGCCCGATTGTATCGCAAATTAATCCTTCTTCTGCCCAGTTAGCGATCATCTCCGTGCTGAATGGATCGTCGCCAAGAATCGTGGAGAATCTTACTTTTGCTCTCTCTTTAACTAATCGACTTAGATACACCGCTGTATTGAGAACGTCGCCCCCGTAGCTCCGCGTAAAAAAGCCGTCTGGCATCTCGCGAAGTTCGATCATACATTCGCCAATCAAAGCGATGGATGGAACTTCCAGAGAGTTTGGCATTGTCGGGCTCATTTCTCGCTAGTGATTATTGCGAGGTACGGTTTTGTAGGCTTTTTGATAAGCCGTAGCTAGCTCCATACAGCCGCCTGTAGCGAGTGAGCCGACCGTAGAGCGATAGACTTCCTGCCAGGGCGTCTGACTGGGAGGAACCTTTACTGCAAGACTTTCTCTCCGTTTATCCAATACTTCCTCGGATACTACCATATTAACCGTCTTTGCATTTAGATCAACGCGGATCATGTCGCCTGTTTCCAGCAAAGCAAGGCCTTGACCAGTAGCGGCTTCGGGAGATGCGTTTAGAATTGAAGGACTTCCGGCAGTACCACTTTGTCGTCCATCGCCTATGGTTGGAAGGGAGGTTATTCCTTTTTTAAGGAGCGCATCGGATGGTTGCATATTGACCACTTCCGCTGAACCTGGCCAGCCTACAGGACCTGTATAACGGATTACAAGTATCGAATTCTCATCCATGCCGAGATTTGGATTGTTAACGCGTTCGTGGTAGTCTTCAGAGCCCTCAAAGACAACGGCACGGCCTTCAAAGGCTTTTGGGTCGTCAGGATTCTCAAGGAAGCGGTTCTGGAAGTCTTCATCTATAACAGAGGTTTTCATAATCGCGGATTCAAACAAATTTCCTTTCATAACTAAAAAGCCGGCTTTTTCTTTCATTGGCGCGTTATATGGCTTTATGACTCGGCGGTCTCTGGGTTCTCGAGCGTTTTTGGCAATTGTAGTACCAGCGACAGTGCCGCAATCACCATGAAGATGGCCAGCAGCAAGCATTTCATACATTACAGCGGGTATCCCGCCAGCACGATGAAAGGCTTCCCCCAAATACTCTCCAGCAGGCTGCATGTTAACTAAGAGAGGCAAGTTGTAACCGACCTTCTCCCAATCGTTGATGTTAAGCTCGACACCTAGATGGCGTGCAATCGCATTAATGTGGATAGGTGCATTTGTAGAGCCGCCGATAACCGTATTCACCATAATAGCGTTTTCAAAGGCCTTTCGAGTCATAATAGTAGAGGGACGTATGTCGTTCAGGACCAATTCGACACATGTCTTTCCTGTTTTATATGCTACCGCGGCACGTTCGCGGTAAGGCGCTGGTATAGTAGCACTGCCTGGTAGCGACATGCCCAGGCTTTCCGCCAAGGAATTCATCGTGGTAGCCGTGCCCATGGAGTTACAATGTCCAGTACTTGGTACCTGGGTTACCGCCATATCAATATATCCTTCGTCATCTAGCTCGCCTAAAGCATATTTTTTTCGGGCTTCCCAGTGTGTGGTACCAGAGCCGGCTAGATTTTGTTCCCACCAGGAGTCGAGCATTGGGCCGCCAGATAAAACAATAGCAGGTAAATCCATAGTAGCAGCTGCCATCAAACAGGCGGGTGTGGTTTTGTCGCAACCCGTAGTTAACACGACACCGTCAAATGGGTATCCATAGAGAATTTCTACCAATCCCATGTAGGCAAGGTTGCGATCAAGAGCTGCTGTCGGCCTTTTGCCGGTTTCTTGGATGGGATGTACTGGAAAGACCAGAGGGATGCCGCCGCTGTCACGGATACCATCACGAACACGGTCAACGATCTGGGTATGAATATAATTGCAGGGAGAGAGCTCACTGCCAGTTTGGGCGATGCCGATGATCGGTCTGCCGGAACGAAGTTCTTCGCGAGTGATACCAAAATTCAGGTATCTCTCTAGATACATAGCAGTCATACCGATATCATCAGGGTCATCGAACCACCACTGACTGCGAAATTTTGTTTTAGGTTTTTTTGCCATTTTATGTATCCTCCACTGGCCTCGAACGCGTTGGTTTATAATGGTCAGTTCTTTTTATATCACTGGAGAACTGATACAACAGTTTGAATAAGAATTATCAGCTGACGTGCTAAAACCTTAGGAACCGTCATCCATTTGTTGGGTAATTTACATCTATGTATTTAAGAGCAAAAATATGCTGAGATCGACTAGGGCCTTATGGTTCTTTTGAAGGGGGGTTAAAATGAAGTTATTGCGCTATGGCCCAGTAGGGCAGGAAAGGCCAGGTATCCTGGATGATGCTGGGAATATTCGGAATTTATCCGGGCATGTTGATGATATATCGGGCGACGTATTGTGTCCGGAAGGATTGGCAAACGTTTCTGCGCTCGAGGTATCTGATTTACCGGTGGTTGATGGAAGTCCGCGCTTTGGTGCCTGCGTAGGTAACATTGGGAAGTTCATGTGTATCGGGCTTAACTATACCGACCATGCAGTGGAGTCAGGGATGCCAGTACCGGAAGAACCTATCCTTTTTGCTAAATTTAACAGCGCTATTTCTGGACCTAATGATGATGTTGTCATGCCGCGCGGGTCTAAGAAGCTTGATTGGGAGGTGGAGTTCGGGATCGTAATAGGGTCGAAGGCAAAATATATTTCTGAGGACCAGGCGCTTGAGCACGTTGCCGGGTACTGTGTGATAAACGACGTTTCTGAGCGCGCCTACCAGCTTGAGGGCACAGGACAATGGGTGAAGGGAAAAGCGTGCGATAGTTTTGGACCCATTGGTCCCTGGCTTGTTACGAAAGACGAAATACCTGAACCACAAAATTCGAATCTCTGGTTGGAAGTCAATGGTAATCGCTATCAGGACGGTAATACCTCAACTATGATATTTTCAGCTGCATACATTGTTAGTTATCTTTCCAGTTTATTTACGCTTTACCCGGGAGACGTAATCGCCACAGGTACCCCTCCAGGTGTTGGTTCTGGGATGAATCCACCTGTATTTTTGCGGGTTGGTGATAAAATCCGTTTAGGCATTGACGGTTTGGGAGAACAGAATCAGGTCGTTGTCGGTGATACGGAATGATTGCATATTTTGAATCTATCTTACACTTAAAAAGGAAAAGTCATGGCAACCAAGTATGACCTAGATGGCAATCTGGCAATTATAACGGGAGGAGCACAAGGAATTGGCCGTGCAGTAGCAAAGCGTTTTTTGGAAAGCGGCGCGAAGGTGGCAATTTGGGATCCAGATGTATCCCTTTCCGAGAAGACAGTGGATGACCTTTCGGTACTCGGCGAGATAAAAGCCTATGATGTTGATGTCACTAATCCAGATAAATTAGGCTCAGCTATTGACCAAGTGGCAACTGATTTTGGCTCCATTGAAATTTTGGTCAATAATGCCGGAATCGCTGGCCCTAATGCAACGGTTTGGGAATACGATACTGACGAATGGTTGAGAACACTTGACGTCAATCTAAATGGCCCTTTCTATTGTTGTCGCGCTGCAGTGCCTCGAATGATTGAGGGTGGCTATGGCCGTATAGTTAATATTGCCTCGATAGCGGGCAAGGAGGGGAACCCGATGGCATCCCCTTATTCTGCATCGAAAGCTGGGCTCATTGCGTTGACGAAATCACTTGGTAAGGAATTAGCAGAATACGATATAGGCGTTAATTGCTTGACGCCTGCAGCGGCTAAAACCGCTATATTTGATCAGATTACGGAAGAGCATATTAATTACATGCTTTCGAAAATTCCACGCTCACGTTTTGTTTTAGTAGAGGAAGTAGCTGCGATGGTAACCTTTATGGCATCGAAGGAGTGTTCATTCACCACAGGAGGCGTTTTCGATATTTCTGGTGGACGTGCTACTTATTGATAGTAGTTTTGGGATGATGCGTGCTAATTGAGTCGTTCCATGAGTCTTTTCGTATAGGCTATTGTGCCATCTGTACCACCAATTTCGATCGGTAGTAATTTAGAGTCCGCAAACAATCCGTATATTGCTTCGTTGAGATCTTTGGCAGCATTTTGACAAGTTACTATATTGTGGCGTTCTCCAAGCCATTCTAACATCATAGCAGCGGAAAGCAGCATGGCTGTTGGGTTGGCTTTATCTTGGTCAGCTATATCGGGCGCGCTTCCGTGTGCGGGTTGGAAGAGGCCGTGATTGGTACCGAGTTCTGCGCAGGGCGCAAAACCCATGCCACCAACTATTCCTGCACCTAGGTCGGACAGTATATCTCCAAACATATTTTCCATAACCAGTACATCGAAGTCCCAGGGATTTCGAATCAGGTTAAGAGCCGCTGCGTCTACGTACATGTGATCTGTGGCAATCTCGGGGAAGAGTGCCGCACGCTCGTCAAAAATCTTACGAAAGAAAGCCATTGCCACGAATACATTGGATTTATCGACGCAAGTTACTTTTCCTGGGTATCCTTTCTCCTTCCGTTGTTTGGCTAATGTGAATGTTTCATCAAATAGAGGTTCGCAAACAGCGCGGGTGATCTCTAGTGTTTCTCGGGCGACCGTATTATTTTCTATTTCCCCTTTTCCAACGGATGCAAATAGCCCCTCTATTGATTCACGAACGATAACGAGATCGATATTTTTCGCTCTTATATCGCAAAGTGGTAGAGGTACGTTCGGGAAAGCTTTTACTGGTCTTAGGCCAGTTATTAAGTTGTATGCTGTTCGCATGCGGAGATGCGGGGCAATTTCGGTTCCGTCATTATGGCGAATATTCGGCAAGCCAATTGCCCCTAGAAGTATCGCATCGGCCTCACCCGTTTTCTGGAAACCCTCATCACTTATGTCCATACCCGTCTTTTGGAAATAAGCGGCTCCCGCTTCGATATTATCGATTAATAAACGGAAACCGCCATGTTTTCTTTCGAGCGTTTTAAGAACTTCAAGGCAGGAATCCATGATTTCTATTCCAATACCATCACCAGGAATGACAGCAATCCGGAAGTCTTGCATGATATCTCCTCCATGTCCTTATATCGTACATTAGTTTTTGGCTCGACATAGCCCGTCGCCAAAGGGAATTTAATTTACTGTGTTAAATCAAGCAACTTCTCTTGGTGATTGCGGTACGCCCGTTCGTGTTAGTTTTAAGACTCTCAGTAGAACAGTGAAATCACTAACGGAAAGGAGCTTGCTTAGGTGATGCGCCGCCGATATTAAAGAAGCCGTATTTAGTTTGAAACACGCCTTATCGCTCTACTAGCGAAGAGGAAATGATGAAAAGGTATAATGAATATGGATATAGCAGGAAAAAAGGCGGTTGTTTTCGGAGGCACTTCGGGTATTGGCCTCGCCACCTCCCAGAAACTTGCGGAACTCGGTGCAAAAGTTATAGCAGTTAGCCGTAACCCTGACCGGGCTGGCGATGTTCCCAGCAGCATTACACTAAAGAAGTGTGACGCGCTTGATCGGGAGTCCGTCGCTCAGTTGTTAGCGGAGTGTGCTCCTATTGATATTTTAATAAGTGCAGCTACGGGAGGGCCGCGGGCTATAGGACCGTTTTTGGAAATGGACATGGATGGCTATAAGGCTTCTTTTGATAAACTTTGGGGATATGCAAATGTTTTACGGTTTGGGGCGGAGCACGTTGTTGACGATGGCACAGTAGTCCTAGTGAGTGGAGCTCCTGCGCGTAAGTGCAAGCCGGGTCAGGTGTCTCTATCTTCTGTGGGTGGCGCGGTGGAATCTTTGGTTCGTGCTGTTGCCCCTGAGATCGCACCTAAGCGACTGAACGTTGTTTCTCCAGGTACAATTGATACGCCTATGGTTCCGTTAGAAGGTGAAAAGCGTAGAGAATCGTATGCCAATGCTACTAGCAAAAATCTCATCCCGAGGGCCGGTAAAGCGGAGGAAGTTGCACAGGCAATCGTATTTATGGTGCAGAATGATTTCGTCACGGGTACAACTATTGATGTTGATGGTGGCTGGCTTTTATCGTGACTTTACCAGGGGCGCTTAAACTCGTTATATCACTTGTGGAAGACTAGTATTTTCAATTTTCTGCTTTTCCTTTGGTACCGTTTGGAGAAAGACTAAACAGCAACGAGTCTTTATTAACTGTGATTTTTTAAAACCAGGCCTTTGTGCCGAGAGTGATAGCTAGGCAATTTATCCTTTTTTCATTGAGCGTGAGCACTTGGTAACACCCATACAGCAGAAGATATTGCAGGCCACGTCTTTTATAGTGTTATAAATGAAACAAATCATGCCATTGACTATGCCATTATCATTGATGCTGGATAGTTAGCGTTAGCGTGACATTCGTGTATGAAGGTTATTGCGAAATTTAGCGATCATGCCTTTTTATTTTTCCTTATAAAAATTCTAATTAACTAAATAATATCCTTGCATATTGTTGCCTAACATACTAATTACGTTGCCTAGACAACAAATTGGTAACAAAAGCTCGATTCGCCCCCATGGATGAGGACTATAATAAAAATTTTGGTTTCTTGATCCACGATGTGGCAAGACTTATGCGCATTGCTCATGATCGGCGCATGAGGCCGCTAGGCTTGACGAGATCGCAGTGGTGGGTAATCAACCACGTTTATTTCCACCCTGGAATCAGCCAGACTAATCTTGCCAGACTATTGGATGTTGGTCGGGCGACACTAGGTCGTCTGCTGGACCGCCTTGAGGCCAAGGAGTGGATCTATAGGTGTCCAGATGAAAATGATAGTCGAATAAAGCGAGTGTATCTTTCTGAGACCATTGGCCCGCTTCTTCAGACAATGCGTTTTGAGGCAAAACGGACATTGGATCGCTCACTCTCATGTTTATCAGAGAAAGAACAATCGGAGCTTTTCACGCTGCTTTATCGCATTAAAACGGAGCTTTCTATCTCAAATGATGGGGAGAGCGAACATGAGTAGGAGTAATAGAAAGTGAGCGAAGTAACGGGTGCCGTCGCAAATTCCGTTCCCTCTCCACGTTCCGTACTGAAGAGACTAGTTCGCGTTGTGTTGATGATTTTTGTGCCAATCGCAGTGGTATTGGGGGGAGCACAACTATACCTAAATTCTGGAGGCACCATCGATACGGATAATGCTTACGTGAAGGCTCGCCTCCATAACATAAGCTCTGAAATTGATGGTAGGGTTCTTTCCGTTAAGGTCCAAGAAAACGAGCGTGTCGAAAAAGGGCAAGTGCTTTTAGAGTTGGATCCTGAGCCCTTTGAAATAGCCAAGCGAGCAGCTGAGGCAAATTTAGCGAGTATACGCCAAGAGATTGAATCCAAGCACTCAGAATATAGGCGGGCTTCCATCAATATCGATTTGGCAAAAAAACGCATAGCGTATTTGAAAACCCAACACGACCGAAAAAAGAAACTTCGTGCTAAGGGTGTCAATAGTGCAGCGCAACTGGATGAGGCGACATTCCTGCTCCGTATCGCCGAGCAAGAACTGTATGCTGCCGAGGAAACAAAGCGTAAGCTTCTAACGGACCTTGGTGGCGATCTTGATACGGCTAATACGAAGCATCCTTCTGTGCGCCGCGCTCTAGCGATACTAGATCAAGCACTCCTTGACCTTCGTCGGACTCGGCTCCTAGCGCCGGCGAGTGGAATTGTTGCGAAGATTAACCCGGAAGCTGGTGAGGGGATTGAAGCTATGGATCCAATAGTACTACTCGTTGATGAAGCGGATTTGTGGATAGAGGCCAATCTTAAGGAAACTAAACTTACGCACGTTCGTGAGGGGCAATTTGCAGAAGTGACAGTAGACACCTATCCGGATGAGGTTTGGCAGGCCATAGTGGATAGCATTGCGCCGGCCACCGGAGCAGAATTTGCGTTACTGCCCCCCCAAAACGCCTCTGGGAATTGGGTCAAGGTTGTACAACGTCTGCCAGTACGAATGACGGTTATGGATACAAAAAAAGGACTGTCTCTCCGCTCTGGTATGACGGCGTCGGTCTCGATCTGGACAGGCCATAAGCCTAGGCTGCCATCGGTGATCAAGAAAGCTTTAGCTCTAACTGACCAGCTATTGGATCGATTGCCGATTATCAAGAAGGCACTCGCTATAGTACAGCAATAATAAAATAGCTAATCGCTCGTTATTACGAAAATTTTGAAAGCGAATGCCATGGATGTGCGCGCAAAAGATGGTTTTACATTAGACCGCTTAATACTAATCGCTACGCTAACATTCATTACTTTACTCTACACAATGGCGATAATGATCGTTAACGTCGCCCTACCAGATATAAGGGGAGCCCTTTCCGCTACCCAGGACCAAGTTGCGTGGGTGGTTACCGCTAATATAATTGCGTCCGCTGTTGCAACACCACTTGCTGGATGGGTTGCTGGGCGGTTTGGAAGACGGCAAGTGATGTTAACCGCTGCAATTATATTCACTATTGCATCGGTACTCTGCGGGACGGCCGAAAGCTTAGAGGCTCTCGTTTTCTACCGGATTGTGCAGGGGTTTTGTGGGGCCCCTTTGTTACCTATGTCTCAAGCTATTATGATGTCTAGCTTTCCTAGACACTTGCACCATGCCGGACTTGCTATATGGGGCATGGGTGCGGTTTGTGGCCCAATCATTGCCCCCACCGTTGGTGGATACTTGAATGAACTTTATGGATGGCGTTGGATATTTTTCCTTATTGTTCCCTTTGGCTTCGCCGCTATCTTGGCAATTTGGCTAATAATTACTGACAAGAATAAAAATCGAAAGTTTCGCTTTGATTGGGTTGGATTCCTCACTCTCGCGATTGCGGTGGCTGGTATTCAGTTGATCCTTGATAGGGGTGAACGCGCTGATTGGTTTGAATCGACAGAAATCTGGATTGAGTCCGGGATCGTAATTGCCGCCATATATTTTTTCCTTGTTCACACTTTTACTACCGACGAACCGTTCATCAAACCCGCAATTTTTCGGGATCGGAATTATACGGTAGGTATGATTGTGATTTTTGTATTTGGTATGCTGAACTTTGTGCCCATGGTTCTCTTTCCTCCCTTACTGCAAGAACTAAGAGGATTTCCGCAATCCGTTACTGGGTTATTATTGGGAGCACGTGGTGCCGGAACGCTCACCGGCTTTTTAATCATGGCATTTGTGACGCAGGTTAACCCGCGGATACCCGTCTTCCTTGGGTTTGCGCTACAAGCCTTCTCTGGTTTTGTTATAGCTGGTTTTTCCATAAACTTAACCAGCTTTGATGTCGCTTGGACCAGTTATATGCAAGGATTTGGTGTTGGGTTAGTTTGGGTTCCACTAAATGTGCTTGCCTTTTCAACCTTAAAACAGGTTTACGTGCCGGACGCTGCGGCAATTTTGCACCTCATCCGGAATATGGGGTCGAGTGTTTTCATATCCATTTGTATTATTACAATAATGCGGTCTGCAAAAATGACATATGCAGGCCTTACAGAGACGGTATCACACTATAATAAACTATTTGATATACCATTTCTGATGGGAGCTTGGTCGATCGATAGTAATTCTGGCATCGGTACCTTCGCAAGGGAGATCGAGCGCCAAAGCATGATGAACGGGTATATTAGTGCATTCTATTTGTTTTCTTTAACTGCCGTTGTCATCATGCCACTTCTATTGTTGATCCGAATGCCCAAGGACAAAACTGAGTAAAAAACTAGCGTTTTTGAGAGGGTTATAATGAAGGTTGCAAAAGTCATTACCCATATTGTTGAAGCTCCCGTTTCCGAGCCATTCCACTGGGCTATTGGAGAAGCATCCTCGCGGAGTTCTTGTGTGGTTGAGATTATTACTGATACCGGTCTCGTAGGTTGGGGGGAATGTTTTGGACCTGCTCGCCCCGCAGCTGCTATGGTTAAAGCCTATGAGCCGTGGTTGCTTGACTTTGATCCCTTAGCCACTGAGCAAATTTGGCAAAACCTTTATGCCTCTTATCGGGATCAAGGCCAAAAAGGTATTCCAATATGTGCTATCAGTGGAATAGATATCGCCCTTTGGGATATAAAGGGAAAGTATTTTGGCATGCCAATTTACCAGCTCATGGGAGGCCCTCTCCGTACGGAGGTTAAGGCTTATGCGACGGGCACCTATCGGAAACGTGATGGTGACCCTATGGATTATATCGCTGATGAGGTGGCACGCTATAAAAATGAAGGTTTTTCAGCGCTAAAGCTTAAAATTGGATTTGAGGTCGATGAGGATCTCGCTTTGATTTCTAAGGTACGTGATGTAATAGGGCCTGAAATGGGGCTCATGCTTGATGCTAATCATGGTTACGATGCCGTGGATGCTATTCGACTCGCTCGGGCAGCTGAAGCTTTCAATATTGGATGGTTTGAAGAACCGGTCTCGCCAGAGGATCTGGACGGATATTTGGCAGTCAAATCATCAACGTCAATCCCTATGGCTGGCGGAGAGACCGAATATACGAGGTTTGGTTTTAGGGAAATTTTTCGACGTAGAGCTATGGATTATGTTCAGCCGGACACTTGTGCTGCCGGTGGTTTAAGCGAATGCAAGAAGATAGCCGACATGGCTAATGCTTTTGGTATTCGGTACGTACCTCATGTTTGGGGCACAGGAATTGGCCTCGCTGCAGCACTTCACCTGCTTGCTGTTTTGCCGCATAATCCGCCAGGTCGGAGGCCATGGGAGCCGATTCTAGAGTTTGATCGTTCTGAGCATCCGGCGCGCCAGGCAATTTTGACCGTCCCGATTGAGCACAAGCGCGGGTTTGTTAATATTCCTGCGGGACCAGGCCTTGGCATCGAAATTGACAAACAAACCTTAGCAGAATTTACCGTCGATTAGAGCTGGGGAATTTGTGTTAGGTCAATTACGGTTTTTATTTGCTTTCGTTTGACCCAG
>PBLS01000033.1 GCA_002721825.1 Magnetovibrio sp.
CAGGGAAACTGGTTGAATTACGGATGTTGCGTCGTAAAATATTGCGCGAATTTGTTGACTGACAAACTTGTACTTGGCCATATTTGGACGAATGACCACTGCGTGAGGACACATCCCCAATGCCTTAAACATTGGCATCGCAGACCGTGGCCCAAATTGTCGCGCTATGTAACAAGCCGTAGTTACCACGCCACGGCCACCGGGGTTTCCTACTATAAGGGGCTTATCATTAAGAGCCGGATTATCACGCTTCTCAACAGATGCATAGAAGGCATCGCAATCTATATGTGCAATGTCCAGATGCTCCAACTCCGGGTGTCCGAGTGCCCGCTCTGAGCCGCATATGGGACATGCGCCAAAACTTCTGACAGAAAGACCCAGGCAGTCTCGACACAAGACACTAAATACAGCTTGGCTCATCCGCAATCCTTCGAGCGAGATTGAACGTGTATTGTATGACTATACAAGGATTGATCAGATAAATGACAATCTGAATCTTTCTGTGGGAGGGCTTTCTAGCTATCCCCTTCCCAACGGAACGGGTGTGCTGGATAAGTACCGAGTATTGTCAAACGACTACTAAAAAAACTTAGTTCCTCAAAGGCCAATTTAAGCTTTCGCTGCTCAGGGTGGCCCTCAACGTCCACGTAAAACTGCGCCACATTGAAATCAGAATCCACATAGCTTTCCAACTTTGTCATGTTCACATCATTGGTAGCAAAACCACCAAGCGCCTTATAAAGTGCAGCTGGTATATTTCGAACGCCAAAGACGAAGGTGGTAATAGCGTTATCGCTATCAATTCCAGGATCAATGGGATCACGTGCCATAACAATAAACCGAGTTGTATTGTGTTCTGTATCTTCCACATTGGAGCGCATAATTTTTAATCCATTCAGTTCGCTCGCTAATTCTGAAGAAATAGCACCTTGTGTCTTATCCCGCTTCTTTGCCACATCTTCCGCTGCACCTGCGGTGTCAACATGCTCCACCGCCTCCACCCCAAGCTCATATATCAGATTTCGGCATTGGTTAAGGGCATGAACGTGGCTATGTACATGCGTTAAATCATCAATGTCAGCACCCGGCAAACCAATAAGTTGATGGTTAACGCGTTGAAAGTGCTCCGCAACAATATGTAGACCAGAGTTTGGTAATAAATGATGGATATCGGCAACACGGCCTGCAACGGAATTGTCGACCGGAATCATAGCAAGTCCTGCTCTTCCCATCTCAACTGCCTCAAAGGCGTCGATAAAAGTTCGACATGGCAATGGCACCATATCGGGATACGCAGACTGAATTGCCATCATAGAATATGCGCCAGGCATCCCTTGGAAGGAAATAGTTTTTTTAACGTCGCCCATGCTATTTATATACATCCTTTATTTCGCGATAATATTCTCCGGGCCAGCTCAAGGTCGGCCGGAGTATCAACGCCTAAAGGTACGGAGTCAACGCAGACCGCGCCGATCCGCATTCCATTAACAAGTGCTCGAAGTTGTTCAAGCCGCTCTTGCTTCTCAAGTACATTTGGCGCAAGCGAAACAAATTTCCGCAGTCCTTCACGCCGATAGGCGTATAGACCGATATGATGGTAGAGCTGCGCTTTATCATCTTCACTCCACGGCACACTTTCTCGACTGAAATAGATCGCAGGCCCTATATTCTCATCAGGTGGCAACGAAACTACGGCTTTCACCACATTTGGATTAATCCGTTCATCTGGAGAAGAAATTTTTGCGACTAATGTTCCGATGTCAAAATCGCTGCCCTCAAGAGGTTTCAAAACGGCTTCTAAAGCCACGCGATCTATAGTGGGCAAGTCCCCTTGCAAGTTTATCACTAAATCGTACTTCCCATCTGGGTCAAACCTTTCCACTGCCTCATGAATACGATCGGAACCAGAAGGATGCAGAGGATCCGTTAAAACCGCTTCACCCCCAACAGATCTTATAACGTTAGCCACCTCATTTTCCGCACAGGCAACAACTACAGGTCCACAGTCTGCCTCCATACCTCGGCGCCAGACATGAACGATCAATGGCTCACCCGCAATATCAGCCAAAGGCTTCTGCGGCAAACGTGTCGAAGACATTCGCGCGGGTATCATTATAATTGGATTTTGAGATTGAGCCATTATTCGACATTACTCATTTTTATTTAAGAATGCACCTATTGGATGAATGGCTTGTCATTGCGCGACACGACACATGAGGCTAAATTACGCCACATTAAAAAGGAACTAAAATGTGTAATCGACGCTGTTACGACCGTGGTTTTCGTCCCTACTTGTTATTATGCTTTTCCGTCGCCGCTATATTGGTTAATTATAAAGCCAGAAACGGCGCAGCAAAAGCTGTATCCTGAGGCGTTACCAACCTTGGATCCGTGCCCTGAAAAACTAGTTGTCTTTGCAATAGCCCTCGCCGACGCGGCCCGGCCAATATCCATGTCCTATTTTCGGACGCCGATTCAAGCCGAAATAAAACATGATAAAAGTCCTGTCACAATTGCTGACAAGGAAGCCGAAGCTAAGATGCGTGAAATGATCGAAGCCCATTTTCCTGAGCATGGCATTTTTGGCGAAGAGTATGGACCAGTACGGACTGATGCTGAGTTCATCTGGGTCCTTGATCCCATAGACGGCACAAAATCTTTTCTAATTGGCAAACCCTTATTTGGCACCTTAGTTGGCTTGCTGCACAAGGGACGTGCGATAGCGGGAATTGTCGATATGCCTGCTCTCGACGAGCGCTGGATCGGGGCAACGGGGTACGCAACAAAGTTTAATGGGATGCCTGTTTCTACTAGGTCTTGCAATAGTTTGTCCGAAGCCTGGATGTTATCAACCTCACCAGAGATGTTTGTAGGAGAAAATCAAACAGCCTTCCATCGCCTCAAAGATAAAGTGCACTTCCTCCGTTACGGAACCGATTGCATGGGCTATGGTTTATTGGCTAACGGCTACGCCGACATTGTTTGCGAAGCTGATATGTCTCCTTATGATTACATTGCTCTTACTCCAGTAGTAGAAGGAGCAGGTGGAACAATAACAGATTGGAGGGGCAATCCCCTTAACTTGAAAAACGATGGCACAGTTTTGGCCGTCGGTGATAAAAATTTGCTGAAACCTGCGATGGCAGCACTAGTCTGCTAAATAACATATGCTAATTTAAAATTGAGGCCTGTACAAAAATAATCTGATCTTGATCCCAATTCTATCATAGTTAAATATCCGGATATGATGAAACTTTTTCTACTATTTTTTCCCCCCTTTCTTTTTATTCAACTTCTCACTGCAGCCGGAGCAGGTACACTTGATGGTGTAAAAGGGGAACACGGCATTGCTATGCACGGTGATCTTAAGTATCCCCCTGGTTTTAAAAATTTCGATTACGTCGAGCCAGCGCCTCCAAAAGGCGGGAAAGTGCGACTACATACCATTGGTACCTTTGACACATTTAATAACTTTATCATAAAGGGAAACCCAGCGGCAGGCCTTGGATTCATATATAATACTCTAATGTCAGGCTCTGCAGACGAAGCCTTCAGCCAATACGGTGAGCTCGCTGAAGAAGTGTTTATGCCAAAGGATCGTTCATGGGTGGCATTTAAGTTAAATGAGAAAGCTCGCTGGCACGATGGCAAACCAATAACTGCTGACGATGTGATCTGGACTTTCAATACATTGATCAGATTCGGCAGACCATTTTTTCGTTTTTATTACGGCGATGTAAAAGAAGTGCTTAAAATTACATCTCATACTGTACGGTTTAATTTCAAGCCAACAGAGAATCGTGAATTACCGCTAATCATTGGACAATTGACCATTTTACCAAAACACTATTGGGAAAACCGTGTTTTCAACAAGACAACGCTTGAGCCTCCCCTCGGTTCGGGACCCTACAAGATAAAAACTTTTGAAGCAGGTCGTTCCATTATACTACAACGCGCAAAAAATTATTGGGGTAAAGATATTGGATCAAATAAGGGTTTTTATAACTTCGATGAAATCCGATATGACTATTACCGCGATGGGACAATAGCATTGGAAGCTTTCAAAGCCGGCGAATACGATTATCGGTCTGAAAACTCTTCAAAAGCATGGGCCACTGCATACAACATCCCCGCTATCAAAACCGGCCTAATGAAGAAAAAAGGTATAAATCATAACCGGTCTACGGGAATGCAGGGTTTTATCTTTAATACCCGCAGAAAAATGTTTAAGGACAAGCGTCTTCGCGAAGCTCTTGGATATGCATTCGATTTCGAGTGGTCAAATAAAAATCTTTTCTACGGACAGTACGCCCGTTCGCGAAGCTATTTCGACAATTCAGAACTGGCCGCTACCAACCTACCAGACGCCAATGAATTAAGGCTGTTACTGCCATTACGTGGTAAGGTTCCAGAAGAGGTTTTCACCAAAATATATCAGCCGCCAAAAGGAGGTGGGTCCCGTCAACTCCGAAAAAACCTGCGTGCCGCCGGCGCTCTCCTTGATGCAGCAGGTTGGAAGCTAGAGGGCAGACAGCGCGTCCAAATAAGAACAGGACAAGCCCTAACGTTCGAGGTTTTACTAATTAGCCCTTTATTCGAGCGCATTGTTTTGCCCTTTAGTAAAAACCTTGAGAAATTAGGTGTTGATGTAACAGTCCGCACGGTTGACTCTTCGCAATATCGACGACGCCTTGACACCTATGATTTTGATATGATCGTAGGTACTTTCGGTCAATCACTTTCACCTGGAAACGAACAGCGTTCATTCTGGGGATCTAAGGCAGCAAAACTTGAAGGAGGCCGAAATTATATTGGCATTAGCGATGATTCTATCGATAGTCTAGTTGAGAGCATTATAGCCGCCCCTAACCGCGTACAACTGGTCACTGCAACACGAGCGCTTGATCGTGTATTACAATGGGGCCATTGGTTAATACCACACTGGCATATAAAATATGACCGCATCGCTTATTGGAATAAGTTCGGACGCCCAAAGCAAACACCGGTACAAGGCAACCAATTCACTGCCTGGTGGATTGACGCGGAAAAAGCAAATAATTTGAAAGGCAAACTCGCATCCGAAAAGGATTAGGAGTAACTTCTTTCTATGTATGCCTATATTTTACGCCGATTGTTGCTAATCGTACCCACACTTCTGGGCATCATGATTATCAACTTTGTTGTGGTCCAATTTGTCCCAGGCGGTCCCGTGGAGCAGATGATTGCTCAATTGACCGGCGATAACGTTTCCGCAACGGCCCGAGTGGGCGGAGATGCAGGAAGCGAAATTTCGAGTTCGCAGAACCAAAAGGCAAGCGGAGGAAAAGGTTCCGACCAATCATCACGCTATCGAGGCTCTCAGGGTCTACCACCAGAGTTAATAAAACAAATCGAAAAGCAATTTGGCTTGGATAAACCTGTGCATGAACGCTTTATCCATATGATAGGCAATTATGTCCAGTTTGATTTTGGTAACAGTTATTTCCAGGACCGTTCCGTAGCTCAGCTTGTGATAGACAAGCTGCCGGTATCCATCTCACTTGGCTTCTGGACGACGATTTTAGTATATCTGATCTCTATTCCACTCGGTATTTTAAAAGCCATCCGCGACGGTTCTAAATTCGACATCTGGACGTCAGGTATAGTAATTTTTGGGAATGCCGTACCGAGCTTTTTATTTGCTATTTTATTAATTATCCTTTTTGCCGGTGGTCGCTATTTTGATTTTTTCCCACTCCGTGGCCTGGTCTCGCCTGGGTGGCACAGCCTTGCCTGGTACCAACAAATTCTTGATTACTTTTGGCATCTAGCATTGCCGTTGCTTTCTATGGTGATAGGCGGCTTCGCTGGTTTAACGATGCTGACTAAAAATTCCTTTATTGAAGAAATAAACAAGCAATATGTATACACAGCTCGTTCCAAAGGCTTGAGTGAAAAAAAGGTGCTTTACGGACATGTCTTCCGTAATGCTATGTTAATCGTCATCGCGGGCTTCCCCTCAGCGTTCATCGGCATTCTTTTTACCGGCGCACTTCTGACTGAAGTAATTTTTTCACTTGATGGACTGGGTTTGCTTGGGTTTGAAGCGGCATTAACACGAGACTATCCAGTAATGTTTGGTACGCTTTTCTTTTTTACGTTGCTAGGTCTTCTAATGGGCATCATTGGAGACATCATGTACCATATCGTCGACCCAAGGATAGATTTTGAAGGTCGGGATATTTGATACATGAAAATAGACGCAGATCCCTCACAAAAAAATACCCCATACGCTCCTAAACAAGCACTTCGCAGTGAACGCTTCTTTGTCCTAAGAGTCACGCCGGTCACCCGGCGAAGGATTGATAATTTCAAACGCAACAAACGGGGTTACTGGTCGTTTTGGATTTTTCTAACTCTTTTCTTAGTTTCTATGTTCGCCGAACTTGTCGCAAATGATAAACCGCTCCTAGTATTCTTCGATGGTAACTTCTACTTCCCGACTGTAACTGTCTATCCAGAAACTGCTTTTGGTGGGGAGTTTCGGACCGAGGCTGATTACCGTGACGAATTTGTTGAAGAGCTTATTGCTGCCAAAGGTTGGATGATATGGCCTCCGGTGCGTTTTAGTTACGATACAGTTAACTACAACCTTTCACTTCCTGCCCCGGCACCTCCAAGCACCGAAAATTGGCTGGGCACCGATGACCAAGGCCGCGATGTCGTTGCCCGGCTGATTTATGGCTTTCGGATTTCCGTGTTGTTTGGTCTTGTGCTAACAGTCCTAAGTGCCACAATCGGAATATCCGCGGGCGCCTTTCAAGGTTTTTATGGGGGCTTGATAGATCTCGTAGGTCAGCGATTCATCGAAGTTTGGGCCGGAATGCCAATTCTTTATCTACTAATAATCATGGCTAGCGTCATCACGCCAAATTTCTGGTGGCTTTTGGGGCTAATGCTACTGTTTTCCTGGATGGGATTTGTCGGCGTTGTAAGAGCTGAATTTCTGCGCGCACGAAATTTAGACTTTGTCCGTGCAGCCCGCGCTCTTGGTGTACCGGATATGACTTTAATTTATAAGCACGTTCTTCCTAACGCCATGGTGGCCACAATTACCTTCATGCCTTTCACTCTTTCCGGATCAATAACAACTCTTACAGCACTGGACTTCTTGGGTTTTGGTTTACCCCCTGGATCTCCCTCATTGGGAGAGCTCCTTAATCAGGGGAAAGCTAATCTGCAAGCCCCATGGTTAGGCATTTCGGGATTTGCTATCATCGCTTTGATGCTTAGCTTATTAGTTTTTATCGGAGAGGCGGTCCGCGATGCTTTTGACCCTAGAAAGGTATTCCGATGAGTTATTTACTTGAAGTCGAGAACCTTTCTACATCCTTTGGTTCAGGTCACAAAGAGATAGCTGCCGTTCGTGGCGTTAGTTTCAAGATAAAAAAAGGTGAAACCCTTGCATTAGTTGGCGAATCGGGTTCTGGAAAATCCGTAACCGCCTTATCTTCGATGCGGCTCCTGCCTTATCCATTAGCCCACCATCCGACAGGTTCAGTCCGGTTCAAAAATGAAGAGCTGTTAATCGCTTCCGAGAATCGCATGCAAGATTTGAGGGGTAATGATCTTGCAATGATATTTCAGGAGCCACTTAACAGTCTCAATCCACTGCACTCGATCGAAAAACAAATTGCAGAAACTCTCTTGCTTCATCAAGCGTTACCAACCAAACATGCGCGAACCAAAGTAATAGATTTATTGCGGTTGGTTGGTCTAGAGGCTGCGATAGAACGGCTTAGCGCGCTTCCCCACGAATTTTCTGGAGGTCAACAGCAGCGGGTGATGATAGCCATGGCTTTGGCCAATGACCCAGACTTATTAATTGCCGACGAACCCACGACTGCACTTGATGTAACCATTCAGGCACAAGTACTCAAACTCCTCAAAGACCTACAAAATAAGCTGGGTATGGCAATTTTGTTCATAACTCATGACCTTAGCATTGTCCGAAGTATGGCTGATAGGGTATGTATAATGAACGACGGAGAAATTGTCGAACAAGGCCCCATTTCCAAAATATTCAGTTCTCCAAAACATGAGTACACACGCCATTTACTTGCCGCTGAACCAAAAGGTCAACCTCCTGAAATACGACCGGAAGCACAACAGGTTATGCTTGGCGAAAATATAAAAGTTTGGTTCCCTATAAAACGCGGTATTCTCCGTCGTACCGTCGGACATATAAAGGCTACTGATGGTGTCTCGGTCACAATAAAGCGCGCCCACACGCTTGGTGTTGTTGGCGAATCTGGTTCAGGCAAATCAACATTGGGCCGTGCACTCTTAAGGCTTGAACATTCGGATGGTAAGATTAATTTCCTAAGGACCGATCTACAGGGCTTGCGGCCAAAAGAACTTAGACCCCTTCGGCGCAAAATGCAGATCGTTTTTCAAGACCCCTTCGGTTCTTTAAGCCCACGTTTGTCTGTTGGCCAAATCATTGAAGAAGGGCTCTTGGTCCATAGCATCGGTGGCAACTATGATTCGCGTCGTCGATTAATAGGCGAAGCACTAACAGAAGTTGGTCTTGAACCAAACATGCAGGATCGCTATCCACACGAGTTTTCGGGTGGCCAACGTCAACGGATTGCCATCGCACGCGCACTTGTCGTGAAGCCACAATTCTTAGTGCTTGACGAGCCAACATCCGCACTGGATGTTTCTGTTCAATCACAAATAACCCAGCTTCTTATCAACCTGCAACAAAAGCACAATCTCGCGTACATGTTCATAAGTCACGATCTAAGAGTGGTCAGAGTTATGGCGCACGAGGTGATCGTAATGAAAGATGGAAAAGTCATCGAAGGTGGTCCTACGAATGAGGTGATCGAAAATCCTAAAACAGCGTATACCAGAGCATTAATGGCCGCAGCCTTCGACCTAGAAGCCGATAATTCAGGAGCAGTGAGCAGCTGATATTCAGCGACCTCAGCACCGACTGCGATCGTAAACTGATCTTTTAAAATCAACCTCCACATTCCCAAAAATTTCTTTGGACGTTCCTAGTTATCCGTATCGGACTCTAGGGTCAAACCAGGCGTAGGACAGGTCGATAATTAAATTAACCACTACGAAAACGAAAACTACAATCATGACCAATGCCTGTATCATGTTGTAGTCAGCATACAGAACAGACTCAACCATCAATCTACCCAGACCATTAAGGTTAAAAACATACTCAGTTACGACCAAGCCGCCCATAAAAAAAGCAAACTCCATGCCGATTATTGTAATCACTGGTAAAAATGCATTTGGCAATATATGACGCTTAAGAACAAGTTCCTCAGCCAAACCCTTAGCATTTGCGGTCCTAATATAATCTTCACCTAGAACTTCGAGAACCGAGGAACGAACCATTCTGGTTGTCACTGCTGAATACCGATATCCAGTGGCAATCACTGGCCAGATTAATTGTGATAAATTAGCAATAGGGTCTTTGAATGGCGATACATACTCAATAGGAGGCATCCATGGTTCCCCAAAAAAAGCTTCAGAACCAATCAAAAGTGCAAGTATAATGAGTATACCAAGCCAGAATGATGGCACCGCAACTCCGCCGATTGAAATGATGCGAACAACATAATCAATCCATGTGTTCTGTTTCGCTGCTGAAAAAACTCCAAGCGGAATGGAGATAAAAATAGTAGCTACTGTCGCCATCACCGCTAATTGAAGAGACAAGGCGAAGCGCAGCTCAAGTTCTTCAATTATCGGCCGTCCAGTCCACATGGATTCTCCAAAGTCAAACGTCACGGTACCTTTTAGAAATTGGAAGAGTTGTATATAAAGAGCATCATTCAAACCAAGATTTTCACGACACAATTCTAGGAGCTCCGGTTTCAGGTCCTGACCATAATCCACCCATCTGACAAGGCAAATGTCTCCAGGAAGTACGCGTATTAGAAAAAAAGCGACTACGCCTGCTCCTATTACCGTAGGCAACGCTAGCAAAACACGATTGAAAATATATTTCTTCAAAAATAGGCGCTCCCGATAGCTGCGCACAATTTTTATTAGGTAAATTGCATTGCCAGAGTATATCTTAAAATGTTGTTTCCAACATAGGATTATGCTCTGTCGTTAGCGATATTTAGTTCTAATTACTTTACAGCGTTGTTTTTAAGGAAACAGAAATGCACACTAAGGGACGTGTCCACAAGAAAAATGCTATCATAACTGGTGGAGGGAACAGTATAGGGAAGGCTATAGCTAAACGTTTCGCCGAAGAAGGGGCACAGGTCCTTATCACCGATTGCAATCAACACGATGGAATGAATGTAGCAAAAGGATCTGGGGCAATCTCTTGTTACCATCAAGACGTAACAGTCGAAACAGACTGGCAAAGACTCTTTAAGTTCGCGCTAGAAAAATTCAGCCGGGTAGATATTCTCGTTAATAATGCTGCCATTCTAGCTACAGAAACCAGTCAATTACTTGAAGACACGAGTTTAAAGCAATGGCGAGCAGTTCAATCTGTAAATAGCGAGGGCGTCTTTTTAGGGTGTAAGTATGGTGTTGAGGCAATGAGAGAAACCGGCGGTTCGATTATCAATTTATCTTCCATAGCTGGCATCATAAGCTCTCCTCACCTTGTAGCATACGGACTAAAGTGCAAGATCAAGTGGTCGCACTTACATGGTGGTGATATAAGTGAAAAGCGGAGAGATATGATCAACCTTATACCTTTGGGTGAAGCGGGAACAGCGGAAGATATAGCAAATGGAGCACTGTTTCTTGCCTCTGACGAAGCTAGCCATATTACTGGGGTAGAACTTGTCATTGATGGTGGCATGACCATTGTCTAGATAGAAGTGCAAATTTAGCCTAAAATTAGTGGCTATTACGGCCATATCAAGTAAAAGGTGCTGATTAAGTAGATTTGATAAACTAAAGATGTCAGAAAGAGCCATGCCTTCTAATACCACACAACCTTACCGGGTCGCCTTTATTCATGCACCAGATCCAATTTATGCTGATACTCAAAACTACGGTGCGAAATTCATGCCTGTGTGGGCCTATACCTTAGGTGCACATATACCTGGCGATGGTCGCTTCCAGCTTTCTCTAACTGATTGTCGTTTTGAAACAGAAGCAGAGATTGCTGAAGCTGACATTTATCTTTTCAGCGGAATTAACCAAGACTGCTCAAATTTGGAGCGTGTTAGAGATGACCTAAAAGGACGTTATCCTAATTCAAAAAGTATGATTGGCGGTCCTATATGTTGGTCATTTGAGCAGGCTGGCACTCTGGCCCAATTATCGGGCTTTGATCATATCTTCATCGGCGATGGAGAGGAAGAAATAGAAAGAATGTTGGAAGTGCTCCGCACTGGAAAGCATCTTGACCACATAACAAATGCATCACGTCGTTTCCCCATAAATGCGGCTCTTCCCTTCTATCGGCCTATGCTCGATAGTACAGTCGGACGGTATTACGGTGCGGTTCTGGAAGTATCCCGCGGGTGCCCATTCTTGTGCGAATTTTGCGATATAAGAATTCTACCCGACAATAACCGTTCTCATAACAAATCCCCCGAATTAATTGTTTCTGAGCTAGATTATCTCGCCCGTCAGGGGGTCAGTCAGGTACTATTCGCCTGTGA
The DNA here is from genome assembly GCA_002721825.1 of Magnetovibrio sp. GTDB lineage: Bacteria > Pseudomonadota > Alphaproteobacteria > Rhodospirillales > Casp-alpha2 > TMED8. The sequence goes on from PBLS01000033.1 coordinate 11,646, forward strand.
TAACTTTATAGGGGAACCACGATGGGCAGAGGAATTAATCGACCAAATCTTAGACTGGCAAGAGCGCACTGGTTTCCGCCCAAGCCTTTATACTTGGCTTACTATAAACCTCTATAAATTTGATAGTCTTATGGAAAAAATGCGCCGTGCCGGATTTGATATGCTTTTCATTGGTGTTGAAAGTTTTTCTAAAAACTCACTCCTAGAAACAGCCAAGGTGCAGAATACAGCCCCGAACATGATCAACGTAATACGCTCAATTCAATCGCGCGGCTTTATTGTTGTTGCAGGACTAATTTTTGGTTTTGATTCCGATACAGAAATGTCATTCAAAGAAACGTTAAATGGACTCCAAGATGCGGCTTTGCTATCGGGAGATCCTTCTCTTCTAACTGCACTACCTGGCACTCCACTCTACCGGCGTATGAAGTTATCAAGCCGGTTACGCAATGTCCGTTTTGGCCTCGGCGGTTATAAATACCAGACCAATATTAACTACCTTTTGCCAGCTAAAACCATGGTAGACGGGTACAAGTTTTTCGTTAAGGAGTTTTGTAAAGGCGCCTACCAATACCAAAGACTCGAAAGCTTCTTTAAACTGTTAAATGAGGGTAACTTTATTGCCATGGAAAGCAAAGGTTTTGGAAACCTTGTGCTGTTCCTAAAGATGATTGCCAAAAACCGTGCCGCACTCTGGCAAATGCTCCAGCGTTTAACCCGTTTCGCGGCGCAACCTTCAAACATTTATTGGGCTCTCAGAGGTAGCTTTTTAGCCCTAAAAAATTTAGACAAGGGTGGTTTAGGTTATTTTCAGTTTTGGTTCTTCGCTTGGACGAATGCAGTTTTGAAATATCGCTATATATCTGACGAGGACTTCGACATTGAAAGCGTGGCAGCTGATTTTGACATACAGAAAATTTTACCTTCCGAATATGCAACGACCGCAAATGAAGCTATCCCTCCACAAAAAACTAAGGCCCAACTGCGCGCAACAATCGGTCAATTGGAAACCGTTATTGCTGAGCGTGCTCTATAGTTACCTATGAATTTATCTGCAAATATAGACTAGTTTAACCCTTATCATGCCTTCATGGATTTTGTAACCCGCAGGAATGTGACAACAACAACAACCTTGGTTAAGTTTGGACTGTAGACTTTGAAATCTGTTTAATGGAATAGTGAGTTCAGTCATGATCCAATTAGACGTTATTCGGGAAACTGCACTAAAATTGATGGAAAAAGCCGCCATCGAAATCCCCGACGATTACCTAACCGGTCTCAAAAACATAGCCGATAAAGAGGATGGTGATCTTTCATCATTTGTACTGGAAGCCATGCTCGAAAACTATGAAGTAGCAAAAGAAGATCGTCGCGCTATGTGCGCTGATACGGGGGTGCCTCGTTGGTATGTGAAAATGGGGAATGAGGTAGCTGTCGAAGGCGGTCCAGTCGCATTAGAGGAAGCCTTGCGACAAAGTACCGCGAGCTCAACGATTGACCTGCCCCTCCGGCCTAACCGCGTACACCCACTCTGGCGGACCGATTACAATAACAACGTTGGTATCAACGCGCCCGAGATTGAATACAGCTTCGAACCCGACAGTGACTGGCTTGACTTAACAACAGTACATAAAGGAGGCTTGTTTGGAACCGATTATCGTATGTTATTTCCTGGTGACGGTATTAACGGAATCAAACGATTCTACATTGATAGCCTTGTCGCATTTGGCAGGCGAGGACTTGCATGTCAGCCAGCGATCATCGGTATCGGGCTTGGTGGATCAAAAGACATAACGATGCTACTTGGCAAGCAGGCCGCCTGTCTCCGTACAGTCGGAGATAGAAACCCAGACCCTAAAATCGCTGAATTAGAGGAACAATTCAAAAAAATCGGAAACTCCATTGGCATAGGTGCCATGGGTTTCGTTGGTAATTCAATGGTCGTCGATTGCCATATAGAGGTCGGTTATTGTCATACAGGCGGCCTACCGATGAGTGTGCATGCTTTTTGCCTGTCCTCTAGGCGAGCTACTGCACGTCTTTTCGCAGACGGGCGGGTAAGCTTCCGCACTAATCCAAACTGGTTTACACCCTTTATGCGGCGGGAGACGGTTGAATGGCCTCCAGAAAAAAAGCCCTCAAAAAAATACGCCTAAACACCAGCCCAGACGTGAACGATCTTCGCCACTTACATATTGGCGACATCGTTTATCTTGATGGTATCGTATATACAGGTCGAGAGGGGGTTTATACTAAGGTCATAGACCAAAAAGCAAAGCTGCCGATTGACCTCCCAAATTTAAGTGGTACCAATTTTCACTGCTCACCGGCTGCCAGCGTGAGCCAAGATGGTAGTTACAATGTAAAAGCTGTCACCGCTACAGCTTCATTCCGTTTTTCAAAATGGCTGGAGCAATGGTTTAAGATTTCAGGCGCCAAATTAATTATCGGTAAGGGTGGGATGTCTGAGAACGACTATAAAAAGAATTTTATCCCAAATGCGGCCATCTATCTGACCACAGTCGGATATGGGACTGGCGCTCTGTTGGGGCGCGGTATAAAAAAGGTTTTAGATGCTATATGGATAAAGGAATTAGGCATTGCTCAAGCCATGTGGATTCTTAAGGTGGAGAATTTTGGGCCCTTTATCGTGGAAAGCGACCTCGACGGCAATAGCTTGTTCGAACGAGAAAACAAAATAATTTCAAAAAATTTAGATAGTGTTTATGCTGGCACCGAGCGTGCCATTCTTTCCCGGTTTGGAGAAACCGACGATCGAAGTGAAGAACTTATTTAATATGCTCAAAACTAAGACCACATAAACACTGAAACATTAGGGGCCAACAATTTTCATTCCTCTAACCTTTAAGCAGCCGACGACATAGCGGGCGTTGCAATGCTGGAAATACGTAGAGTGGCAACTGAGAAACCACTAGGAATAGCATTAAGTCTGGCGGTGCTGTTGCCGCCACAGCCCCGGTTACCAGCATTACATTCCGGCAGCCAACTAATAGGCCGCTCGTCAACGCTATTTTTCTTCCCAAATGCCAGGTCAGTGCCGCTCCGAATAATTGTAACACTGCATTCATTGCCACAGCAATTAGAGCGAAAGAAAGAACTTTCCTTGGCTCAGCAACTATAACATCAACTACACCATCCATCACTCCTATCCCAAAGGTAGTCATGAAAAGAGCCATAGCCGCATCAATGTAATGAACGTGGCTAGCTTGAGAAACAACGGGTTTAAAACGGCGTATTACCCACGCACCACTGAATGACAATCCAACCATCAATGCTAGACGCCAAGTTAAAGTTTCGAGAGTCAGGGCAACGTTGAGACCTAAAACTTCAATCAAAAGAAACGGCAAAACTATAGGGGTGATGAGATTTAGTGGAATCGAGACGGTCGCCGCCAGAGCCCCTTCTAGACCGAGAAAAACAGAGTAGGTTAAGCTTGATAATAATGGCGGCGAAGCCGCTACCAGTACTATTCCCGTCAAAGGTTCACCTCGCACCCCGACAATCTGCAGCACCCCCCATATAAAGACTGGCGCACCGACCATAGTCATTAATCCAATCATCAAACATAAGCTCGGCCGCCGCGCAAAATTCCATACGGCTAACCAATCGACACGAATCATGGTCATCATCATCGTCATAACAGCAAATGGGAATACTATTGGCCGCAGAAAGTGGGCTAAGTCTTGAAAAGCAAGGCCAATAAATAATGCCGCAGCCCAAAACCATACTGCATGCCGTTGGATAAATTGGCACACATTATTTATCATCTAAAATTCAAAAGCCGAGACGGGTAATAATTCATTTTTAGCTGACCCGATTGCTCCGTTCGCGCTCAGTTTCAACTATGTTAACCACACCATCTTGACCCACTATTACACCATACTCTGCGCGTGCTGCTTCAATAGAAACTATGCCATTCAAGACATCTCGACCAACCAACTCGGCAGGCCGTTGGAGGGGACTTTTAAGTCCACCACCACCAGGCATCTCAATGACCAGCTTATCCCCACCATTGATTGTTTGTCGGCCTTTACCACGCAGCTCTTGCCCTGACTCGAGATATAAGCGGCCCGCTTGACCGTTAGCCCCACCATTTCGACCTCGTGGCGGATGAATTACTCGGTCGAACATAGAGTTAATAGCAAATGCCTTCCCATTGGCATGAGTTACCTCCATTACTTGCCCTGTACCCCCACGATGTAAACCAGCACCACCGGAATCACAGCGGTACTCCTTCTTCCAAAAAATCAAAGGCGCAATAGTTTCATTGACTTCTATTGGTGTATTGCGAACACCGGAAGGGAATGCGGTAGCTGACATTCCATCCTTCCCAGGCCGAGCGCCAGTTCCGCCCGCATGGAACGTATTCATCGCAAAAGGCTGATCATCAATATTTGTACTATCATCAGTTAAACCATGACCAGAAAGAAAAACTGGGTTCCAAAGGCAGGATGTCCCCTCTGCAGGCACTTGATCGGGAATTGCTTGGTTCAAACAACCGAGTACTACGTCTGGCAACATCTGACCTATAACATGACGTGCGGTGACGGCACATGGATGCGGTGCATGTAGGATAGTGCCTTCAGGCGCACTGATTTTTATTGTGGATAGCGATCCCGCGTTGTTCGGTATTGATCCACCAACAACACACCTCACACCGAAACTAGCGTAAGCCTCCGTGTAAGTAATCGGTACATTAATACCAAAGTTCGAAACAGGTGAAGTCCCTGCAAAATCAACCGCGACTCCCTTTTCTGATATGGTCATTTCTGCAACAAGATCGAGCTTGCTCTCGTAGCCATCAATACGCATAGTATTTTTATAAGTACCGTTTGGAAGCTTCTCTATTTCTGCCATCATCCCATCGCGAGACATAGCGATAATGCGTTCCCCCAGATCATCAAGGTCGTCAATTGCAAATTCGGACATCATATCCACTAAACGCCGGGCTCCAATGTCATTACAAGCAGCAAGAGAGTATAGATCACCCTCAACTTCCACGGGGTTCCGAACGTTGGCACGCACGATTTCAAAAAGGAGTGAATTCATTTTTCCTTTTTCTGCCAAACGCGTGATAGGAATGTTTAAACCTTCTTCATAAACTTGCCTTCCATCTGGTCCAAAGCCACGCCCCCCAATATCCACAACATGGCTTGTGCTCGCAAACAGAGCAACAAGACGCCCTTTATGAAAAGTTGGCGTAACTACAGTAAAGTCGTTTAGATGGCCGGTTCCCTTCCACGGGTCGTTAGTGATGAAGATATCACCTTCACGCATAGTCTGGGTAGGAAATTCCTCTAGAAAATACCCGACGCTTGCAGCCATTGCGTTGACATGTCCCGGTGTTCCCGTTACGGCTTGGGCAAGCATACGTCCATGATTATCAAAAACTCCGGCAGAGAGATCGCCTGCTTCTCTTGTCGAAGTACTGAAGGCTGTTCGCATTAAGGTTTGCGCTTGTTCTTCAACAACCGAAAGCAGTCGATTCCATTGTATCTGCATTTTTATTCGATCTAAGCTGGACGCTATATCGTGAGCCTTAGCCATCACTTTTCCTTTCCACCTTTCGGTCTAAAACAAGATAGCCATAGCTATCAACACTGGCCACAAAATTTGAAGTAACAACTGTCGTTGTTTGGTCTTCCGTAATTAGAGCGGGCCCTATAACAAGAGTGCCCGGGCTCAGGTCTTTCCGAAGGTGGACTGGCGCAGCGACAAAATCAGTAATGTCTGCATCAAACAAATTTCTTTCCCCTGATATTGCTGCCTGATCCATCTCTTTCTCCAATATTTGAACTGAGCCTTCCCCACTTGGCATTGCAGAAATTGTCAAAGTCCAACTAAGGATTTCTACCTCCTGGTCTGGGATTACTCGTCCATAAAGACGGGTATATTCGGCTTCGAACGATTGACGAAGGGTGGAGGCATCTTCTAATCGGAGCGCACGTAGTGGCAAAGGGACAATAATTTCATGGCCCTGACCGACATAACGCATATATGCAAAACGAGTTTCATCAAGTGAAAGGCCAGCAGCTCCTCTCTCCACTACATTCCGGGCCTCCGCCCTCATTTCTTCCAATAGCTCATTAACAAAATCGTGATCAAATGTTTCTAATTGTATATATCGCGATCGGACCACTTCATAAGAAACCGGAGCCCTTAGAAAACCTATTGCCGATCCAACACCGGCACCTGTCGGTATGATCACTTTATCAATATCGAGTTTTTCAGCGAGTCTAGAGGCATGAAGGGGTGCTGCACCACCAAATGCAATCATAGCTCGTGCCGATATGTCCTTACCCCATTCTATAGCATGAACGCGAGCGGCGGATGCCATATTTTCATCTACAATCTCACTTATACCAAATGCGGAGAGGGAATCTGTCATATTTGTTGCTGTACCAATTCCCTTACGGATAGCTTCGTAAGCTCGGTCTGGCGCCATCTTTACACGACCACCAGCGAAACGGTCTGGGTCAATCCGACCAAGAATAACATCCGCATCGGTTACTGTAGGAAAATTACCGCCTTGGTCATAACACGCTGGCCCCGGCTCTGCGCCCGCGCTTTCAGGTCCGACATTAATTCGTCCCATCGCATCTATGTGGGCAATAGAACCACCACCTGCACCAATCTCAACCATCTCAATCGCAGGTATCCTGACAGGAAGGCCACTACCTTTTAGGTTACGATAAACCCGAGCTACTTCGAACGCCCTTGTCGATTGAGGCTCAAAACTATCTATTAGGCAAATTTTTGCTGTAGTACCTCCCATATCAAAGGAAACCAAATTCTCCACGTTACACTCACGGGCTATATAAGAGGCAAGGATAGCTCCACCAGCTGGACCGGATTCAACAAGACGAATTGGGAATCTAATTGCTGTCTCTAGGGTCGTTAAACCACCGCCAGAAGTCATTAAGAAAAAAGGACAACTAACCCCCAACGCTCGCAACGATTTTTCCAATTCCGTAAGATACCGCGACATTTTTGGCTGTACGTAGGCATTGGCGCTAGCCGTCGACTGTCTTTCGTATTCTCTAATTTCGGGACAAACTTCGGAGGACAGCGTTACACTAATATCCGGCAGTTCATTGCGTAGGATTTCCCCAATTCTTTGTTCATGTTTTTCATCAGCATACGAGTGAATAAGCCCAACAGCTATCGCCTCAATTTCATGGGTCCGTGCTAATGGCACAATTTTATGCACACTCTCTTCATCTAACGGCAGAAGAACCTTGCCTTCATAGTTAATTCTTTCTCGTACAGACCACCGCAAATAACGCGGAACGATGGGTTCAGGGCGATCAATATTAATGTCGTACTGCTCGAACCGGTTTTCCAATGCCATTTCGACAGAATCCCGAAGGCCTTCCGTTGTAATCAATGCTGTCTTTGCACCCTTACGTTCGATTAAAGCGTTTGTTGCTAAGGTTGTACCGTGAATAATAATATCTAAGTCTGCAGGCTGGATTCGAGCCTCACTTAAAACCGCTTTTACTCCTGTTAACACACCGTCTTCGGGTGTCAGTGGAGTCGTAAGGACCTTGAGTGTGAATTGCCGCAGCCCGTGCTCTAAGACAACGTCGGTAAATGTTCCCCCTACATCTACCGCAAGTCGTACCTGTTTATTTTCATTGCTCATTGGTATTACACTCGATAACTAAATAAATAAAAAACGATAAGCTATTTGTATATACTCTAAAAGCTTATGCCTCATTAGATCTAATGACAAAAATCAATTCCAAATTGCTAACCACAATTAATGAAATACAATATTGTTACTAATGAGACCTTATATTATTTCGTCGTATCCCTTATTTGTCTCTAATCTAAAATTATGTAAAGGAGTAAATTTTGGGCACCAAGCTTAAAAACAAAACAATGGTCATCACTGGAGGCAATACTGGAATTGGAAGAGCTATATGTAAAGCTTTTGCCAAAGAGGGTAGCAATGTGATTGTCGGTTGGTATGAGCACGAAACGGAGGCGGATAGCCTCGTCGACGAAATCATTGCTGAAAACGTAATTGCAAAGGCGATACCAGTAGATGTAACTGATGAAACGTCTGTTAAAGAATTTTTTAATAGAACGATAGAGTTGTTTCAGAATATAGATATTCTAATTAATAATGCCGGGGTTCAAAAAGCGCAGGCTATAACAAAAATGTCATTAAAGGACTGGGATTCCATGATGACCGTACATTTGCGTGGTGCCTTCCTATGCTCACGAGCTGTCACAAGACATATGGCCACCCGAGGTAACGGTGCTATAATAAACGTGTGTTCTCAACTTGGTTATATTGGCCGCGAAAATTATACCGCCTATTCAGCAGCTAAAGGCGGACTTATAGCATTTACCCGGGCTCTAGCTAAGGAACTTGCTCCTCAAGGTATTCGCGTCAACGGCGTATCTCCTGGCCTTGTCGACACCGGTTTCGACCCCATATCAGACAAATTAAAGAACGAGCATGCATCTCGCCTTCCACTTGCACGACTTGGCACACCTGAAGATATGACTTCAGCCTTTATTTTCCTTGCTAGTGAAGAAAGCGCCTACTTCTGTGGACAACTGTTGCATCCAAATGGCGGCGAAATTATGCCATAAACAATGTAGAGGGCACAAAATAATGAATTTAAGCAAAAATCCACGTTACCCCTACTCAGCAATCATTGATAGACCCGACTATTGCTGGCCAAATGGCTCAAACTTAGCCGTCTACATAGGGCTAAACATTGAGCATTTTGCTTTTGGTGATGGACTAGGGGCTCAGCTTGTTCCTGGGCAAGGTGTTGGTCCCGACATCTTGAACTATTCTTGGCGAGATTATGGAAATCGAGTTGGTGTATGGCGACTAGCTTCACTATTTGAC
>PBLS01000034.1 GCA_002721825.1 Magnetovibrio sp.
AAGGTCGTAGGTTCAAATCCTACCCCCGCAACCATCTAATTCTTTATATATATCAATAAGTTAGCCGTCCCTACGGGGGCGGCTTTTTTTGTTTTTAGCTCTCGTTTACAAAAAGTTTACAAGTGGGGGCGCAAAAGGGCCAGTTTACAAAATAACCTGACGGTCAAATAGTTGTTGAAAGGGTTTAAAATATAGTCGCGGCTGTTTTGATCGCTTAACTGGATTTATGCCGATGTCGGATAGCGTGGGTTCTGGGGATGCTCCCTCCTACCAGGGTTGGGCTGAGTTTTTCTCACCGGGGGCCGCTGGCTGCTGTTACCCGTGGCACTAGGGCCTTCACTAGAGTGGACATTTCCAAAGTCCCGATAGGAGACCCGTCTTTAGTCACGATATAGACCGAAGATACATCTCCCTTAGAATATGCTATAATGTCCTCTAGCGTGTCGTTATCACTAACTTCACCAGTCGCACCTACTGGCACCTCCCCTCTAATGGGGGTCATTATGGAACGTACCCGAAGAACCCGCGCACGATTAATATCACTGACAAAGTCTTCAATATAGGGATCGTTTGGATTGAGCAAAATATACTGAGGTTCACCTTGCTGAACTATAAAGCCATCCTTCAGGATAACGAGGTGATCGGCGAGTTTTAAAGCCTCATCAAGATCATGGGTGATAAACATGATAGTTTTGTGGAGTTCTGTCTGTAATTCGAGCAGCAAATCTTGCATATCCGTCCTGATCAAAGGATCAAGTGCCGAAAAGGCTTCATCCATTAGCATTATAGGGGAATTCGAAGTGAGTGCACGGGCAATGCCAACGCGTTGTTGCATTCCACCTGAAAGTTGGTAGGGGTAGTGGTCGCTGAATTCTCTCAAACCAACACGTTCTAACCATTTGTTAGCTTCTACGGTAAATTCATTGCGGCTGGTGCCACGTACTTTTAGCAGAGTGCCGGCGTTCTCCAATACCGTCCGGTGCGGTAGAAGTGCAAATTTTTGGAATACCATGGACATTGTTTCACGTCGTAACTTACGAAGTTCCCCCGCATTATAAGAAAGTACGTCTTCACCATTAACATCAATTTCACCTACAGTCGGTTCGATCAAGCGATTGAGATGGCGGATAAGGGTTGATTTTCCAGAGCCCGAAAGCCCCATAACTACAGTAACTTCACCTTCATTCATATTCACGTTAATGTCTTGGAGGCCAAGAACGTGTTGATGTTGCTCTAATAATTCCGCTTTCCCCATGCCATTTCGGACATAATCTAGGGCTGTCAGAGGATCTTCTCCAAAAATCTTAAATAGGTTACGGATAGATACTTTTATATGTTTTGGCACGATCTAAAGTCCTCAGATTTTTTGAGCCGCGTTCACTCGATCGAGCGCTGCCTTTGTAACTCGGTCTAGGATAACTGCAAGAAGAACAATTCCTAAACCCGATATAAGCCCAACGCCTAGTTCTAGATTCCGGATACCGCGCAGGACCAACACACCCAACCCAGGTGCAGAGACAAGAGAGGCGATCACAACCATAGCGAGGCTCATCATGATCGTCTGATTTATCCCTGCCATTATGTTAGGCAAAGCGAGAGGAATTTGTACGCCTAGAAGTTTTTGGTTATCAGTCATTCCAAAAGAGTTGGCAGCCTCAATAACATCCTTATCAACCAAGCGGATGCCGAGATCAGTTAGCCGGATAACTGGTACGATGGCATAAAGTATTATAGCGATACCATAAAGTTTTGGCTCAGTTACTGAGAAAAGAAAGATAAGAGGAATAAGGTATACAAAAGGCGGAAGAGTCTGCAGCATGTCCAGCACGGGAATAGTCATGCGCTGTAAAGTATTGCTGCGTGACATGGCAATACCAATTGGCACGCCAAATAACACACATAAAAAAGCACAGACAAAGATAATAGCGAGTGTTTGCATCGCATACTCGTAATGGTCGATAGCGGCGAGAAAAACAACGCACAGTGTTACGTATACGACTAGTTTAACAGACCGTGAAGCGAAGAAAGCAAGTGCCATAAGTAATGGCATCATGATCCACCAAGGTGTGACCGCCGCAACAGATAGAGCCGTTTCAAGAATCCAACTAAGTGGCTGGGTCATTGGATCAAGGACAAATCGTAAAGCATCCTTTATAGCTAAAAATCCGAGTTCAACCCCTGAAGTGATGTCTCGAGATTGGGGGAAGCTACCACAGGACTTGTTCAGTGTGTCTAAAGATGGGAACGGTAGCTCCGACCAAGATTTTTCGCCTCCGTCCTGCCCCTTATTTTTTGCGAGAAGTTCTGCCATGGACATTGGTTTATCCGCGGCTTTACCTCCATCGCACCACTGGCGGAGGCCAAGGGCATCAAATACAGAGTCATAGGTTACCATAATACTCCTCTAACTCCTTAGACCAATGCAGATCCCATCCTAAATAACTCAAGCTTTCAACTTTATGTTATCACAGGTGACGTGGAGCGAGAATTAATCCCGCTCCACTGTATAAAAGGTAACTATTTAATGATGGCTGAGAGTTTTTTACGAGCTCCATCGTTAACCCAGTTGGTCCAAGTGCTCTTTTGAGTGTTAAGAAACCGAACTGCCGCTTCTTCGGCTGAGGCACCTTTATCCTTTTTCCAGGCAAGCAGACCATTCATTACTTCAACGTCAAAGCTCACTTTGCTCATCAGTTTGGCGATGGCTGGTTCACGTTTTTTGAACGCGCTTGTGACTACAGTAAGTACAGGTGCAGGCGGAAAATCAGACACTCCAGGATTAGCTGTCCCCTTATTTTGATTTCCCGAGTGGACTTTTGCGTCTATTGGGCCAATCGAGAGCTTTTTCATTTTATATTTTCCGAGAACAGCCGTAGGACCCCAATAATATCCAAACCACGGTTTTTTATCTTCGTAAGCTTATGCGATCGATGTTGATAGTGTTTCGCCTGATCCGTGGTTGAAGACCTTTATGCCAGACCCTTCAAGTTTAAGTGCTTTGACAAGATTATCGTTAACAATGCGACAACCCCAACCATCAGGACAGTTGTTGAATTGTGCGCCGACGTGTTGTGGGCTCGCCATAACGTCATTAACAGTTTTTAGATTTGGATGTTTTTTTGCTACATATTCAGGAATCCACCAACCCTCGACTCCTCCGGGGGAGAGAACATCGGCTAGCCGCTCAACCTTACCCTGAGATTCCAGCTTCTTGTATACATCTCCAGTGGAATTAAGCCAAAGTTCGGTGACAATGTCTGGCTGGCCATTCTCTGCTAGAGACGCAACGGCAGTAGTGGTCGCTGAGGGGACTTTCTTAACCTTGCATCCGTAACCTTGTTCCATTAAGAACTTTGAGACTTCTGTGATAATTTGCGAAGATGCCCAATTCATTTCAGTTATCGAAACATTACCGCAGGCCTTTGCATCACTGGCGGAGCCGATCAGGATGGCACCTGAAACCAAAGTTGCCGTAATCAGTGTAAGTTTTCGCATGATAAGTTTTCCTTTCCAATTATTATGGTTCGTCGAACCCCACTCGCCCCACTCATAATCTTGACGTGGTGATAATTAGGAGCTTTATATTACCGCGTTACTTCAAAGACATCCTTCAAGCAATGCGGAAGAGGCTTTACCTTGATGTTGCTACCCAGAGCCACGCACCTTCGACAGTGTCTTCTTGGCCTCATTCCGATTTTTCAACCGCTAACGAGAAATGGGCGCTACTAGTTAGAGCTTTAAGCCGTATACTAAAAGGCCTGTTATAATAGACCGTTTCTTATGTGAATCAAGGAATGGGCCAATGATGATGGGTCAGTTTGACCTTTAAGCAAGTGGAAACCGCAAAAAACCGTAGATAAAATCATCGTGGGGTAGGTTGAAGGCTCATAACTTGAGGGTAGTAGGTTCAAATCCTACCCCCGCAACCAATTATTGTGTAATTAAAGCACAGAGTTATAAAATTATGGTCTCCCTTTTGGGAGGCCTTCTTTGTGCCTCAGTGACAAACCAGTGATAGAGGGTGTGCTATCTTGTGCAAGTCGTACCTGGACGAGGAGCCAGTTTCAAACTGCCGTCGAGCCTCTATAATAGCTTTTTCTTTTTCTCGCAGTGCTAAAATAATCATAAAATTATCTTATATATTAATATAAGCGTATATAATTTGCATTTGTAATCGCCTTTTGCCCATAATTAGTTGGGCACAGCACTGTTGCTGTATGTTAAATAAGCGAAGTTTGTGAACCTTTGTCTCTGAGTTTGTGTGAAAATTTGGGAGGATGTTGTGACTATTCGTATGTTTAAAGTGGCTTTTATATTTGGTGTATTTTTTGTTTTTGCATACCCTACAATGGCGGAAAGCCTGACCAAGCCTGGTGGGTTTCCAAAGCGGACAGTTACAGTGATGATAACAGTCGGTACAGCTGGAGGATCTGGCCAGCTCGCCAGAGCTTGGGGAGCCGCTATGGAGAAAGTTACGGGTACTGGCTTCCAAGTCATTAGTAAACCTGGTGGAGGCGGTCTTGCTGCAATTCCAGATTTTATGAACAGACCTGCTGATGGGTACACGATCTTACTTCAGACGGACAATCTCATTTCTGCTGGAGCAGCCAATAAGATTGATTACGCTGTTGGTAAAGACATTATACCTCTTTGTGTGGTTCAAACTACGTTCAATCAGATTTATATAAGGCCAGATGAGACGCGGTTCTCGGATTGGAAGTCTTTTGTAGCCTATTCTAAAGCTAACGCCGGCAAAGTAAGTATGGGCAATATTGCTAGAGAAGGTTCAATGGAACGCATATTGGCAAATGCTATGCAAAAGGCAGCTGGTATTAAGGTTAAACAAATCAGCTTTGATAAACCCGCGAATCGTTACGGTGCATTACTCGGCGGTCATGTTGACATTCTGTTTGAGCAACCAGGCGATGTAAAAAAGTTTCTCAAAGCAAAAAAAATGAAACCCATCCTTACTTTCTTGCCGAATAGACCTGAAGCATTTTCGGGTGTAACTTCTTTAACTGATGCGGGAATGCCAGACGTGCCCTCTTTAATGAAAACCAGAGTGTTGTGGGTTCGAAAAGGAGTATCCGAGGAACGAAAGAGTTACCTTGAAAAAGCATGTGCGATAGCATTCAAGAGCGAGGAGTTTCAGGGTTTTAACAAGAAGAAATATATGCATATAGGTCGAAGCTTCTATAATGCACCGGATGCGCAAGGTCTGATTATGGAGATGATAGCTACTTACCGTAGTAATTATAAAAAAATGGGTTTAATCAAATAAGTTCTCAAATACGTATCTGTAAAAACAGCACACCTCATCAGGTTCTTTAACCGCTAACGGGCAGATTACACGTGATGACATGGAAAACCGCTCTTGAAACTCTGGGTTGGTTGTGTTTTGCAGGGGGAATGTGGGCGTATAGCTATAGCTTTGATACAGGCTATAACGTGTATGAGCTGGGTATTGCCCACTGGCCGCGAGCGGTACTTATTTTTATGATTGTTACGGCGCTTCTACATTGTGTTGAAAGTTATTTGCAGAATCGCAAAAACACCAAAATTACTTCAGTCAGCGATCAGGCTTCAGAATTGAATAAACCACTCCAAACGGAGGGCGGAAGCAGTTACAGAATGCGGGTAGGTTTTACTTTTGTCCTGCCGGTCATTTACTTGTGGTTAATACCAAGAGCAGGTTACTTTATTACCACCCCGTTTTTTCTTGGTGGGTACATTTACCTTTTTGGTCAACGGAAATTGAGACAAGTTTTTGTGCCAACAATAATAGTATACCTATTTTTACTATTAATTTTCTCCAAAGTTTTATATGTTCCGCTTCCAACAGGGAATTGGCCAATTTTTTACGACTTGAGTAATAGTATTCTTGTTTTCCTCGGTTCGGGTTAATTCTTGTTGGGGCCTCTATGGAAAATTTTTTCTCCGCCCTTCAGGCATTTATATCTGACCCAATCGGGATAATGTATTTTTTTGCGGCTCTTTTTGGCGGGCTCATTTTTGGGAGTATACCTGGATTGAGCACAATAACCTTGGCAGCAATAGTATTGCCATTTACCGCACTCATGGAACCACTTCATGCTATTATGGTGTTTGCCGTTATGTACGTTTCCGGATGTTATGGTGGCGCCGTAACTGCAATACTATTCAATATTCCCGGTTCGCCGAATAACGCGCCAACTGTCTTCGACGGTTACCCTATGACCCTTAAAGGAGAGTCTGGTAAGGCAATCGGCGCCGCTATAATGTGTTCGGCAATTGGTGGTGTTGCGTCTGTAATATTGATGATGATAGCGACAGGACCAATTGCAAATTGGGCACTCAAGGCATTTGGTCCACCAGAGATATTTGCCTTGATATTTTTTGGTTTAATTATTGTTGGATCTGTTGGCGCGAAATCTCCTTGGAAGGGTTGGCTATCGGTCTCAATTGGCCTAATGCTTGCTACGATTGGCGTTGATCCAGCAGTGGGTGAGACGAGGTTTGATTTCGGGTCGTCATTTTTAATGGGAGGAA
Source organism: Magnetovibrio sp. (assembly GCA_002721825.1). Taxonomy (GTDB): domain Bacteria; phylum Pseudomonadota; class Alphaproteobacteria; order Rhodospirillales; family Casp-alpha2; genus TMED8. Next base: position 6,529 of record PBLS01000034.1, read on the forward strand.
TCGGGTTTGTTCCACTCGTGCTTGGCTTTTTCGCTGTCTCTGAAATTTTGGTTCAAGGACATAGGATAGCAGCCGGTATGCGACTTCCTCCAAAAATTGGTGTTGACTTCCCGAGCTTGATAGAGTTTTGGAAATTGAAAGTAGCAATGATTCGATCAATTTTTTTGGGTTTTTTTGCTGGAATTCTGCCAGGTATTGGTGCGATATTAGCGGCTTTTTTGAGCTATAGTGTTGCTGTCCGTTTGTCGAACAAACCTGAAAAATTTGGAACTGGCGAACTTGAAGGCGTGGTCGCATCTGAATCTGCAAATAATGCCGCAACCGGGGCTGCGATGATCCCTTTGCTAGCGCTTGGGTTGCCGGGCGGTGCGTTAACAGCGGTTATGATGGGAGCTTTCGAAATTCATGGTCTTGAGCCAGGCCCCCTCGTGTTCGCCACTAATATTGACCTAATCTGGGGTGTTTTTGTTGCGATGCTTATTGCTAATCTTGCAATTTTTGTTCTTGGTTACATGGAAACAAAAACAATTGTGCATTTGTTACGGGTCCCTTTTAGTTTTTTAGGACCGAGCATTATATTGATTTCGACGATAGGAGCTTATGCCCTGCGCAACACTATTCTTGATGTTTGGGTTATGTTTATTGCTGGGTTTGCTGGTTATTTCCTGCGTCGTTGGAACTATTCGATGGCAGGCATTGTGATAGGCGCTATACTTGGAAAGCTCGGGGAATCAGCTTTTGTAAAAAGTATGCAAATACTTGATTATAACTACTTCAATTTTTTTGAAAGACCAATCTGCGCAGTACTTTTGAGTTTAGCTTTAGCTTCCGTATTGGTCGGTGGTTTGCGTATTGCCTGGAGCGAAAAGACTAGTTTCGTAAAAGGCTTGTTAGACAGATAATTTTAAATGAAAACAACTAAATTTGTTAACGTTTGAGTGTCGGTATGCTCGTGTAATGGGAAGGTAGAAAATTGCGAATAAAAAGCATTACCCTTCATAGTTTAAGACTGCCTTTGCCTAAGCCATATAAGGTTGCATTTAAAACCTACGAAACTTTTGATCCTATTGTTGTCGAAGTTTACGACCGGGATGGAAAGCAAGGATGGGGTGAATCACATATACCCGAGGGTTACAGTTCTTACGAAACACCTAAAAGTGGATGGGATTTTTGCCGAAATTTAGGTGATGAAATTGTTGGTGCAGAAATAACATCAGCTAAAGAGACAATTAGCGCTAACTTGTCTAAAAGTCCCATGGCTGCCACTGCTATGATGTCCGCATTTGAATCGCTTGAAGATAACCCAATATTAACACTGGATCAGGATTTCAGAATCCCCTTGTTAGCCCCGCTTCGTTCAAAAACACTTGATGAGATTCCTGATGAAGTAGAACAGCTAATTGAAGATGGCTTTAAAACTATTAAAGTAAAGGTTGGATGGGATGTTGTTGAGGATGCTACACGAGTTAATAAAGTTCAGTTGGCTGCGGCTAACCGTGCGATAATTCGTTTGGATGCGAATAGAAATTTTGGACAAGAGGATGCTGCACGGTTTTCACAGCTATTAATTCCCGAAGGGATAGAACTATTTGAACAGCCCTGTGGCGCTGAGGAATGGGCTGCGAACACTTATGTAGCTTCCGTTTCGCCCGTTCCAATTATGCTTGATGAATCGATATATACGATTGATGACGTTGAGCGGGCAGGTGTAATTAAGGGAGTGGAATTCTGTAAGATGAAACTCAAGCGGGCGGGAAGTATTGATCGCCTGAAATCTGCAATGGATCGTTGTCGTTCTTTGGGGATGGGTGCGGTAGTCGGCGATGGTGTCGCGACAGAGATTGGTAACTATATGGAGGCGTGCTGTGCCCGGTTGACAACGAAGTTGGCGGGAGAAATGAATGGCTTTCTCAAGCCTGACGTAAGACTTTTTTCTGACCCGCTCTTATTTGAAAGGGGAAACATACAGTTAAGAAAGGGGTTCAAAATGCAAGTTGATCGGACGGTGTTGGAAAAATACACGATTTACTCGGAGAGCTTTGTGCAATAATCCTGTACAATGGAGTTTTCTATGGAGGAGCGGTGTTAAGAATTTAGCTTGGCTTGACGCCTTCAATTTGAGTCCGGTGCATTATCCGGCGTTTTGACTCATCGAAAGGGTTTCGATGGTGCAGCGTGCTCCAATTATCCCAAAGTACTACATCGCCAACTTTCCATTCATGGCTCCAGGAGAACTTCTCTTGAGTTGCATGGGCCCAAAGTTTGTTCAAGAGGTCTTCGCTCTCATCTAAAGAGAGACCAACAATATAAGCGTGTGGCCTTCTTCCCAGGAAAAGGTGCTTATATTTTTTGGTATGATGATCAACTGCGATAGGGTGACGAGCTCCTGGTGTATCCATGGGGTCTGTCTGCTCGGTCCAGTTTGATGTTATTGCACCTGTGCTATTGTGAGCATGATCATGTATTAGCTTTCGTCCATTGATCTTCTCTTTTAGCTCTTGTGGCAGAGTTTCAAGGGCTAGGCGTTGATTACAGAAGCTTGTTTCTCCATCTTTTATGGGGACTTCAATAGCATATAAGATGCTCCCAAGTGGCACCTCCTCAAGGTAGGTCATATCTGCGTGCCACATCGCTTCTCCTGCTCCTAGTGCACCAAGAGCTTTTCCTTCGGCATCCTTAAGATTTGAAACCACCAGAATTTCTGGATGTTCGGGTATCCAAGGGTCTTTATCTACCAGTGACTTGCGGGGTAGCTGTATATTCCCAAATAGTTTGGCATATGCAATTAGTTCAGGGTTTGTTAAAGTCTGGTTGCGGATAACCAGAACTTGGTACTTATGCCAAGCATCTAGAATTTGTGTAAAGATGTCTGCGCTAAGTGACCTTATATCAACCCCTCTCACTTCTGCGCCGAGTGCTTTCCCGGTTGGAACAATCTCAAAATTTTTCGATGTCATCTGCTAACCTGTCAGCTGGATTAATTGCTCTATTGAAAATAGCTTAGTATATTGGTTTGAAAAGTTCTAGGTCCTCCTAACAAAATATTAAATTCCGGGTTGGATGTGAATGCAAAATTATTACCGAGGCTCTGAATACGGGTGGATTGGAAAGACCATAATTTTACTGGATGACGCAGGCGAATACTGCGCTCGAGTGCCAAGCGAAAGATACCGGTGAGGTTTTGAGCGCAAGCCTAAATGCAGGGGAAAGGACAATCGTTGTTTGCAAATGCGAAAGTGGGAATGCCAAAGAGCCCGTGATCACCATGGACCCGGTTACTATTCGCGATCGGTTTATGGCTTTAGTTCAGGCTTAGAATGACGGGGAAAGCTCGTCACATTCATTCCTCTGAAGATGCCCGGCGGATGGCTCGCCGTTATCTGCCGTGGATGGTCTTTGACTACATAGATGGTGCCGCGGGTAACGAAATTGGCGCACAACGAAATCGAGCCGATTTTGATGCAATGACACTGCTGCCTGGGGTGCTTAACAATGTGGAGAAACGCGACCTGAGCACGTCTGTGTTTTCGGTTAAGGCAAAATATCCCTTTGGTATCGCCCCGATGGGAATGTGTAATTTGTCGCGCCCTGGCGCGGACTTGATGCTGGCGCGCCTTGCAGCAAAACATTCTGTGCCACTTGGGGTTTCTACTGTCACGTCGACGCCCCTGGAGCAGATGATAGAGATGGCCGAAGGAAATGCCTGGTTCCAGCTTTATTTCAGCGGCGATGGTCAGGGAACCTTTAAGCTAGTCGAACGGGCGACACAGGCCGGCTATCAAACCCTAATATTGACCGTCGATGTCCCGGAGGTGGGGCGGAGACCAAGAGAGTTGCGCCACGGCTTTACAATGCCCTTTCGAATGGGACTAAGACAATTCATTGATTTTGCGGTTCATCCATCATGGTCAATTTCTACGTTAGTCGCTGGCCGGCCCGATATGGCGAATTTTCGCATGGAGGGGTTTAATTTCGACCGCACTGAAAGCCGTGCGCTGGCAGATTGGGAGACGCTGGCAAAATTAAGAGATCGATGGTCCGGAAAATTAGTGGTTAAAGGTGTTTTGAGCCCGGATGATGCAATCAGGATGGAGAAAAGCGGTATTGACGCCATCCAGGTTTCTAATCATGGCGCCCGTCAATTAGAAAGTGCCCCAAGTAGCCTGTCAGCTCTCCAGAAAATCCGATATGCCGTTGGTCCGGACTATCCGTTGTTTTTTGATAGCGGATTACGTTCTGGTGAGGACATATTGAAATCTCGTGTCGCAGGTGCGGATTTCGCTTTTTTAGGTCGAATTTTATTGTTTTCTATCGCGGCGGCCGGTGAAGAAGGTTTGAACCGAATGTGGTCTATTTTTGTTGATGAGATGAGCATCGCCATGGCGCAACTCGGAATGTTGAAACTTCCAGAGGCATCTTGACGCGAGATCTAAGCTTGAGTGATCAAAACAATAGCGGGCAAAAACTGAGCAGGACTTTTCCCTTTTGAAAATTTTTTGCATGCAGGATCGTAATCTCTATTTCTATCTGAATTTAAATAAGAAAATATCACAATAGTCTGTTTGAAAATCCGCGTGTAGGGTGCCTTGGCGGCAACCATTTACATGGCAAATTTACAAATATTTGGTTATTGTAGGAGCTTGATTGTTGCATGCCCCCGCAACCAAACATAAACCCGTGAATTTTATCGTTTCTTGGGGTTTTGTTTGCCTGGAACAAGGGGTTTGGAAGAGGGTAAGTGGAATAATTCTCCGCATTTAGGAATCTCTGCGAAAAACCTGAAGGTCATTTCGTATGTTTTTTGAAGAATTCAAAAGTTCGCTTTTGGGCATCTTGGTCGGTTGGGCCTCCTAAGAGTTTTTTGAGCCATTCATGGCCACCAGACGAATACGTATGATGTTCTAATGGTGCGCCACGCCATTTGATTTTGCCCCATGACTCTGATGCCCATTTATACTTTTGAACCCGGTCATTTGTTGCATGCAGTGAAAGTACCGGTGAACTTGTTTTTGAAAAATATTCAACGGGATGTGCAGCTAAACCACTGCCGTCAAAGTTCGTTAGCCAGACACCAAAATGACTAACGCCAGCGTTTATTTGTCCGGTTCCCGCGAGATAACAAACCCAAAAGCCCCCATTAGAATAGCCAACTGCGAAGATGTTATTGTTATCAATTTTCGGGTCTTCTTTCATTGCTCTGACAACTCCCGAAAGACCTTTTTCAATGGGCTTTCGAAATTTGTGGAATGTTTGCTCGCGGGTCTGAGGCGTTAACCCAAAAGGCGTAAAAAAGTCTGGTGAATACACTGCGTAACCTTCCTCAGTAAACCGGGGAATGACGTGATCAACCGAGCCCCATCCGCCACTTGTATGAAGAACAATTACTCCGGGGAATGGGCCGGGATCTTCAAAGGATGGGTAGGTGATTTCTGTAAAAAGGGGCTCCTCACCGTAGCTTTGTTGTATAGATATTGAGAATAATGCGGCCACTAAGAAAAAAAATTTCAGAGACGACATATTTTACCCCCAAAATAATATCCCAAAATAATATATAAAAGATAACAAAGAGATTGTCTGCTTTGCTGGTGGTGGAGATAGGAGCGTATATCGATGGGAACGTACATAGCCAACCAGGTTAGAACATATTTTGACATAAGTGTCGATTGTTATAATTTACTTCATGATGCAAGACGTTGTTTCCTATTTCAAGCATGCTGAGGTAATCAATTGAAGAGTACTGAGCATTCCAAGTCGTTCGACCCCGTGTCGCTCGAAATCATGTGGTCCCGTCTAATTTCAATCGCGGACGAGTCGGCGGCGGCATTATTACGTACAGCGTTTTCGACACTTGTGCGCGAGTCGAACGATTTCACGACAGTGCTTCTCGACGAGGATTGCAACTGTCTCGCTGAAAACTCGGGTGGTATTCCATCGTTCGTCGGCGTAGTACCGAGTACTGTTAAGGCGATGTTCGAATATATACCTATAAAGGAGTGGCGCCCCGGTGACTGTCTGATTACTAACGATCCCTGGTTCGGTTCGGGACACCTCCCAGATATCACGATGGCGTCACCGATTTTTTATCGCGAAAAATTAGTCGGTTTCTCCGGTTCCATCGCGCATCTTCCTGATATAGGTGGTGTTGGATGGGCAAGTGATGGCCGCGAACTGTACGAAGAAGGTCTTCGTATCATGCCGGTAAAGTTTCTTGAGGAAGGTAAAGAAAACAAAATTGTCGGCCAGTTCATCCGTTCGAATGTACGCGTATCCGATCAGGTGATCGGAGATATTTATGCGCAGGTTGCTGCCCAAAGAATCTGCCAGAATGGCCTAATCCAATTTCTTGAGGACACTGGGTTACCGGACTTGACGGAGTTGTCTACTGCCTTGCGAAGCCGTGCCGAGGCAGCAATGCGCGAAGCAATTTCTGCACTGCCCGATGGCAGTTGGATGTCTTCTTTGGATGCCGACGGTGTTGATGAAAGAGAGACCCATATCGATTGCCGCGTTACAATCAAAGGTTCTGATCTGGATATTGATTTTGAAGGGACATCGCCGCAGGTTGCGAGCGGGATCAACTCAGTGATGAAGTATACCTATGCGTATGCAACGTATCCAATCAAGTGTGCTTTGGACCCGGACAGCCCGAGAAATGAAGGTTCATTCCAGCCCATAACGGTTCAGGCACCTGAAGGTTCAATCCTCAACCCCAAGTTTCCAGCACCTGTCGCTGCTCGACAGCTAACAGGACATTTATTGTATGGAGTAATCTATCGTTGCCTGGCTCAAATCGCACCCGAACGGGTTTGTGCCGAATCCGGAAGTACACCGACACTAAGGTCAGTCTACGGTGGGATTGACCGCAAAGGGAATGTTTTCAATCAGGCCCTGTTCGCGGCTGGCGGTCTCGGTGCGAACTCAAGAATGGATGGGTATGCGTGCACCGCATTTCCGTCAAATACGGGTGTTGGAAGTGTAGAGGCACTGGAGAGCGTTTCTCCGTTGTTGGTGTGGCACAAAGAATTAGTGACAGACTCTGGGGGGCCGGGGAAATTCCGCGGGGGCTTGGGGCAGGATATTGAAATTGAGGTACGTTCCGATCATCCAATCAGGTTTTCTTTGATGTCTGATCGGCACAAATATCCCCCGCGTGGCATTGCGGGTGGTGGAGATGGTTCTTGTACAGTGGTTCAATTGAGTGACGGTACTCGGCCCAATCAGAAAGCTAGAACCATGCTTCCTGCGGGAGCAAGGCTGAGGCTTCATTTTCCGGGTGGTGGCGGGTTTGGCTGTCCTGCGGAGAGAGATAGGGCGGCTATCGAGAATGACATCCGCAAAGGCTATATATCTCTTGAGGCTGGGAAAAAGCACTATAACTACGAACCGTGAGACAGATCAAAATGTCTGGATATAAAAAAATTGGTGTTGATGTAGGGGGTACTTTCACGGATTTTGTTCTGGTTGATGAAGAGCGTCGCGTTATATTCACGGGAAAACAACTGACGAGCGCGTCTAATCCAGGCATCGCAATTTGTGAAGGCGTCGAGCGCATTGCAACAAAATCAGGTCTGAGGATTGATCAACTTTCCGGCATTGTCCACGGGACGACGTTGGTAACAAATACCATCATTGAGCGTAATGGAGCAATGGTCGGGTTAATAACGACACGTGGATTCCGCGATGTACTCGAAGTTGGTCATGAGATGCGTTACGACTTGTACGACCTGTTTATTGAGAAGCCTGAGCCTTTGGTCCCGCGTGAGCGACGGCTAACCGTGACGGAGCGGATCGATCGTGACGGCGATGTGCTTAAGACGCTTAACGAGAATGAAGTTATCTGCGCAGGTAAGGAGCTTGTTGATCAAGGGGTCGATGTCATTGCCATTTGTTTCATTAACGCATATTTGAATCCTGAGCATGAAATGCGTGCTGTGGAGCTTCTAAACAAACATTTCCCAAATATGCCAATAACGGCATCGACTGTCGTAGTGCCGGAGATACGCGAATATGAACGCGCATGTACCGTAACGGCCAATGCCTATGTGCTGCCGCGAATGCGCGGTTATATCAGCGACCTAGAGCAAAAGCTTGTCGATATGGGCCTAAATGGGCCTCTCAACGTTATGCTGTCCGGTGGCGGGATTGCCGCGCTCGACGTTGCGCAGGAGAGTCCTATACAAATGATTGAGTCAGGGCCGGCCGCCGGCGCGATCTCGGGTGCATACTATGGGAAAATCACATCGTCAGATGCCGTCATTGCATTCGATATGGGTGGCACCACAGCAAAAATGTGCCTTATCGAAGATGGCGAACCGGAGCATTCGAATAGTTTCGAGGCGGGGCGGGTGAAGCGTTTCTACAATGGGTCGGGCATCCCTCTTAAAGTGCCGGTTATTGATCTGATTGAGATCGGTGCCGGTGGCGGGTCTATTGCGTACATAGATGCCATGAGACTTATGAAAGTTGGACCGGCGAGCGCAGGGTCGGAACCCGGTCCAGTATGTTACGGACGTGGCGGCGAGGCTCCGACCGTGACGGATGCTGATTTGCTGCTGGGATACTTGTCGCCGGATTACTTCCTTGGTGGTGAGATGGTTTTAGATATTGATTTGGTCAAGTCGGCAGTTGAAAAAAAACTTGCCGAGCATACAGGGCTTTCCGTCACTGAAGCGGCATCGGGAATTCATGCGATCGTTAACAATAATATGGCGGCAGTGACACGGCGTTATATAGCGGAAAAAGGGCGTGATCCACGACGATATACGCTGGTTGCGACGGGCGGTGCTGGCCCTGTCCATGCTTATGGCTTGGCAAAACAACTAAGGCTTGGCCGCATCATTTGTCCTTTGGGTGCAGGGGTGTCGTCTGCGCTAGGTTTCTTGATCGCGGCTCCGGCGACAGATCGTGTAAATAGTTATGTCCGCCGGGTGGATGATCTCGACCCAGCGATCGTCAATGAATTTTACAGTAAAATGGAAAATAGCGCGATCACGGCGCTTCTAGAAGCGGGGGCGGATGGAGACGCAATCACAGTCAATAAGCGCGTGGAAATGCGATATGTCGGACAAGGATTTGAAATTGACGTGGCGTTGCCGGACGGGCCGTTTGGAGACGATCTCACAGAACTTCTCAATGAGGCGTTTCTGGAAAGATACGACGAGTTGTTTGGTCGGCGTATCTCGGATGTCCCGGTAGAAGCAATTACATGGCGACTGACTGCATCCGGATCAGCGCCACACCTGACGCTTAACTTTGATGGCCAGGAGATTGATAAGGGGAATGCAAAAAAAGGCATGCGTGACGTTTATTTCCCGGAAACCGGATATATGCCGTGCGCGGTGTACAGCAGATACGGTCTTTCGGCTGGAGATGGAATCAAGGGGCCGGCTATTGTCGAGGAGCGAGAGTCCACTGTCGTTGCGGGGCCTGATACAACTTTACGTGTGGATGATTATCTCAATTTGATCATCGATATTCATTATGATTAGCAATAGAAGCGATAGGATTTAGGGTATGGGTAAAACCGTTGAGGTCCTTGTTGACGCATTTTTGGAGAGTGGGACGCCATTCATTGTCGGGCATCCTGGAGGTGAAACCGTCGAGTTGATGGATGAAGCCCGCAAACGTGACATGCGTTACATCCTTATGAAGCAAGAGGTGGCTGGTGCCATGCTTGCCTCGACATGGGGTGAAATCACGGGCAGCCCCGGTGTTTGCACGTCGACCCGCGGACCTGGAGCCGCAAATATGGTCAATGGTATTGCCCATGCATGGTTGGATCGTGCGCCCTTGATCGCTCTGACCGACCAATACCCTGGGCCGGTTTACGAAACCGGGTTGCGTCAAGTAATCGACCATCGTCAAATTTTTGCCCCGATTACAAAATGGAGTACGACCCTTCATGCCAAATCGGCGCGGGTGCAAATTCGAAAAGCCTTAAGAATCGCAAGGCAAAGCGCGCCGGGGCCAGTGCATATAGATGTCATATCTTCGGAGACAACCTCAGATGCAGGAGATGCAAAATATATACACCCTGTTTTACCGGACCGCTTGATTCCTGAACCGAGCAAGTCGTCTCTGTCTGAGCCGATTGCAATGATAAAAAAAGCAAAGAAGCCGATCGTGCTAGTAGGATTGGGAGTCCTCTGGGACGAGGCTGCATCTGAATTAGTAGGTTTCATAGAACATTTAGATGCGCCAGTATTGACGACCTCTAAAGTGAAGGGTGCAATTCCGGAAGACCATGATCTTCGTGCTGGGTGTATCATTGGTGGTTTAATAGAACGTGAACTTGTCAATCAGTCGGATTTGATCATTTGTATCGGAGTCGATGGAGTTGAACTGCAACCGAAGGCCTGGCCATACACCATTCCTGTTCTGTCATTAGCAGGGGTTCCAAGCCTCGACGCAATGATCCCGTTCAATTTGGAAGTGATAGGTGACCTGGGGAAGTTGATGCGGGCGTTTTGTGAGCATCTGCCGGCAGGTGGCGGCTGGGGAAAGAAGTCTGCCACAAAATTCCGTCAAGACGTTAGTAATGCGTTGAATGTTTCTACAAAGAGGTTGTCGCCGCAAGCCGCAATGGAAGTGGCACGCCAGATGTTGCCGCGCGATACGATTGCGACATGTGATGCTGGTGCAAGTCGCTTGCTAGTGGTTCAGAAGTGGGAGTCCTATGGACCCAGAGAGTTCCTGACATCTAACGGCCTTGGATCTATGGGGTACGCGATTCCAGGAGCGTTGGCGGCACGCTTAGCACACCCAAGCCGACCGGTTGTAGCTTTTTCGGGAGATGGCGGTTTCATGATGGCAGTTGCCGAGTTGCAGACATCCGTTCGAGAGAACTTACCAATCATTGTTGTTGTGTTCGATGACCAGGAGATCGCGCTTATCAGGGTTAAACAAGAAATCAAAGGTATCCCTCGGTTCGGTGTAGGGATCGGCGGTATAGATTGGGTATCACTTGCTGAGGGCTTCGGTGCTGACGGTGTCGTCGTAGAAACCGAACATCAACTAGGCGATGCGTTTGCAAGTGCTATTAAGAGTGACCGCACCACTGTAATTGCGGCACGTATCGATGGTTCCTGTTATGTGAGTCAATTTAATGCACTTAGAGAATTGTGAGAAAGTATCATGGGGATAAAAGATAAAAACATACTCGTTGTTTTGGAGGATTTGGTGGGCTCGGTAAATGACAAATAAATACGAAAGCCTTATCGTCTATTTTAATGGCGAGTTCGTGCCGTGGGAAGAAGCCAATGTGCACATATTCACGCCTTTCACCAAGTACGGTACCGCGGTTTTCGAAGGAATTCGAGGATACTGGTGTGAAGAGGCTAAGAAGCTGCGGATTTTCCGACTCGAAGAGCATATGCAAAGAATGGAAACGTCGCAGAAAATCATGAGATTTGACGAAGTCATTAGCGCAGTTGTTATGTGCGAAGCGACCATCGAACTTATGAAGCGGAACAACTTCCGGACATCCGTACATATTAGGCCGACTGCCTATGTTGATGGGGATGGTGAATCGTCTGCGCAGGGACCCATAGGTAGTTTTATCACGGCGATCCCCCGTGGTACGCCGAAGCGAGTCGAGACGGGTTGCACCGCGCAAGTCTCCTCGTGGGAGCGGTTTAGTGACCGTGCAATGCCGGCTCGAGCGAAGGTGAACGGGAACTATAATAATTCTCGTTTGTCCGGAATTCAGGCGAAAATTGATGGATATGATGCGGCAATACTGCTCAATAACCGAGGTAAAATTTCCGAAGGTCAAGGTATGTGTATATTTTTGGTCCGCGACGGCGTAGCCGTCACACCTTCCGTTACGAGTGATATCCTTGAGAGCATTACGCGTGACACAGTCATCCGGTTGTTTGAGGGCATGGGGGTTGAAGTCCAGCAACGCGATATTGATCGTAGTGAATTGTTCGCGGCTGAAGAGGCTTTCTTTTGCGGTACCGGGTGGGAGATTACACCGATCAACATGGTAGACGGTGCGTCCATTGGTGACGGTAGCCCCGGTGCACTTACTCGTCAATTGCAGGGGGTTTATTTTGATCTGCTATTTGGCCGGTCGACGGATAAATGGTCCTGGGTAACGACCGTTTAAAAAAGTACAAAAGGGTCAGGCGAATATCATAATAATTATGACATGGCGATTAAACCGATCTTAATATAGCCTTTTATTTGGTGAAGCCCTAAGCCACGAATTACCTCAATCTAGGCCGTTAGGCTCATAACCTTTTGGTTGTAGCTTCAAATGCTATCCTCGCAACCAAAATAACATTAAAAAGTAAGGCGCAAAAAAGCCCTCTCCGTATTGTGGGAGAGTAGGTCAGCAAGCATTTTTGGCTTGTGCTTGCACTTCACACTGACAAAATTAGTGCCTGGTCATGAAGGATTGTTCTTGATGCTAATAAGGAATCCACTAACCTTTCTCACATGAAGAAAGTATTTAATTTAGTCAGGGTTGGCGTAATATTGTTTACATTCGGGCCCCCAGCTTTAGGGGCAAACGTGAATAAGGTGAGATATTATTAATCAAAGAGAGTCGATGTTTTATAGCAAATGGAATTCCCGATCACCCAACAGGAAATTTTCCTAATCGGGGAAATCCGAATACTATTTCCGAACAGCAGTTAAATGTTTGCGTGCCGTTAAAACCGAAAAGAGGACTAGTTCCTAAGTCGATAAAAGGAACTGTTGGGATTGCGGTAAATGGTGTGCCATTCAGGCCAAATACAGCGGGGTTTTGGGATTCGAATGCCCGTCTAGGTCATAGTCGCCATGGAAATAAAAACTGGAGCCTTGAAATATTTGGCGCACCCGGGAAACTTGGCCTTGATTTTAATAACGGTCATGTGGGGCGGGCTGGATTATACCACTATCACGGGATAGCAAATAGCCTTACTAGAACTTCAGGCAGTTCACTCGTTGGATATGCCGGAGACGGTTTTGAAATCCATTACCTTCCAGTCGAAAGAAAAACGGGTTGGCAGCTTAAGAAAGGAATGCGCCCAAGCGGAGGTCCGCCTGGCATCTTCGATGGATCATATAGTGAAGATTATGAATTTGTAGGTGGGGAAAATAGACTTGACCAATGCAACGGTGGCAAGATCCTAGGTAAGTATGCTTATTTTATAACGGACAATTATCCATTTATACCCCGGTGTTTGTACTGAGAAATAAGTTCTGATTTTAATAGAAATCAGCACAGATAAGGATAGCTTAAAATTAAAAAAGGTTTTCAGAGCGCCCGAATAGTCTCACCCTTCGCAGCCAAAAACTCTATCACTAGCTTTTCCATCACATCCACAATGTCCAACTTCCCTATCCACGGTGATGGTAAGACACCGTCTCCATGCCAAGCTCCATAAATCTGCCCTGCAATCGATGCCGTTGAATCACTATCACCATCATGGTTAGTGGCAATGATAAGCGCTTCTTCAAAGCTAGATGCGCGGAGCGCTGCATAAATACCGATTGCAAGAGCTTCTTCTCCTACCCATCCCTCACCCAGTTTGCGAACACATTCCGTGGCATCTTGTTCTGATCGGGTTAACTCTAAAACCTTCAACAGGGCCACAATTGTCTCTTCGCCTCTATAACTCTCCCCAAGTAAGGGCAGGATCTGAGCTAGTGCATCCCTAGGGTGTTCTCCATCCAGGAGAAGATGAATAAGACACGATAAAGCCCCGGCACTTAGGTATCCCGAGGGATGTCCATGTGTCATGGAAGCAACTCTGCAACCCATATCGAAAGCCTCTCGTTCTGACCAGGATTTTACCAAACCTAATGGTGCGATTCGCATAACACCACCACAGCCCTTTGAATCATTTATTCGATTAATCGGTGTCCCATGCGCTCCGGCCCGGATGGCCGACAAACAGGTATTCCCAGGCGCACGTAGGAACCAAAGCCGTTTGTCGTTGCAAATTTCCCCTCGCGATTGCCAACCGATTTCTGGTGGATTTTGTGTTGAGAGCCAATCGATATAAGCCAGCCGGATTTCTTCGAGGATATTTTCTTCTTTTCCACCAAGCCCACGAATCAATCCTTCCAAAGTGAACAATGTCATTTGCGTATCGTCGCTGACTACAAACAGGCCATCGGTTTCTTCGGGTTCTTGTATTCCTCCCTCACCATACGAAGTCCGGATAGAGCTTAAACTCTTAAACTCGACATTGTAACCAAATGCATCGCCAATTGCGCCGCCAAAAAGGCAGCCACGCATTTTATCCTCAAAGGGGTGTATTTTTTTTGGTGGCATATCTGTGAGCCGTATACTTTGTCTTTGAGAGGAAACGGATTAAAAAATTATTGAATGCACAGAATACAAACGGAAGGGTTTAACTTGAAAGAAAAATCGTGAATGGGGATGTTCTATAAAAATTAGTTGATGAGTATCTTTAATATAAGGTCGTTTTACTCATCATAACATCAATTCTAAGCCTGGCGAGAGCCATTCTGATCTTGAGGAAATATAGGTTCTGGTGATTTTATGAGCTTATCCATCAGACATATTTTGGTCATGAAATGACCTTTTAATTGCCTAAAGTTGGTCATCAGGTAGTCCTTTTTCTTATTTAAAATCATTCTCGTGATTAACCACTTAGTTGTCTCCACCCATTTGGAGAGACACCTGCAGATAATTAAGGAAATTCAAATGGTTTTAGCCTCTATAGCTGCTGCTTTCATTTACACAAGTGCTATAGCCTACCTAGCCTTATACAAGCCATGGCTCCTTCAGGTCAGTCTAGAGTTACACAAAAACATTAGGGTAAAGGAAGATGAAATAATTTAGGGTCGACCTAAGTAAATTGGGAGAGATTTGTGGCGAATATTGGTATTGCTGGGATAGATGCTATTTTTAAATGAGCTGTCATCACCCTTTACTGTATCGTCGGTCTTATGGGTATAAAATATGGTAAGACCAACGTCTGGTTCTTTTGCTAGTCGATGTGGCCCATCCTTAGTTAGATAGAAGCGGTGCCTTAGGAGACAAGCCTGTGCGTAAGAAATCCATATGAACGTATCCACGACGCTCCGGCTCTCGGCGCCTTTTGTTGAATTTTCATCGTCGAAAATATACAGTTAGTTGTGGAGTTTTTGCGTGAATACACAAGTACTCACTCAATTAGTATAGAGACGGGGGAACGTTTATTGCAATATATGCTCCGTGGTGCCGAATTGAAAGGTAACTATAGAAACAAGCTTAGACGTCTGTCTAAGCGAACTATCACGGAAAAAATATGTATAAAAATAAGAATGAGACTTTTTTTTTTAAAGGCCTACTGTAATAAAGCTGGCTCGGATAGCTCCTTATGATCGGCAAATTCAAGGGGATCGGCGTGAATGAGCGTGGCTTCTGAAAAGCTAACGACGATGAGCTTGACTATCAGTTATTTGCGAAAAACATGAGGGCTTGGGACGAGCATTTCAAGCAAGTTGCTGATATTTTCTCCAACATGAACCCGACAGAATCATACTTGCTGATTAACGATGCAGGGGACTTTGATATTTTTTGCCGCGACCAACCGCTGTTTGGTATGGGTAGTAAAAAGTGGGCGTTGCAGGGCTTAAAAAATTATTTTGGCTCGATACGTATAATCAATCAGGTGGTCGAGGCAGAAGGAGCTGAAGCTGATGTAATCAAACGTATTACTAAGCGCGTCGAAAATGTTCGAGGTTCGCCATTGCCCACCAATCCTGTTGGCCCTCAATGTTATCACCTTGCCGTTTTTGGATTTGCATTGGGAGATCATGTTCCGCTCGCTGTTGATTTTTCAAAATGTCATAACCTGATCCTTATCGAACCCAACCTCGAATTTCTTTATCTATCGCTATTTACATTCGATTGGGAAGGACTATTCAGAGAATTTTCCGCCAGCCAAAAAAGGCTCCAAATCATCCTTAATGAGAATCCTGTAGATATTGAACTAAGAATTCGAGATTGCCTGTATCCAATAAGTCCTCAATTTTTCGATGGAACCACCATAATTAGATCCTATGAGTGTGAAAAATTGGATGCGGTTTTGGAGTTGATTAAAGGGAGTAGCAGATTCGTGAAAGTAGCCGCGGGTTTCTTCCAAGATGAACGAGACATGATGCAAAACGCTTGCCTAAATTTGAGAGAGTACAACGGTCGTTACTATATGCGACGTAACGGGCAATTGCCCCTTCCAGCTTTCATCGTTGGGTCAGGACCGTCACTGGATGAAAACATCAATGTCATCCGGGAGAATCAAGACAGGGCAGCAATCGTTTCATGTGGGACAGCGCTCAGGATATTACTTAACAATGGAATTATGCCTGACTTTCATGTCGAGATGGAGAACACGCCCGAGATCGCCGATCTCATAGCCTCAGAGGCGAAGTCTCACGACATCTCATCCATTGTGTTGATTGCGTCCTACACTGTTGTACCAGGGGTTGCTGCGCATTTCCCCACGTCTGTATTCTATTTCCGGCCCAATTTGGCGCCAACACCGATTTTCTCCCTGGGCAAGGATGCCTACGTTGAGTACGCGACGCCGACCGTCGCCAACCTTGGATTCTCTTTTGCTCAAGAATTTGGATTTAAGGATATCTATATGTTCGGTGTTGATCTTGGGGCTCGTGATATTGAACGCCATCATGCAGAAGGGTCCGCCTATCATGATGATGAAATGGAAGTGCCATACGAGGATATTCTCGATATTCCAATGCCGGGGAATTTTGGTGGCGAAGATATTTTAACCGACGCGGTTTTCGTTATGGCCAAGGATTCTTTACAGCAAGCGCTCCAGCGTTTTCCAACGGAAAGAAACTATTTTAATTGCAGTGACGGGATGCGGATCGAGGGCATGAATCCTCTAAGAGCATTTGAAATTTCTCTGTCCGAACAACCGCTCAAGCGAGAAATTATCTTAGAGGCCGTTTCCTCATTCCCTAGGTATTCATCTGATGATTTCCGTAACGCTTGGAACAAAGAGGATAGAGTAGCGCTTATAAAGGGTTTTCGTGACAACCTTCTTTCGTTCCTAGATTCAAAAACAGGTACCAATGCGGAACCGCAACCTAACGAATATAACGCAAAACTTGATGAAGCCTTTCAGGCCCATGTTAAAGGCGATCAGGACAAAGCGATTCAGCTTCGCGAGTTTGCAAATCGCTTGGAACCAAAAAGATATGAACACTTATTTATATTTGGATTGATAACAATGTCATTTAACGATACCAAATTGGCCATAAGCTTCATGGAGGAAGGACGCAAATTAGCGCCTAATTGCCGGGAATTTGCCAATGCGTTATCGGAATTGTATTCAAAATCTGGAAAACAAGCCGAAAGCGACTATTTCGCTAAATGCTCTTCTACCATGGAATCCGATCCATTGTTAGTGCGGTATCTTACGAATAAACTTGGCGCTTTAACCGTATTTGATCATGATTATATGGTGAAGTTGAACGCTCATTTCTACCAAACACCAGGGGAGATGACTGTTGAAAATCACTATTACAAAGGCTCTCTGCTTTTTCCCATGAGTGCTGTGTATTTCTACGCAACGAGAACGCCACCGGGAGAAATACGCGATAAAATTATTGAGATCGGTAGGGAGGAAATTGAACAGCACATTAATCTAATCGCCGGTCAGGTTCTTGAGTTATATGACTCTCTGGATCCCTATTAGATAGGACGGCGAGTTATACCAATGATTGGGTAAATACCGTAAATCTCAGCCTTTTATATACATGAGAAATTAGACTGATTACCCATCGTAGGTGCGTGCCCCCCAATCTCGATGCCAAGTGCGAAACAGTTGGCGTTTTCTGGCTGGCTCGGGATTGTCTTCAAAGTGCGAGCGATAATGGCCGAGTTCAATATTATTAAGGTACTGTAGTTGTCCACGTTCAATAGGCAGTTCTAGCCAAAGTTCCGGCCGATTGCTGACCCTTTCAACGGCGTCGATGGCGTCAGCCAATTCAGAATCCATGTCCACGCCAGCGAGGGCGTGACCTTTTCGGACGAGGGATACATTAGCCCTAGCCGTCAATTTTTTGCCGTCGAAGGCGAAAAATGGTGCAAATGCGGTCTTTGGGCTTTCCGGCCCATGTTCGGCTTGTCGATCAAAATACATGGGCCTGTAGAGGCGCTCTAGTAATCGAGAGTGGTCGCGGAGCATAATGTTGTGAACTGAGTACAGAGAACAGAAACGGCTGGTTCCACCACGAAGTGCCGGGTATTTGCATAGTAAGCCAACATATTCAGGAGGTGCTACGCCAAACGCATTGTCGGTATGAAAGACCAGCTCTACGTTTGTATAGGACCCACGCACGCCGTAACCGAAAGGCTGACCGGTATCGGATACATCGTAAAGCATGGTGCCATCCCATTTTTGTGCTACCGTTCGACCGATTATCTGTCCGACGATCCAGAACACTGTCTTCATGTCCTCTTCGCTGAAATTATCCATAGGCAAACGGTCTATAATCGTAAAGCCTGGCCCATTTTTGAGCATCTCGCGGGCGGCACACATCGTCCGACGCCATTGAGGCATGTCAAATTGATCCGCTGACCTCAAGTAAAGCGGAAGCGGGTTATTCTGTATTTCCATGACAATTTGACGCGTTTCTTCGATGGCGTCGTCGTTTAGCGTGATGATGGCACTTCGTGGATCGACATCTACGGATAGCCACGCACGGCGATCAGTCACTTCTACTTTTAGTAGGTTGGGTGAGGTCTGGGTACTGAGGTCCAGCGTTTCAAGAGGCACATGCACTCTCCCGACTAATTCAAAGTTTATACGTTATAAATTAAAGGCCCACGTAACAAGCGTTGTCAATTTTATCCATAGCTAGAATTCATTGGAGGATTAGATATTTTAGAGGCCTGAGTTTTTGTACGGCAACCAGAAAGTTCGCTGCCCTATTTGAACTGGGGTGGCGTTTTTGCCGATTAGGATCGACAATTATCCTATTAACAATGGTGATTCAGGAGGTTGGAAAGCTAGGTTCGCCCATGCCTGTTTCCCAGGCAGGATACTTATCCATCACGTTTAAAAATTGAGTCGATTCAATAATACTGTGTAGCCAGCGTTGTAAGCCAGATAAGTCGAGTACGTCAAACCATTCACGATCGTTGTTAGCAAACTGACGTATGAACGGCGAAATTGCCGCATCGGCAAAAGTAAAATCATTGCCGCATAGGTAATCGGTATTTAAGAGTCGTGTGTTTAGTTTTTGAAGAAATGCCAACCCCTGGGTACGATGATTAAGTGGGTCTACTAATTTATAACGGGTTGGATATTTGTAACGGTCCAGATTGTGCTTAAACGGCCCGTCATTTTCGGTAATCAGTGCATCAGTATCTTTGCTATAATTCAGTGGCGTCAGCCATCCTTCTGGATCGTTTTTGTCGAGTGCCCAACGCATGATCTCGAGGCTTTCCTCAATTACCCGTCCACCTGGCAATACTAACACAGGCACGGTACCCTTCGGGGAAACCCGAATCATCTCAAGTGGCTTGTTGCGCAAAAAAACCTCGCGCAAAGCACATGTCTGGCCACTAACCGAAATTGCCATCCGCGCCCGAATTGCATAGGGACAGCGCCGGAAGGAATATAGTATCGGCAACTCGCAGTGCATATTACTAGCTTGAGCCATCGGTGATCGTTTTCTTTGCGGTATTAAAAGTTGCTCCAAGGTGCAAATTGCCGCGTTCCTTTGCGAGCTCGACCTGAGCGTGTCTCGAGGCGTAGCG
>PBLS01000035.1 GCA_002721825.1 Magnetovibrio sp.
GGGAATGGATATGCGGACTTATTGCAAGTATGTTCGGGAAGAGCCCCCCTTTGCTCTAATGGGGCAAGCAGGCAGGGGCGGGTTGTTTGAGCAGGCAAAATATATGGTCGGATATGCCAAAATTTTCTCTGATTTTATTGAAGCGCCAGAATTTTTGGATGCCCTGTTAACCAAATTGACGGACTTGGAAATTGATTTCAACAAGGCAATGATTGACCGGATGGGAGAATACCTCGATTGGATACGAGTTAGCCCCGAAGACCTTGCGAGCGAAAAAACAGCATTCCTATCCCTTAAAATGTTTGAGCGACAATTAATCCCGCATTACCACCGTGCGTTTATCGAGACAAAAGAATATTTTCTGAAAAAAAACCCAAATGGAAAAATTCAATTTCACAGCTGTGGCGCAATTCCAACTTCTTTTATGGAGGCGTTATTGGCCGGAAAACTTTCCAACGGAATGCCGTGCATTGACGGGTTCGATCCGATACAGCCTAAGGCGGCGCGCCATTCGGGCCCGCGTTCAAAAAAACTTATGGTTGGCGATAGAATGTTTTTTTATGGGGGTATTGATGTTCAAGAAACTCTTCCGTGGGGAAGTGAAGAGGATGTTCGTCAAGAGGTGCGTGCACGAATCTGGGAGATGGGACATGGTGGCGGTTACTTGCTTAGCTCCTCGCACCGTCTAGAGCATGATGTGCCTGCTGAAAATACACTGGCCATGATTGATGAGGCCAGAGAATATGGGGTTTATCCATTACCAAAAGAACCGCCCGATGGTGCCGACGCCGGTGAAGATTTACCAGAAATACAACGGTGAATATAGGTTTAGCCTAAAAATCGAATCATGAGGAAGATCTGATGCCCCTGGTTATAGATACGGAAAAAGAGTTTGATTTAGCAGATTTAAAGCATGACATCGAAACCACTCGGGAAACAGATCGGTGGTCCGAGGCTCCTTCAGATATCAAAGAGTTATTTCACGTGTTAGAGTGGAATATCATCGAAGGGGAGCACACGGAAACGGTGGGGTTCATAAATACGGCTCTTGAACAAGATGTTGATGCAAGAACCCTTATTGCGGGGCCGATGGCGACAGGGATTGCCGAAGTCGGCCGGCGATTTAAAATGGATGAATATTTTTTGCCTGAGGTAATGATGTCGGCAAAATGCATGCAAGCAGCGCTTGAAGTTCTGAAGCCTTTGATTGTTGCAGAAAAAACAGAGGAAATTGGTACTGTAGTGGTTGGTACGGTGCAGGGAGATTTGCATGATATTGGGAAAAAAATTGTTGGTATGATGCTTGAGGCAGCTGGTTTTACAGTTGTAGATTTGGGCGTAACTGTTACGCCTGATCAATTTTTGGAGGCTATTGAGGAACATAAACCGGTAATCGTTGGTTTTTCTGCCCTTTTGACCACAACTATGAATATGCAGTGGGAAACGCTTAAGCGAATTACGGCGGAGGGTAAGCGTGAGGATTTAAAAGTCTTCGTAGGTGGGGCACCTATTAGTCAAAATTGGTGTGATAAAATTGGAGCTGATGCTTATGCGATGGATGCGTTGGTAGCTGTCGAAAAGGCGAAGGCCTGTGTGACGAATTTATCCAATATGAAAGGTGGAGACCCAGAACTTCATGAGGCGATGATTGCTATGGATGTCGAACGAGAACAGGCCAAACTTGAGGCTGATACGACTTGATAGTTTTTTAACCCATGAATTTTTGGCATCGTGTACGTTTTAATCTACTATTGCCGTCGTCTTTAGCAGTATGTTTGCTGATCGCTGGTATTTTTGATCTCTTAAATTCGGCTTGGGGATATGGGCTTTTTGTAGCTGCTACGCTGCTACTTGGGGTAGGTGCGGCGACATTTATGGTTTATATTTGCTCTAAAACCCTTTCATCCACAGTTTTGAAAATAACCTGGTCACGTCTACTTTGGCTTGGATTTTGGAGTTATATTTGTGCGGTAGCAGCGTTAAGTGGCTATTTTATTAACGAAACCATTGAAGGTCGTATGGAAATTGAATGGGTCCTGTTCGGGCCTGTAGCATTGGTTGCGATTATTGCGATTGAATTTGGTTTGTATAAAATTTTAATAGTCAATAACTTACCGACCTGGAAACGTTATGGCTACTTGGTGACGCGCGACGCAATTGATACCGATGCAATGCGTCGAACTCTCTATGATGATGTTGTGTTGCACCGGACACTTTTTTCCATCAGTACATTTCGTTGGTTGCGTCATACACTTATTTATTGGGGTTTTATAACGATGTTTGGTTTGGAAATTTTAGCGGTGATGGTCCGTGAGGCATGGCCTGCCTTTGGGGGCGAGGATATATGGGAAATTACAGCACACCCTCTTCGACTTGCTTTCGATTTTGGATATGATTTTACAGGCACGATGGTATTGCTTGGTTGCATTCTGGCTTTAATTTGGCGCGTGATGGTTAATAATAAGCCTGAGAAGAAATTTGCAGATACGCCAAGTACAATTTTCCTTCTTTTTGTCGTTGCTAGTGGATTTGTCTTGGAAGCACTGCGTCTTGCCGCGCTTCCACCAGATCCTATATATTGGTTTTCCTTCCTTGGTTATAGTATGTCTTTCATATTTGTGGAGGATGAACTATCTGGATTAAGCTATATGGCCTTATGGTATATTCATGTATTTGGTTCTTGTGCGTTTATTGCATACATCCCTGTCAAGCGGCTTGTCCACTCTTGCGCGACACCCATGGGACGTTTAATGAACTCGCAAAAAAAATTACTAACGGCAAAAAGGGAATCACATATTTCTGGTCTTATGGGACGTTAGGGGAATAGCGTAATAAGCCAATTTGTGCCCAAAATCTTTAAGACCTTGGCTGTAGAGCTATAATAAACTCAGGAGTCCACATTTGCCCATATTAAGACATATACTCAAGGATCAGATATGCAAAGCTCAAGTGAACGACGCACTACTTGATACCGAAGTTGTCGGGGTGCGAATAAATGACGGTGCACCTTGCTCATTACATTCAAGTATTTTTGAAATGTGGCCCGGCGATGAAGAGAATGTTCACCAGTGGTTTATTCTGGCAAATGGGGTGGCTTTAGCCGTTAACGAAGATCCTGTTAGTGGTCCAATTTGTGTCGTCAGAATGCGTGTAGACGATTAGAGGAATTTAAACATGGACTGGAACCAATTAAGGGTTTTTTCAATTGTCGCTGAAGTGGGGAGCTTCACTGGAGCAGGAAAGGCGCTCGGACTAAGCCAATCCGCAGTCAGCCGTCAAATTGGTGCGCTTGAAGGTAGCTTGGGGGTTATGCTGTTTAGACGACATGCAAGTGGAATTGATTTGACTGAGCCGGGCGTGGAGTTGCTAAAAGCTGTCGGTGACATGTCTTCCCGGTTGGCATTAGCTACCGGGCGCATCAATGAGTATAGGGAAATTCCAGAGGGGCCCCTCCGCATTACCAGTTCTTTAACTTTCGGCTCGGCTTGGTTAAGTGCCCTTATGAATAAATTTTTAGAAACTTATCCGGAAATCTCAGTGTCACTATTGTTGGTGGATAGCAGTGAGTTGGATCTAGCTAGAGGTCAAGCTGATGTTGCGGTTCGGTTCTCAAGGCCAAAAGATTTAAATTTAGTTCTGCGGAAACTTATGACGATCCGTTATCATGTATTCGCGTCAAAAAGTTACCTCGAGCGTAATGGGGTACCAAAAACGGTGGCAGATTTGGATAGCCTGCCCTTAATAGTTTATGGTGACGAAGTACCGGCACCAGTCGATGATATTAACTGGTTGCTGACTGTGGGGCGGCCAGTCGATGATCCACGCGATCCAGCATTCCGGGTAAATAGCATTCATGGTATCTACCGAGCTGTGCTAAGCGGCCTTGGGGTCGCGGCATTACCTTATTATTTGAGTGAAGAATCTTCTCAACTTCAAGAAATTTTGCCGGATCTAAGGGGACCAACTATTGAAGCTTACTTTGTTTACCCTGAAGAGTTGCGGCATTCAAAGCGGATTGAAGTTTTGCGCGATTTTCTCCTTGATGAGGTGAGTGCGTATAATAAGAGCATAAAATAAACCAATGGCTAGGCTAGATAAATCGCCATGAGGTAAAAGCAATGAATAGTGGAAGTGCATATAGAGTTTTAATTTATAAGAACTTGGTTACGTCATTGGATTCGGTTGACAGTGAAAAAATTGATCAAATCGCTACTGAAAATTTGGAGGCGGCGAAGGAGATAGCCAAGAACTATCGGGAAAAAAGTACAATAGATGGCGAATATTTTTTTCCAAGTATCCACAGTGCTAAAGATTTCGCCCTACTTGCGTTGGATTTTGTTAAAAAATTGACGGAAAAATCGGAAATTAATTTAAATGCGCACAATTTTTACGCTAAGCCGAATTGGTATAACCCCTCAGTTGGAAAAAGATAAAAATTGTAAAATTAGTCTTATTAAAAATTTAGTTAACCAATTTATTCAGGTGGTGGAGCCTACGATGATAAGGTTTTAATTCGGAAGTGTTTGAATGCCACCCTAGTGACAATTTAACAGACCGCTAGCTAAAAAATTGCTTTTCTATTTGAGTGGGTCTCACCTGGCTATTTCTTGAAGCATTAATGAGGGTGTAAAATTTTTTTTGGTGTTGCGCGTTATGAGGTCAAATATCTGAAGCAAGGGGCAAATTAACGAGTAGGTTTTGAGGCTTTAATCTCACTCTACCGTCTTTCGTCATGCAAAGTCCGAGATATATAGGTCGCCCCGTAATATCAGAGCGCATTATTCCAGGGTCTTTGAAATCTAGCCTATAGAGTGATAATAGGCGCTCCATCCGGTCATCCTCCACGATGTCGTCGTTATAGAGATCATTCAGTAGGGCTGTTGCTTCTGCGTCTAGGCCAATGTGCCAAACCCAATAATCGTCATTTATTTCTTGTACCGGTTGAATTTTTACCTCGATCTCCAAAAAATGTGTGATCCAGCTTTCTAATACCCGGGAGAAAGAGTTGATTCCAGTTTTGCCGTAGGTAAGATCTAGAATAAAGTCAAAAGAATGGGACCGTTGCCAATATTGCTCGGTATTTTCATCGGAAAGCACATCCATGACGAGCTTGTTTGGTTGAGTTCCGCTCATAGTAATTAAGGCGCCTAGTGAACCCATTCCCGCCGTACTACCAAGTCGTCTCACAGTTTTCAGGTCCCCCAAGAGGACGGCACCGTTTTGAATTGTTACACGCTGCTCTCGAAATAAAAGCTCAGCGGTGCGGGCTGTGTATGCGTCTCTATCATTAATAACAATACTGTGGGCTATTGTCCGGGTTAATAAATCGATTAATACGGCAGGTTCCGTCACATTTCCGGATCTAAATAAGCTTAAATAATAGGCTTCAATGGTCTTAGCTTTTATGAGTCTATCACGAAATCCGAGTGCTATGGTGTAGTTCTCCCTAGCGTCAGGGTCTCCAATAGCTTCAATATCTGTTCTCTCCACCTCTAGCGCAGGGTCATTTACTAGCCGGG
Organism: Magnetovibrio sp.; assembly: GCA_002721825.1. Taxonomy (GTDB): domain Bacteria; phylum Pseudomonadota; class Alphaproteobacteria; order Rhodospirillales; family Casp-alpha2; genus TMED8. Next base: position 5,520 of record PBLS01000035.1, read on the forward strand.
TATGTAACATACGTTCTGCGCTGCATGATTCATCTACAGGAAGTACTTCGGGTTGTTGCCAGAGTTGACTAAGAAAAGCCGCATCAACTTTATGCCAACCATTCGGCAGGCGTGAAGTGGTACCGTAGTTGCTTAGAGACCAAAATTGCAAGTGGGGGTGCTCGATAACGTGCCCCTTAATTATGACCGCTTATTTCAGCGTGTAACGGTCGAGTTTTTTCAAATTCTTGCAATTGCTCTTCTGACGCGTTTTCTTGGTACTTATCTTTCCATTCGGCAAAAGGCATGCCGTAGATAGCTTCGCGAGCGTCGGTGTCGGTCATTTCTATGCCACGAATTTCAGCTTCTGCTTTGTACCACTTTGATAAGCAATTGCGACAGAATCCTGCCACATTCATGATGTCGATGTTTTGAGCATCCGAACGTTTTCTTAGGTGTTTTATTAGACCGCGGAATGCCGCAGCCTCTAGCTGAATACGGGTTTTTTCGTCCATGATGTCCTCAATTAGTGGAGTGGAGCGGAATTAACGTTAGATATAGAGCTTCCTTTAATTGATAACCAGTCTTATAGAAAATTTAAAGGTGTATAATCAATCTCCAGTCCGTAAATTGACAAAAATAAATTGGGGTCATCTTCTTAACTCTATGTCCCTAATTTGTTACACCAGTATTCACGTGGAGTTTATCTACTAATGGCGCGCCATCCTATGTCCTTTCGATAGAAACCCTGTGGCCAGTCGATTTTACTAATGGCCTTATAAGCTTTTTCTTGGGCCTCTTCTAGAGTTGGCGCAGTTGCCGTGATACTTAGTACACGCCCACCTTCTGCGATATATTCTCCATTTTTATAGGATGTACCTGCATGAAAGATATTGATGTCATCACTCTTTTCTAATTTCTCCAAACCCTTGATAACTGACCCTTTCTCGTAGATACCCGGATAACCTTTTGCAGCCATTACTACGGTTAAGGCAGAATTTGTACTCCACCGAGGCTTTATGGTTGCAATGCATCCGTCGACAGAGGCAAGTAGAAGATCTAGTGCATCCGATTTGAGACGGACCATTAAGGCTTGGCATTCGGGATCGCCGAAGCGACAATTATACTCGATCAGCTTTGGGCCATTCGATGTGATCATAAGTCCTGCATATAACAACCCTTTATAAGGCATATTTTCCGCGGCGAGCCCTTCAATAGTGGGTTTGATAATCTTCTTCATAACTTCTTTTTCAAGGCGCGTGTCGATAATTGTTGTAGGCGTGTAGGCGCCCATGCCTCCGGTGTTTGGCCCTTGGTCGCCATCGAAGGCGGCTTTATGATCTTGGGCACTAACTAAAGGCAGTGCATTTTTACCATCCGTTAGGGCAAAAAAACTTGCTTCCTCGCCTTCCATAAATTCCTCAATGACGACTGTGGTCCCAGCAGCGCCGAACTGACCTTCTTTCATCATATGATCAATGGTTGCATAGGCTTCATTCTGACTTCGACAGATTACAACACCTTTCCCCGCCGCTAATCCATCGGCCTTTATGACGATAGGGGCTCCTCGACCTCGAATGTATTCTTTAGCCGCATCACACTCATCAAATCGTGAATATTCGGCTGTTGGAATATTGAACTTAGTACAAAAATCTTTCATTAGGCCTTTCGAAGCTTCAATCATTGCCGCCTTTGCTGATGGCCCAAAGACTTTGACACCCACGTCTTCTAGTCGGTCCGTGAGCCCAAGAACCAAGGGCGTTTCGGGGCCGATAACTACAAAATCTATATTATTGGCTAATGTGAATTTAACCAGAGAGTCGATATCCTCAGCAGCGATATTCACGCATTCAGCAACTTGTGAAATGCCACCGTTACCAGGTGCACAATAAAGCTTCTTGCATTTTGGTGACTTTGAAATTGCCCAGGAAAGTGCATGCTCACGACCTCCAGAACCAATAACTAATATCCTCATGGTACTTATCTTATCCAAAAATTTATTGTAACCTAACACTGTAATGAAGAATGACGAGACGTCTACCGTAAATCTACCCTTTGCCGATCAGCATAACTCGGATCACGATATCCCGGTTTATGGTGTTGCTGAAATTAGTCAAGCGTTGAAACTGACGATTGAGCATACTTTCAAGCGTGTGCGAGTACGGGGAGAAATATCAGGCTGTAAGCGCGCAGTATCTGGGCATATATATTTTTCTTTGAAAGATGATAGCGCTCTCCTAGATGTAGTATGTTGGCGCGGAATAGCAGCCCGGATCCGTTTACAACCAGGTGATGGCATGGAATTGGTCGTCACGGGCAGATTAACGACCTATCCAATGCGCTCGCGTTACCAGATTGTTGCTGAAAATTTTGAGTTTGCGGGGGAGGGAGCATTACTCAAGGTGCTTGAGGATAGACGGCGACAATTAGCCGCGGAGGGTCTTTTTGATCCAGAACGCAAGCGGAAGTTACCATTTTTACCAAATGTAATAGGGGTTATTACCTCACTAACAGGATCAGTAATCCGCGATATTTTACATCGCCTGGCTGATCGCTTTCCTTCTCGGGTATTAGTCTGGCCAGTGTTGGTCCAGGGTGAAGGGGCTGCCGAGCAAATTGTAGCAGCTATTCAAGGTTTTAATGGCCTTGAGCACAATGGTCTGACCCCGCGTCCAGACTTGCTAATCGTGGCACGGGGTGGTGGGAGTGTCGAAGACATGTGGGTCTTTAATGAGGAAGTTGTCGTACGTGCGGTGGTCCAAAACTCTATTCCTTTGATATCCGCTATTGGCCATGAAACCGATACGACGTTGGTAGATTTTGTAGCCGATGTTCGTGCGCCAACCCCAACTGCCGCTGCCGAGATGGCGGTTCCGGTGCGTCATCAGTTAACAACGCAAATTATGGAGAGTAGTACGCGTTTGAATCGCTCAATCAATCGGATTATAGATGATAGCAAGCTGCAACTTGGATCATTAACACGTGGCCTTCCTGATTTACCTCGATCTATTGGTGAGGCGGGGCAAAAATTGGATGAGTGGACAGAGCGTCTTCGAAAATCACTGGTGGTAGGACTCGCCGCGCGTCAGCATGAACTTGCTGCGAAAAGCTTTAATTTACGGCCTCCAGTGCATCATCTCTCGCACGGTCAAGCGCAACTCTCAGAAAGGGCTCAGTCTTTAAACCGTAATATTTTTAATAACATCAAAGCAGGAAAAATAAGGCTTGGACATATAAACGCCCTTTTGGAAAGCTATTCCTATGAACGCGTCCTTGACCGAGGCTTTGCCTTGGTGACTGATGTAAACGCGAAGATAATTCCTTCAATTCGGCATGTAGCTAAAGGGCGAAATATAAATGTAAGGCTTACGGATGGTTCAATGGAGGCTAAAGTCACTTCGGACCCAATAAAATCCAATTCTATAGTAGCAAAGGCGAAAGGAAACTTGCAGTGAAAGTAGTTGTGTTCACCATTGTTACTTTTTTAGCAATTGTGGAGCCTTTACCAGCATGTCCATTAAAGTTAGAGAAAACATCAGTACAGGGCGCGCTTTTAGTAGGCAAAGCCCCAGTCGGCTCCCAAGTCCGGATAGATGATAAGATTACAAGAATATCGAATAAAGGATATTTTTTAGTTGGTTTTGGACGCAATGCAAAATCTAGGAAAAAAGTAACGGCATTTATCCCCGGAGGCAGGCGTATCGATTGTATAATTAACGTCAAGAAGCGACGTTATAAAGTAGAGCGTATTGATGGTCTGTTGAGGCGCATGGTAGTACCAAGTTCAGAAGATATAAAGCGTATTAGGGTGGATAATGCGGCAATTGCAAAAGTGCGGCGCTTGAATACTTTTCGAAATGATTTTTTAGTTAAATTTAAGTGGCCCTTACGCGGAAGGATTTCAGGAGTCTTTGGTTCGCAACGGATTTTAAACGGGAAGCCAAAGCGTCCACATAATGGTGTTGATATCGCAGCACCAGAAGGAACTAAGATACATGCGCCGGCACCGGGCGTAGTTGTGTTATCGCATCCTGGAATGTTTTATACTGGAAAGACGTTGATGCTTGATCACGGACACGGTCTTACAAGTGTTTATGTTCATATGAGCGCTATTTCGGTGAAACTTGGTCAACAGGTGCAGGTTGGAGATAAAATTGGTGAAGTTGGGAAAACGGGTCGTGCTACTGGCTCCCACCTGCATTGGGGTGTTTCATTGTTTTCAACACATCTCGACCCTGAGTTGTTGGCTGGCAAAATGTATAACTGAGACCATTTTATACAAGTTTCAACACACGCATTACCTGTAGGATGATGATAGACAAAACGATCCTTTATAGAGACGGGCTGCTGCTGAGTAGCGAGGTTATGTGAGGCGCTTTTTAGTTAATCGTGCTGACTCTAACAAGATTTTGCGGAGGCCCTATCTTGGCCATCGATTGTGTAGCCAAAACCATTGTTCTGGGGTTTCGCGAATCCAATCTTCTAGCTTTTCATTTACCATTTTCATAATCATTTTCACGTCTGTTTTTCGATTTCCAGAAGGTATGAACTTTAGCGGCGGCTCAATAATTATCCGTAAGGTTGATCCTGCAATACGTTCTGCCCGAGTAGGAACTACCGGGCATTTAAATCGCAAAGCTAATTCAGCTAATGCCGGTGCCGTCATTGCGTCATGGCCAAAGAAAGGTATCGGGATGCCATCATTCATTTTTTGATCCACCAACATACCTATATGGTGTCCTCCTTTTATTGACCTAAGAAGTTTGCGTGCGCCGAGGGGACCCTTTTGGATCAATTCCCCTTCAATGCCTGAGCGAGCATGCTGATAAATTTTTTCCATAAAACTATTATTTGCTGCACGATAAACACGGTCTATAGGAATACCACGTTGGGTGGCGCTTAGAGGAACGATTTCCCAATTTGCTAGATGCCCAGAAAAAAAAATACAAGTTTTTGCCTCATTGTGGAGAAGGTCTATATATTCACCGCCAACTACTTCAAAGCATCCTAGTGGATCATAAACATTTATTTTACCAAGGTGTGGACACTCACCAATAAATCTTCCTAAATTATTCCACATTCCGTTCGCAATACTCTCAATTTCTTCGTTGTTTTTTTGTGGGAAGGCTCTCTTCAGGTTGTCAATAGCGCGCTGGTGTATGGGCAAGTAAGGACCAATGAAATTACCAATCCATCCGCCGAATGTGGATGCTACGGAGAATTTCATTGTACGGAATACGCTATATAAAATTAGAAATAGGGTTGCTAGCAGAGGATCTGTAACTAGGCGTTTTAAAACCGGTCGTTTAGCTTGCATCTCTAACCTTGTCAAAAAGCGATATTAATAGAGCCTCAATAACAGTTTTGTCATCCCAATGTATCGATATCTTCAAGACGTTGATATCATCTTTTTCTTGCGGTTTCAGTCTTACTGCATCTTTGTCAGTTGTGATTAAGGTTGCTCGTAAAGAGGCTGCAGCATTTTTCAAAGAGGTAATATCAGAAATGCAGTAGGAGTAATGATCAGGAAAAGACCTGGTTTCAACCAAAATTGCCCCCAGTGCTTCTAGCGTATCGAAGAACTTTGTTGGTCTACCAATTCCGGCAAAAGCAAGAAATCGGCGCCCTTTAATTTTTGCCTCATCAATTTCAGGTCGAATGTTAGCGGTCAGTTTGGGTAGTGAAGCTGGGACATACGGTAGCAAGCTAGTGTTATCTTCACCAATCATAATTAATCCATCAGCTCTTGAGATTGCGGTATCAAAAGGTTCTCTTAAAGGCCCTGCCGGAAGAAGGCGATTGTTGCCCTTACCAACGCCGCCATCGAAGACAAGGAACGAAAGATCTTTTGCTAAGGAGTAATTCTGAAAACCATCATCCATAATAAGGACATCGGCCCCAAAATCTAGTGCCATATGTGCGGTAGTAGCACGATTTGATCCGATCCAAGTAGTCGCAACTCGTGATAACAAAAGGGCTTCATCACCAACTTCGACGGGGCTATGATATCCATTTTCTACCTTGGTATGGGTCGCGAGGTTTCCTCCGTAACCGCGAGTTAAGAAGTGAGGTGTCTTGCCCATTAGTTTTAGCCTCGTTGCAATGTCCAAAGCTATAGGAGTTTTACCGGAGCCTCCAATTGTAACGTTTCCAACGCATATCACTGGCACGGACATTCGCTTAGGTACAGGTCCTAATTTACGTTTTAAGGCTATCCCTGCCTGATATACCCAACTAAGGGGCATTAGAGTTAGTGAACTCAGATTTCTATGATTATCCCACCAAAAGTCTGGCGCTTTCATAGCATCCTCGCCCCCGCGTAGAGCTTCCTAACGAATGGGTCAAGTGCTGCAAGTGTTGTGTTTAAGACACCTGTTTTGGAATTAGCAAAATCTAAAGCTTTATCGATTTGTTTTTGCCGACCGTGATCATTCCCTAAAAAATTTTTCACGGCGCCGGCCAACTCTTCAGCACCTGCAATCTCTTTGGCGCCGCCGTTATTGAGGAGGCTCTCGCTTATTCCCGAAAAATTGTACATGTGCGGGCCAAAAATAATGGCGCTTTCTAGCTTTGCGGGCTCAATAGGATTCTGTCCGCCAAGCTTAACCAATGACTTTCCAATAAAACTAATGGGGCATACTCTGAAAAAGACACCTAATTCACCCATTGTATCGGCAATGTAGATATTCGTTGTAGATGAGATTGCGTCACCCTTTGTGCGTTGGGCCACTTTTGCGCCAAGTAGAGTTAATTCTTTGGCTATTGAAGAGCCACGTTCCACGTGCCGCGGCACAATGATGGTAAGAAGTTCTGGATATGTCGTTGCGATTATCTTATGAGCTACCCAGACTTGTTTTTCTTCGCCTGGGTGTGTACTAGCGGCAAGCCATCGTGGGCGAGAACCGAGTATGTTTTGCATTTGGTTGAAGTGGTACGTGTCAAACTCTAGCGGTGGAGTTGCAAACTTTAGGTTGCCGCAGTTCTCTACACGCTTAGCTCCTAGATTGTATAATCGCTTAGCGTCACTATCAGTTTGTGCCAGGCACAGGGAGAAGCCGTTTAAAATGGTTTTCGCTAGCCCTGGTAGTAATCTCCATTTCTTGTAGGATCTAGGTGAGATACGACCATTAACCAGGACCATTGGAATACCTCTTCCCGATGGCAGTGTTATTAAATTAGGCCAGAATTCCGATTCTGCCCACAGAACCAAATCTGGATGCCAGTGGTTGAGAAAGGTATTCACATAAAGTGCCCGGTCTATAGGCAAGTATTGGTGAATTGCCCGTTCTGGCAACTGATTAGCAAGCAATTGAGCGGATGTTACGGTGCCAGAGGTCATCAGGATATGGAAGGTAGGATGGTTATTCAATAAAGCTTCAACCAAAGGAAGCATGGATGTGGATTCTCCGACACTAGCGGCATGTACCCAAACTAAAGGATTTTCCGGGCGCATACGCGAATGTTGCCCAAGCCTCTCCTTGATGCGGTTTAGTTCTTCTTTCCCGTACCTCAGGCGCTTATTGAGATGGTGCTCAATTAGAGGAGAACCCAATACGGTTGCAGTTCGATAAAGGGAGAGAAGTGAACTCATCTATCTTTTTTAGACAAAGCCATGGTCTGCTCGGCCTCTATAAGTTTGCGTCCAGTTAGCTGATCGGCTTGAGCGGTAATTGTATTAAGACTATTTTCGACACATTTACGAGCCTGCTCTACGGCCTTTTCATCCGCTTTTGAGGATACTTCTATGGGGTCTCCCCAAACGATAACACCTTTGCTAAACGGCCAGGCAAGTAAAAATTGATCCCAAGACTTTAAATTTCGCCCATTACTAGTAGCAAATGCAGTCGGGATAATTGGCGCTCCAGACAGTTTAGCCACAGTAATGATGCCTTTAGATGTGTGCATTCGCGGGCCTCTGGGGCCATCAGGGGTTATTCCCACGTATTCACCGGCCTTAAGCATCTTAACCATGGTTCGGAGCGCACTTGCACCTCCCTTTGAGGATGAGCCGCTAACAGTCTTAATGCCAAAATGGGCAACAGTATTAGCGATCAATAAACCATCACGGTGTCCAGAAATAAGCATATGAATTGGTTTCTCTTGGTCCCAGCAGTGAGGCATCATTAGAAGACGGCCATGCCAAAAAGCTAAGATGAAAGGTTCGTTCTTTTCCCAAAAGGTTCGAGGAATATCGGCTCCAAATATTTGCCAACGTGTGGTAGCGTGAACAAAACGAATATACTGGGCTCCAATCCAGCACGAAACGCAACGAATTATGGTTGATTGCAATACTTGCTTGATCAGCGACATGATAATTTAGCCTGTCGAAGGGGTGGTCATTAAAGGTGCTTGTTCGTCGTTAAACTGCAATTCGTATAGTTTCTTGTATAAACCCCCTCGCGCCAGAAGAGAATTATGCCTCCCTTGTTCGATGATGTGACCTTGGTCGATGACATAAATAAGGTCGGCTCCGATGATCGTCGATAATCGGTGAGCAATAACGACGGTAGTTCGCCCTTCCATAAGTTCATTGAGACCAGTCTGTATGTGACGTTCAGACTCTGTGTCAAGCGACGACGTAGCCTCATCCAATAGCAAAATTGGGGCGTCCTTAAGTATAGCCCTTGCGATGGCTATTCGCTGGCGTTGGCCGCCAGAAAGCTTTATACCCTGCTCTCCGACAATAGTTTTATAGCCATCTGGGAGAGCGCAAACGAAATTATGTGCTGCAGCGTGACGCGCCGCGTTCTCAATTTCATTTTGTTTGGCGTCAGTCTTGCCGTAGGCAATGTTGGCGCTGATTGTATCGTCGAATAGAGTGATGTCTTGACTAACCAATGCAATATTTTTGAATAAACTATCCAGCGTGGCATCACGGATGTCTACCCCATCAATGGTAATTTCTCCAGAGCTCGGATCAATATCATAAAATCGAGCGATTAGGTTAAGAATAGTTGATTTTCCTGCCCCTGACGGCCCAACGAGTGCTATGGTTTTTCCCGCTTGGACACGGATAGAGGCATCGGTAATAGCATTAATATCGTCAGCATAAGAGAAGGTTACGTTGTTTAACGCAATTTCGCCAGTTACTCTAGGAAGTTCTATAGCATCGATTTTATTTTGTATGCGTGGTTTCTGGTCCAGTAATTTGTAAAGTCGTTCCGTGCAGGCTAAGCCTTGCTGCATACTAGCGTTAAGGGTTGCGAGGCGCTTCATTGGCTCATAAGCCATCAACAAAGCTGTTAGGAATGAAAAAAAGGCGCCAGCTGAGGTCGCCTCATCAATAACTCTGCTCCCACCGTATATAATTACTACAAAAATCGCTGCACCTCCAAGAGTTTCCATTATGGGACGTGAAATTTCACGAGTACGAGCAGCCTTCATATTGAGTTTATAGATGCGCTCTACAACGTCCGAGACCCTGCTCGCTTCATAGACTTGCATGCCGTATGCCTTTACCATGCGGATGCCTTGGAAGGTTTGTGTCAAGACTGTGGTAAAAAGGCCAAGTTCAACTTGTGTGTTTGCAGTTACTTTTCGTATACGCCGGCCGATCCGTACAATCGGATAGATAGCGACCGGAAAGGCGAAAAACGATGCTAGCGCCAACTGCCAGTCTTGATAAAACATCACGCTGACAAGACCAAAAAGGGTCAATAAATCTTTACCAAATCCTGTTAGACCATTGGAAACAGCAATCTTCATTTGATGGATGTCAAGGGTGAAACGAGAGATTAGTGAGCCGGTTGGATTCCGTTGAAAAAAATATAAATCCATACTAGCCAGATGTTCAAAAAGCCGGTTTTGAGTGTCAGCAATGATGCGGAGGCCAACATAGTTCATAAGCATTGATTGGCTGTAATTGGCGAGCCCTTTTACTAAAAATGTACTCATCACAAGTAGTCCAACTGGCCAAAGCATTGCAGGATTTTTAGCGACGAACACATCGTCAACGATCGGTTTCATAAGGTAGGCTGAAAATGCATTAGCTCCAGCCATTAGTGCCATGCTTAAAACCGCCAGTATTATCCAGCCAAGATAGTGACGAATAGCATCCTGCCAAAGGCGCCCGATTAGATGACGTGTGCTAGAGTCTGGTCTTGGGGTTTGTGGTGAAGACAATTGACTGGTCAACGATTTTGAAACCTTTCAAGATTAAGCTTCAATTTAGCATGCCCCTTGGGTCTGACCAATGTTACTTGGTCAAACTCGTTATTTCCCAGCCACTGTCATACCGTCGACGCGCACTGTTGGCGCGTTAATACCATAACGGAAAACCAGGTCGTTAGCGGGACTCATCTGCATGAACATATCTCTGAGATTGCCGGCAATAGTCAGTTCACTGACTGGTTCAGATATCTCTCCATTCTCAATCCAGAAGCCACTTGCCCCCCGGCTATAATCTCCGGTTACTATATTCACACCCTGCCCCATCATTTCAGTGACGTAAAACCCTTGTTTCACATCACTAATGAGTTCTTTAGGACTGATATTTCCAGATACCAAATATAGATTTGTGGCAGAAGGTGACGGCGGGGTTGAGATTCCACGTGTTGCATTACCCGTAGTTTGTAAACCTAGTTGACGTGCAGACCGCAGGTCTAAAAGCCAGCTCAACAATATACCATCTTCAACTAGACTGCGCTTTTGGGTAGGGATCCCTTCGCCGTCAAACCCTTTAGAGCGCAGCCCACGTAGCCGCAAGGGGTCATCGATTATAGACAACCCTTCAGCGGTCACCTGCTTACCCATCCTATCCATGAGGAAGGTTGTTCCTCGTGCTACGGCGGCTCCATTAATTGCGGCTGCAAAATGTGAAGGCAGTGATTGTGAAACGCGCGGATCATAAATGATAGGGACTTGCGCAGTTTCTACCTTCCGGGGATTGAGCCGTTTCACAGCCTGCTCACCCGCTCGCTTTCCAATCTCTTCAGGTTCGGGAAGATCTTTAAAGTGCACAGCGGTGGCCCAATCATAATCGCGCTCCATATTAGTGCCTTCACCAGCCAGGACAGCTGCACTTAGGCTAAAGCTGGTGCGAACTCGAGTGCGGCTAAAACCATTTGAAGTAGTAAGGGCAATAAAAGAACGACTCCACCCAGCATCACCACCTTCAGAATTATTCACACCTTTTATGGCCAATGCTGCTGCTTCCGTCCGTGCGGCTAAATCTGTTAGCTTTTTGGTATCGGGAGTGTCAGGGTCGCATTCGTCTAGTTCTGGTACGTTCATAGCTAATAATTCTGCTGGAGCAATGCCGCTAAATTCATCTTCAGGAACCACTTTTGCCATAGCTACCCCCCGCTCAAGTAACTCTTCAAGTGCTGGTTCAGAAATGTCGGAGGAGGATACAATTGCTTGGCGGTTACCTATGATAACTCGTAAACCGATATCGGCACCCTCAGACCGTTCCAAGTGTTCTGGTTGCCCAAGACGATGAGTGGTCGAAAGCGACGTTCCATGGACATAGATGGCGTCGGCTTCATCGACCCCCGACTTTTCGCTCGACATACTAACTCATTTAAGCGGTCAAGAATACTTTCCTCGATTTTTTCCATTACTTCTCTCTTAATATTTAACTGAATTTAGTATACTCAAATTATCGAGAGTTCAATTCCATAGACGTCATTGGCGTTATACCACTATGTCCGCTTAAAATATATAATGCATGTATTGTTGATGATCATACTTTATTAGCTGAATAAATTTATTATATTTTAGGGATTATCCATTCAGGCCTGGCTATGGAGGCTTCTTCGTGGCAAAAGGGATTATTAAAGCAAATACAAGTGTACACATGAATCTCATTGACAAAAATGTATTGCTGAATCAACCCGACCGAGAAGAGGTCGAGTCCGCCGTAGTTCGGTTGGCAGGAGACTCTGGTGATGGCATGCAGCTGACTGGCGGGCAATTTACGCTCGCTACTGCATTGGCTGGTAATGATTTAGCTACCTTTCCGGATTTTCCTGCTGAAATCCGGGCGCCTGCTGGAACAACATTTGGTGTTTCATCGTTCCAGATCAACTTTGGTTCACGCGCTATTAAAACCTCAGGCGACTCCTTTGATGTCTTAGTTGCCATGAACCCGGCGGCACTTAAGGTCGAATTAAAAGGATTAAAGACGAGTGGAATGATTCTTGCCGATACCGGTTCTTTTACGGACCGAAACTTTCGAAAAGCAGGGTATGAGCGTAACCCGCTGGAAGATGGGTCATTAAATGCTTATCGACTAGTTGCGCTGGATATTTCTCAACTTACGATGGATTCGGTGAAGGAGTATGGCCTCACAAATAAGGAAGCGCTGCGTTGCAAGAACCTCTGGACCCTCGGGTTTGTTTATTGGATGTTCGGTCGTAAACGCCAAGCTACAAGTGACTGGCTGCACGCTAAGTTTTCAAAACGTCCAGAGCTCGCTTCAGCGAACATTGCAGCTCTTAATGCAGGACATGCTTTTGCGGAAACCGCAGAGGTGTTAGACGGCTTTCAGGGCTTTGCTGTTCCTCCAGCAGCTATTAGTCCAGGTCAATACCGAGCTGTAACAGGTGCTGAGGCCATGGCCTGGGGTTTGGCTGCAGGGTGCCAATTGGCTGAATTGGAAATGATTTTCTGCTCCTATCCAATTACACCCGCTTCAAGCGTTCTGCACACTCTATCCAACATGACGGCTTTTGGCGTCACAACCTTTCAAGCGGAGGATGAAATCGCAGCAGCTTGCGCAGCAATTGGCGCGTCGTATGCCGGGGGAATGGGGGTTACGTCTAGCTCTGGACCAGGTATCGCCCTCAAGGGCGAGGCAATTGGTCTTGCTATAAGCAC
>PBLS01000036.1 GCA_002721825.1 Magnetovibrio sp.
CTCTTTATTCCAACCTTTTTTTCATCTTTTTCAGTTTTGTGGCATGCCCACTACAACACACCGCGGTAAATCCGCTAAATCATTTAAAGCTTTAATAATTGTAAATCCCTCTCTTTGAGCTAGAGCAGTAACTGAATCTAATTGTCCAACGCCAACTTCTCCTAGGAAAAAACCACCTGGCCGCAGAAAACACCGTACATTCGGAAATATTTGCCTGTAAGCGTTAAGACCATCCGTCCCACCTCGGATTGCTGCTTCCGGTTCATAGTTAGTTATTTCTGGTGCCAATACGTCAATTTCTGAATCTTTAACATAAGGTGGATTCGTAATTATAATATCGAAAGGGCCGTCTTCATCTGCATTCAGTTCCGAAAACCAGTCGCTTTTACGGAATACTGCCCGATCTGATAGTTCAAGTCTCTCAGAATTTATTTGTGCAATTTTGAGAGCTGCCGCACTATTATCCACTCCTAGGCCGTTCGCATCAACACATTCGCCTAGTAAGGAAAGCAATAAACAACCTGTGCCAGTACCCAGATCCAAAATCTGAAAACTTTCAAACTGTGGAAGCACATCTAGGGCCGCCTGAACTAGAATCTCTGAATCTGGACGCGGGATCAAGGTTGCCGAATCAACTAAAAATTCGGAGTCCCAAAATTCTCTCTTACCTAATATGTACGCTATGGGCTCACGCTGCTCGCGACGTTCAGCCAACAGGTCCAAATGCCTCCATTGTCTTTTAGAGAGCTTGGCTTCTGGATTTCCAATTATCCATCCAGGATCCCGGTTTAAAATATGCGTAATTAGTACTCGCGTATCTAAATGCGGCATTTCTATACCACAACTTTCCAAGCGCCGTACAATGATTGCTTGTGCTTTCCTAATCGATTTATCCATGTCGGACACTCATGCCATATCGGCTAACAACCGTGCTTGATCGCTAGCCAACAGCTCATCTATGAGTGCATCTAGTTCGCCGTTAAGCACCTTATCTAGTTGATGTAGTGTCAGATTAATACGATGGTCAGTAATCCGGCGTTCTGGAAAGTTATATGTGCGAATGCGCTCGGATCGGTCACCGGAACCTACTTGAGTACGCCTAGTTTCCGCCCGTTCAGCATGAAGGATTTGTCGCTCCTGTTCATATAAACGTGAACGTAATACTCTAAGAGCCTTAGCTTTGTTCTTATGCTGTGATTTCTCATCTTGTTGCGAAACTACAATCCCACTAGGTATGTGTGTAATCCGTACAGCTGAGTCTGTCGTATTTACCGACTGACCGCCCGGGCCGGACGCACGAAACACATCAATACGTAGATCTTTCTCCTGAATTTCAACATCAACTTCTTCAGCTTCTGGCATCACTGCTACAGTAGCCGCCGATGTATGTATACGTCCGCTCGACTCTGTCACAGGCACCCGCTGTACTCGATGGACCCCCGACTCAAACTTCAACCGATGAAACACATTAGAACCAGAAATTGAGGCCACAGCCTCCTTGTAGCCTCCAAGCCCAGTATCTGAGAGACCCATAACTTCAAAATTCCATTTACAATATTCACAATAACGCTGGTACATTCGAAAAAGATCGGCTGCAAATAAGCCTGCCTCATCTCCACCGGTTCCGGCGCGTACCTCTAGAATAACATTCTTGGAATCAGCTTCATCCTTAGGCAAAAGCATAATTTGGACAGTCCGGACCAAATCTGGTAACCGCGCCTGCAATTCGCGCTGTTCCTCACCGGCTAAGATCCGCATATCCTCGTCTTTATCTTCTAAAATAACCTCAAGGTTTTTCAATTCGCACTTGACCTCACGCAGCCGACTAATTGCCTCAACTACTGGAGTTAACGAAGCATATTCTATTGAAAGCTGCATTAATTCATCGGCTGGCGGCAAAGGATTACTTGCCATAAGAGATTGCAGTTCGTCAAATCGGGCAAGAACCCGGTCAAGGTTTTGTTCAAAGCTCACGTGCGATTACTTTCATTTGTATCTTCGTTCTTAGTTGGGAATAGCTGCCTAAGTGCCGATTCTAAAGCTGCTAATTCTGTTACATTTTCTTTTGCTGCAGCCTTTAGAGCTTCCGTGGGATAGTGCATAAGTCGTCTTAGCAGAAGATGTGTTGCTTTCTCCGCATCACCACCCGAAACCTTAAGGACCTGATCGCGTAATTTTTCTCCCCAGTCTCTATATTCAACAAGCATGGGCACCGCCTCACGTATTTGACGACTCTTTATATAAGCCATCACTTCATCCGCTACTATACGCCTTCCTGCCTCCGCTTCTGCTTGGCGTTTTGAATGACTTTCTGATGCAAGATTTTCGAGGTCTTCAATATCGTATAGGAATACATCATTAATACGGTTAACCGCCGGTTCTACATCCCCTGGAACTCCAAGATCGACCACGAGGATCGGTTTCCATCGCCGTTTTCTGAGTGCACCGTGCACCATATCCGCAGCCAAAAGTGGGTTCCGGTGACCTAGCGATGAAATTACAATGTCAGCTTCAACTAATTGTTCCAAGAATCTTTCAAAGGGCACATGAACGAAATTAGAGTTCGCGACAATGAACTCTGCTCGTTCAGGCCTCGGATGAGTTATAACAACCTTTTTTAGACCTGCCGCTAATAGGTACTTGCCAACTAACTGCCCCATCTCGCCAGAGCCAATAAGAAGAGCTGTATGCTGTTTTAAATCCCCTAACAAATCTTCTGAAAGTTGAACCGCTACTGCAGCAATAGAAACAGGACCCTCCCCAACAGCAGTTTCTGACAATACACGTTTGGCGACAGAAAAAGCCGCCTGTATGAGACTATCCAACTCGGGACCAACCATATTTACATCATGTGCCAAGCGAAATGCAGCCTTAACTTGACCCAGCACATGAGACTCACCAATGACTAGACTATCAAGCGCAGATGCAACGCGGAAAACATGATCAACAGCAAGTTCATTATTTAATGTATAGGTTTGTTTTCTAAGCTCTTCAGTAGACAGTCCACAATATGCAGATAGCCTGTCAAGAATGATTTGGCTAGCTATTGCTTCATCTTCATGAACTGCCTGCACTTCAACTCTGTCGCACGTAGATAGCACCATTGCTTCTTCTATTACATAGCTGCTCAACTTGATTAAAAAAGGCCTCGCCGCGTCGTCATCTATGAACAAACGGTCCCTTAACCCGAGTGAACTTGTGCGGTGATTTGTACCGACCACTAGCGGCCGGCGATTGTAACCGGCGTACCCACTCATTGTCGCTATCGGTATTGATCTAAATATTTGGTTAACGAGGAGAGAGAAACTTCATGCTGCTCGCCCGTTTCCATATCACGAACTGTAACCACGCCTCTTACTAACTCATGTTGCCCAAGCAACAGTGCAACCTGAGCTCTGTTTTTATTAGCATGCGCTAAACGACGTTTCATGTTACCGGAGTAGCTCATATCTATCATATAGCCCGCCTCACGGAGTTCCTTCGCAAGCACACGGGCTTGAACTGCCGCATCATTACCATGTGGAACAAGGGCGATTGGCCGTCTACGTGCTTTTACACTTTTCGCCATCATAGCAAGACGTTCAACCCCACCAGCCCAACCAATTCCAGGTGTCGCGCGCCCTCCTAGCTGTTCAATGAGACCATCATACCGTCCTCCCGCAATTACAGCACCCTGCGCACCCAATGTATCAGTGACAAACTCAAAGGCAGTATGGGTATAATAATCTAGGCCACGAACTAAATTAGGCGCTAACCTATACGGGATATCTAATAGTTCTAGACCCTCACAAACTTCATCAAAGAAAACCTTTGATAAATCATTTAAATGATCACGCAAGAAAGGAGCATCAGCAATAATCTCCTGATCCCGTTCCGATTTAGAATCAAAAATACGCATCGGGTTCCGATAAAGCCTTAACTGGCTTTCCTCTGAGAGCTCCGACTTATAAGGCTCTAAATGAGCAATCAATAAATCTCTATATTGGACCCTACACGCTTGATCACCAAGAGTATTGATGCACAACGTACAATTTTCAGCAATGCTTAAACGTTTCAGGATATGATAACCAACTGAGATAACCTCAATATCTGCCTGTGAACTCGGAACACCTAAAATTTCAAGATCTATTTGATGAAACTGACGCTGGCGACCCTTCTGTGGTCTCTCATAACGAAATACTGGACCACGAGCAAATACCTTGAAAGGCACTTGATTATAAAGTCCATTAGAGACAAAAGCACGGCAGATTCCAGCAGTAAACTCGGGACGAAGCGTTAATAAATTTTCATCTGATCGGCTATGAAAAGAATACATCTCTTTAGTTACGACGTCCGAACTTTCTCCCATTGTCCTCGCAAAAACCGAGGTAAACTCAAATACTGGAGGATCCATCTCATCAAATCCATAAAGCTCTGCAGTTTCGCAAGCTATGTCTGTCACCCACTTATGATGGCGAAAATTCTCCGGTAACAAATCGTGAGTACCACGAACAGGCTGGAATTGACCCATTATCTAGTCTTTCGATACTACCGCGCATGAGGTGCCTGAGACACCGTAACGTTTGGTTACGTAATTCTCGACAATCTCCTCAAACTCGTCCGCAATATTATCTCCACGAAGGGTCATTTGTTTCGCTCCATCGATAAAAACAGGCGCGGCAAGTTGTTCGCCCGTACCGGGCAAACTTATCCCAATATCAGCATGCTTACTCTCTCCTGGTCCATTAACTATGCAACCCATCACCGCAACACTCATATTTTCAACACCGGGGTAGCTTTCTTTCCAGAGCTTCATTTTTACACTAATAAATTTTTGAATTCTTGAAGCAAGTTCCTGAAATACCGTTGAAGTAGTTCTACCACATCCTGGGCAAGCCGCAACTAAAGGCAAAAACGCACGCAAACCCATAGTTTGCAGAATTTCTTGGGCAACAATTACCTCGCGGGTTCTATCGCCAGAAGGTTCTGGAGTAAGAGAAACTCGAATTGTATCACCAATCCCTTCTTGCAGTAAAATACCTATCCCAGCCACTGATGCCACAATCCCCTTGGATCCCATACCAGCCTCCGTAAGGCCTAAGTGAAGACTATAATTACCACGAGTGGCCAACCCTCTATATACAGCTACTAATGACTGCACATCACTGACTTTAGCCGAGAGGATTATCTTATCTCGCCCCATGCCGAGTTTTTCTGCCCGCTCAGCGCTGCCAATCGCTGATTGGACAAGCGCTTGACGTGTCACTTCCGCTGCTTCCCATGGAACGTCCCGTTTAGCATTGATATCCATCATCTCGACAGCTAAGTCTTGATCTAAGCTACCCCAGTTAACGCCGATTCGCACCGGCTTATCATATTTTAAGGCCAATTCAATAATCGCTGAAAACTGACTGTCGCGCTTAGCTCGGTGACCTACATTTCCTGGATTTATTCGATATTTAGCCAACGCCTGTGCACACGATGGATAATCTTTCAAAAGCTTATGCCCGATATAGTGAAAATCGCCAACAATCGGAACATTAACACTCATCTTTTCTAACTTATCCCGAATATAAGGAACAGCGGCAGCAGCCTCAGCCCTATCTA
This sequence comes from Magnetovibrio sp., assembly GCA_002721825.1. Taxonomy (GTDB): domain Bacteria; phylum Pseudomonadota; class Alphaproteobacteria; order Rhodospirillales; family Casp-alpha2; genus TMED8. Next base: position 5,587 of record PBLS01000036.1, read on the forward strand.
CCGTCACTCTAACAATTTCCGAACCCGCATTTGCTAGTTCAGCAATTTGAGAAACAGTGGTTTCAATGTCAGCGGTATCTGTATTAGTCATGGCTTGCACGACAATAGGCGCATTACCGCCAACCTCAACTTGTCCAACCTTAACTGGGATACTCTTACGACGTTTTTGGGGCCTCGCAGGAATTTGTATACTCGTCATCTACAGTTACCTCTACTGAGCTGCAGTTCCAGCCACCAATGCATCCGGGTCGAGTTGCACACCACGCCGAACGGCGCCAACCTCCCCGATTCCAGGGACTATTACTCCATCCACAATTATCCGCAGAGCACCCGCATTGCCAGTGTGCATGCTCAGGCCCGCCTGGTTAGGCACATCATAGGTGTCCCCTTTATTTAAAAGGCGGGCCATTAAGTTAGTATTTGAAAAGTCATCCCTAATTTCAATCCAACTGTTCGCTATCGCTTTGATTGTAATTCGAGATTTGACTGGTGATTCTTCGGGAGCCAATTCAGCAACCGTTGTTTCAGGGCTTGCAGAAACCACCGCTTGGTTTGATACGTCAGGTGAAATTGGCGTTTCAGCAGCCAATTCAGATACAGATGAAGGCTCTAACGAAGTTGATATTTCTGACGAAGTGTCAGAGGCAGATGAAGAATCAGAAACGGGCGAAGAATCAGAGGAGGGGGGCGCGTCAGGTGATGGACTAGCAACTGAATGCTCAACCGCTGGATTCTCGGTTTCAATTGGTGCTATCAAATCCGCCGAAGTCGGTTTCAAATCGTTAATTTGCAGATTAGAGGACCCGGGTTGTATGCTTGGTCGATTGTTTGTAGAGACCACAGGTTGACTTAAGTTTTGCGAAGATGGGATTGATGGGGGTTTAGAGCTCGAACTTAATTCCCATTCCGCAAGCTGCTTACTTTTTTGATCAATCATATGCTTTTCAGACTGATCGTCTGATTTTGGTTCAGTTGCATTTGTAGCGGAAAATGTTTCTAGCTTTGCCCCACTCCTAGTTGTATTGATGTTTTTTTTCTCAGGACCGCTATCACCCAACATTTGCTTTTCATTCGCATTCGGAAATTTTTCTTCATCTGATAACAAACCTGCAAAACGCTCAGGTAGGGGAGATACAAGATTAGATAAAAAACCGTCTTCTGTAGTATTTAACAGCCATGCACCATAGGACAACACTAAGGCTATAAATCCAAAAAATATAAGAGTCCCACTAGGGATTCCGGTTTCCATTACTGGCGTCGGAAATCTCAAATTGGTCGGCTCTAGCCCAAGCATCACTTCGTTTTTAAATCGGCGCACCACTTCCTTGCTATCTATTCCTAGATAGTCAGCATAACCACGTATAAACCCAATCGCATACGTCTGTCCTGGAAGATCCGTAAATCTGCCTTCTTCAAGTGCTTCGAGATAAGGTTGCCGGATTCTAAGAATAGTGGCAATTTCATCCAACGTTTGACCATTGTTTTCACGCGTTTCGCGCAGCAGTGTGCCTACCCCTTTATTATTGGAGTGATCTGATTTTGATTTCTCCGACTCACTTGCAACGTTTCTTGAGTATTCGCTCATAGGCCCCTACATTAATCTAATTCTAGGTATCTCCAAGACACAATGGGTATTTTAGAAACAAAATATTGCGCTAATTGGCACTAAAACATAATCAAAGCCAACGCCCTTCGAAGAATCTGACGGTTTTACCACAAACGTCTGCCGACAATCGATCTACGGCGTATCGAGTTTTTATAGAAAATTTTTCTGAAACTCGCATCGCACCTCCCCTGGATTATGGCAAACGCAGTACGTTTTTAAAAGGTACTTACTATAAAGCCTGACTTGTAACTACTGACCGCTATCAAGCCCATACGCTGAGTGAAGCGCTCGTACTGCAAGCTCTGTATACTCTTCATCTATTAATACACTTACTTTGATTTCTGAAGTTGAGATAACTTGTATATTAATAGATTTTTCCGCTAACGTCTGAAACATCTTTTGGGCTACGCCGGCATGAGTCCGCATACCTACGCCAACAACTGAAACTTTTGCGACCTTCGAATCACTAATTATTTTTTCATATCCTATCTCTTTGTAATTACTCTTAATAGTTGTCACAGTCCGCTCCAGATCATTTGTTGCAACGGTAAACGTTAAGTTAGTAGCCTCACCGTCCTCGGAAACGCTCTGTACTATCATATCAACGTTAATAGAAGCGTCGGCAAGTGGGCCAAATATAGCTGCAGCCACACCTGGTTTATCCAGCACTTTTACAAGAGTAATTTTGGCCTCATCTCGACTGTAGGCTATTCCACTCACAAGTTCTTGTTCCACAATCTCTTCCTCGTTGACAACTAAGGTGCCTGGTTTATTTGAAAAACTTGAACGCACTTGAACAATTTGGTTGTACTTCATCGCCATTTCTACTGCGCGAGTTTGCAAAACCTTTGCACCCACAGATGCCATTTCTAGCATCTCTTCGTAAGTGATTTTTTCAAGTTTTTGTGCGGTTGGCACAATCCGCGGGTCAGTGGTATAAATACCATCAACATCCGTATAAATATCACAACGGTCTGCATTTACAGCTGCCGCTAGTGCAACAGCACTGGTATCCGTGCCGCCTCGGCCAAGAGTTGTTACCCTGTTATCCATGCCAACCCCCTGGAAACCCGCGATCACTGGTACTTGACCTTTTTCCATACATTCAACCAATTGCGTTTCCTTAATACGAGAAATCCGGGCTTTCCCGTGTGCACTATCCGTAAAAACCGGTATCTGCCACCCAAGCCAAGAACGCGCGTCTACCCCAATATTTTGCAAAACCAAAGCTAATAATCCCGAAGTGACTTGCTCACCAGCAGAAACAACTACATCATACTCACGGGCATCATATAATGATGATACCATATCCACGTAGCCAACTAATTCATCAGTAACTCCCGCCATAGCTGATACCGTCACAGCAACCTGATGATCAGCCTCAACTTCGGCTTTGACCCATTCAGCCGCTATTTTTATTCGCTCTATATCAGCAACCGACGTACCACCAAACTTCTGTACAATACGGGCCATAATTTAGGTCTCCGTGGAAAAGGCCAATGCCTTGATGTTAAGAGAATAATATCATTGATTGAAGCATCAATGGCGCATACATACTCTATAAATAGAAAGAATGACAAGCCCACGATGCCTTAGGCATCTTTCGCAAAGACATTAATTGGATCACCTTTAGCAATATGTCTAACACTAATTCAATATCCCAAGACGAAATTGAACGTTTTACCGCAATCGCTGAAGATTGGTGGAACCCAGATGGAATGTTCCGTCCACTGCATCAGTTGAACCCCGTTCGTTTAAATTTTATTCGGGATCACTTAGCAACTCATTTTGGTCGTCGGCCTCTTGAAGATAAGCCTCTAGCTGGTCTTAAAATTATAGATATTGGGTGTGGCGGAGGTCTTTTAGCAGAACCTCTTTCTCGGATGGGAGCAGAGGTAACCGGAATTGACGCTAGCTTAGAAACTATAAACGTAGCCAAGCATCATGCTAGTGAGATGGGGCTCTCAATAAACTACCGTCAACGCGCACCAGAATCTCTAGCCAATGAACGAGGTCAATACGATGCAGCTCTTAATATGGAGGTAGTGGAGCATGTTTCCGATCTTCATGGCTTTCTTTCTGCGTCTTCGTCTCTAGTTCGACCAGGAGGTGCCATGGTGATATCAACCATCAACCGCTCCCTAAAATCTCTCGTAATCGCTAAATTTGGTGCTGAATATATAATGCACTGGCTTCCAAAAGGAACTCATAATTGGCGTAAATTCCGCCGCCCTTCTGAAATAACGAATTCTATACGTGCACATGACTTTACAATCCGCGAGCTTACGGGCATGAGCTACAGCCTGATTGAAGACACATGGAGCTTAACTAATGATCTAAATGTAAATTACCTTTTGTTCGCAACGCGCTGAATTTTATTGTATCTCTACTATCAAGGATAGAAATATGTTGCCCTTGCAGTAAAAAAACAAGGAATTGCCAGCCTTGTTGTAGATAGCGACACAGAGATCTGGAGAGAATAAAGAAGCTCGGCTTTGCTACATTTAGTGCCGGAGATGGTCCTGCTAACCTTTGAGAAGGCTTTGTAGATGTAATTTCTAGAGGCGATACCTTGTTCGGGGATGCTCGTCAAACCTACTGCCATCATCCTTGGTAACGATGGTGGCGTTGTTCTAGTTCCCCTAGAACGCCATAACGAGATATTATAAATATCACTTGATAGGCTTTAAAAGGAAGTCCAGACGGGTGCAGACATAGAAACAGGCACATTCCCCTCCGACCAATTCAAGTTCACTATCTAGGATATTGATTAGCTGTCCCGTCTGATTTGAGGCAACCGAAAAAATTCTATGCCCTCTTCATCGAGCTCATCTGCCTCGTCATCTGTAGCATTTCCGAAAATGCCTCTTTCTTCCGCCTCTCCATAGTGTATTCGCCGCGCTTCCTTTGCAAAATTTTCACCTACATCATCACATGTTGCTTCAACGTGCCGGCGTACCTTGCCAACTGCATCAAGAATTTGCTCTGCTACTTCTTTCGCGCGTGCCTCGGCTCGATTTAAGTCAGAATCCTTAGGGCCAGACTTAGATGTCGATATGTTTGGCGCCATAATTGCCTTACCAACATCTGTGTTACCACAGAATGGACAGGCAACATCTCCACCTTTTGCCTGTACTTCGTAAGTACTACTATCACGAAACCACGCCTCAAATTCATGCTTATTGCTGCATTGGAGTCGATATACGATCATGCTACCTTCATTATTTTTAATACCGCACTTTGAACTTTTAATCTTCTTTGCGCGATTTCATAGCGCAAATTACTTTGGAGGAAAACCCTTAACAAATGACCAAGAATAATCAAACAAACAATAGTGCCGATCAACTTCGCGCCATGCATTTACGCATAACCGAAACTTCCCCTTGGATAAAGCGGTTTGAACATTTGGTTCCAAAGGCTGCACGCGTCCTCGATGTAGCCGCTGGTGGTGGTCGCCATGGCCGAAGGTTTCTTGAGCTTGGAGCTAGTGTTACCTTCATCGACCGCGATATTTCTGGTCTCTCTGATCTTTTAAATTCAGAAAAAGCTAGAGTAATTGAAGCCGACCTAGAAACGACGACTACTCCTTTTGACTCTGGGGGGCACCTTGAAGGTGAAAATTTTGACGCAATTATCGTAGTCAACTATCTTCATAGACCTTTGCTCGGTGTATTAATTGAGTCGTTGTCAACAGGAGGGTTTTTTCTCTACGAGACCTTTGCTCGTGGTAACGAAAAATTTGCCCGACCCAGAAATCCTAAGCATTTGCTCGAAAGTGGCGAGCTACTGACAACCGTAGCTGGGAAACTGCAGGTTATAGCCTACGAACATGGACAATTAAATGTTGCAGATATACCCGGCGTAAAACAACGGCTTTGTGCGGTAAAGGACCAATACTATAGTACAGGTGGTGAGTTATCCACGTATCCGTTCGCATGAATGTAAGTGGAGTGTTTCACAACCTGGTATAGACACGGTCATTGTTAATGGAAGGTACTTTACTGCGAGCAGTTTTCACCAAATTCATGTCAATATCGGCAACTATAAAACCCGGCTCTTCACCTGCATCGGCTAGAATTTCACCCCAGGGTGATACTATTAGAGAATGGCCGAAAGTTGTCCGTCCGCTGCCATGATCCCCGCACTGCGCCGGTGCAATAATGAAACAACCATTCTCAATGGCTCGCGCTTGCAAAAGGATATGCCAGTGCGCATGTCCTGTCTGCCGAGTGAACGCAGATGGAACAGATAACAATTGAGCCCCCGACTTAGCGAGGTCGCGGAAGAGATATGGAAACCGCACATCATAACAAACGGTAAGGCCGAACAAGCCCCACGGCGTCTCACATAAAGTGGAGTGGCGACCCGGCTCATATGCTCTCGATTCTTGGTAGGATTCACCCGAACCAAGACTGACATCAAACATATGAATTTTATCGTAACGCGCTCTTACTGCCCCTTTGTCATCAACCAAAATCGAGCGATTGGCGAATTTCGGCCGCCCTCTCTGATCTATACTTGTTTCATGTTGTACAACTATTGAGCCAATAAGAATCCATACACCAAGCTCCTCAGCCAAGCCCCGCATTTGGATCAACATTTGATCAGCACTCTCGTTAGTGATCTTGTTAGCAAGCGTTTTTCTATCCATTTCCATAATATTTACGACTTCTGGGAGGCCAATAAAATTTGCACCTGCATCCCCCGCGCTGCGTACTATGTCTGAAACATGCCTAATATTAGCATCGATATCCGGTCCGGATGTAGTCTGCACACATGCCAATTTAAAAGCACTTGTCATCAATCAATCCCCAAAGCGGAATCTAACTTCCCATCCGCATCAAGAGCATAAATACGGTTACAGTCTCCCACATGATGTCCATTAGAAAAAACTTGTGGTACAGATGTAAATCCACAACGTTCAACCATTTCCTGCCGTTTGCTAGGCTGCATCCTCACATCAATCTCCTCGTATTCAATTTTCTTAGAGTTGAGCAAAGATTTGGCACGGTGACAAAATACACACAATGGCGAAGTATAGATCTCTATTCTATTCATGTTCTGGTATTTTCTTAAAAATTTCAATCATAGAGGAATACGCCAAAGGTATAATCACAGCAAAAAAATTTAAACTAAATACCATTTAACGTATCCGTATACATGCGCTTCTTTTTTATGTTGAACACGCACAAACCTCCTACTAGGAATACTAAGGTATAATTATAGCTTATCTATATTTAGAACGATATACCTACAAGCCTCGCATATCTCGCATATGATGTAATATGACATAATAAAAACTATGGTAGAACCATTAAAAATTTTCAGCAAGCCTGCCCTGTCCCTTCATCGCGATCGTGCTGCTGATAAAATTTGCGACCACAATTTTCTTTTCGAAGAAACAGCAAAGCGCCTTGTCGACCGGATTAAAGATACAAAACGCCTCTTTCCCGTAGCACTTGATATTGGTTGTCACGGCGGCGAGATCGTCAAGGAATTAAGAAATCAAGAAAGCGTAAAATCGTTTTTCAGTGCAGAATTATCACCTAAAATGGCTAAAAATAACTGCAAGGGAAGAACTATAGTGTGCGATGACGAGTTTCTTCCATTCGCGTCAAATTCATTCGATCTCATACTTTCTAACTTAAACCTGCACTGGGTCAACGATTTACCAGGCGCCTTTTTACAAATGCGCAAAGCCTTGCGTCCCGATGGTTTGTTGCTAGCCAGCATGCTTGGAGGAAACACCTTAAATGAACTCCGGTTAGCAATTTACGAAGCTGAAATGGAAGTTGAAAAAGGATGGAGCCCAAGATTTTCACCATTAGCGGATTTGAAAGATTTAGGGAATCTTCTGCATCGTGCCGGTTTTGCCTTACCAGTAGCAGACATAGAAACTATTACGGTCTCCTATGATCACCCTTTAAAGCTAATGCTCGATTTACGCGGCATGGGAGAAACCAATGCTAATGTAGACCGACGCAAAACATTCAGCCGCCGATCCACACTTTTTCGAGCGGTTGAAATTTATAAAGAAAACTTCGCCCAGAAAGATGGCCGCATTCCCGCTACTTTTGAAATTATCACCTTGACTGCCTGGGCTCCAGATCCGAGGCAGCCTAAACCACTTGCACGTGGCAGCGCAAAACGCTCACTAAAAGACGCCCTCGAACCATAACATTGCATACGGGATCACCACGGGATACAAAACTATAATTTTTAACATCTGACCATCTTTAGGAGATTCACGATGTCTATTGAACGTATGCATAGTAACAAACGCATGAGCCAAATTGTTGTCCATAGTGACACCGTATATTTGGCAGGCCAAATAGCGTCTGGTGCGCCAAACGAAAGTGTAACCAAACAAACGACCGACATTTTGAATAGGATTGATGGCTACCTTGATGAAGCTGGTACTAACAAATCAAAATTACTATCCGCCACAATTTGGATCGCCGACATGGCAAATTTTGCGGAGATGAACACCGTTTGGGATTCATGGGTTAGCCCAGGCAAACCACCATGCCGCGCATGTGTCGAAGCCAAGTTAGCTAGCGATAGTTACAGTGTCGAAATTATGGTTACTGCAGCTAGATAATTTTCTTAATTTGATGCAATTTCATGCCCCTCTCATAAAAGGTTCTTTAATTAAGCGCTATAAGCGCTTTATGGCAGATGTTGAACTGGAATCGGGTGAGATTGTTACTGCACACTGCGCAAATTCAGGGTCCATGCTAAGCGTGGATAAGCCCGGTTCTGAGGTATGGCTCAGTCCCGCAAAGAACACAGATCGAAAACTTAAATTCACATGGGAACTGATACGCTGTAAAAATTTTTTGGTAGGAGTTAACACCCACCACCCAAATACACTTGTAACAGAAGCCATCCAAAATGAAGAAGTGCCAGAACTGAATGGCTTCAGCAAACTTCAGCGTGAAGTCAAATATGGTGAAAATTCTCGAATCGATATATTATTACAAGATCCTAAAATGGGGCTTTGTTACGTTGAGGTCAAAAATGTCACCATGCGTCGAGACCTATCCAAAGAAACGCCTGTAGAGTTTCCAGATGCAGTAACTTCGCGCGGGACAAAACATTTGGTTGAACTTTCAGCCATGGTCAAAGCTGGTCATCGCGCGGTAATGTTTTATCTTGTGCAGCGTGGAGATTCTAGTGGCGGCGTAGCCATTGCAAGTGACATTGATCCTTTATACAGGAAAGCACTTTATAAAGCCCAAGCCGCTGGTGTTCAAATATTAGCATATGGTTGCGCAATATCCACATCAGAGATTAAAGTCACAAATAGACTGAAGTTCCTTGGTTAATTTGTAGCAAACTCCGGAAAAACCCTTAAAGGCTGGTGCACCCGCCGATTATGAGCATAATCAAGATATGCAAAACCTATACACCCACACGACTGGCCTGGATGGCCGTCTGATAAAAATTCACGGGGAAGCCGCGTTCAACGGGATGCGCAAAGCAGGCAGGCTTGCCGCCGAGTGTTTAGATTTTATAACTCCACATGTTAAACCTTTGATTTCTACTAATCACCTTAACCAACTCTGCCACGATTTCATCGCTGAACGCGGTGGTATTTCTGCGCCCTTAAACTATCGCGGGTTTCCAAAATCTATTTGCACGTCAGTTAACCATGTCGTCTGCCATGGTATTCCAGGCGAAAAAATCCTTCGCAAGGGTGATATTATAAATATTGATGTTACAACCATTGTGGATGGATGGCATGGCGATAGTAGTCGTATGTATACAGTCGGAAAAGCAAGCCGAAAAGCAGAACGTTTGATCGAAACGACGTTTGAAGCTATGTGGCGTGGAATACGCGAAGTTAAACCAGGTGCAACCTTGGGCGACATTGGGTACGCAATACAATCCTATGCCGAAGGAGAACGCTTTTCAGTAGTACGAGACTTTTGCGGTCATGGGTTAGGACAAGTTTTTCATGAAGCTCCCAACGTAATGCATTTTGGTCAAAAAGGCGAAGGGGAAGTTTTAAGGGAAGGTATGTTCTTTACTATTGAGCCGATGATAAACATCGGTGGCTTTGACGTTAAAATTCTATCTGATGGCTGGACCGCGGTGACCAAGGACAGATCCTTATCCGCACAATTCGAACACTCCCTTGCCGTTACAGATCAAGGTTATGAAATCTTCACACTGTCACCCACTGGGTTGGACAAGCCTCCTTACATTTCTCAGTAGCTAATGATAACAGCGACGCATATATTCTAATATCACATGCTGCCTCAAAGATAGAGCCGCTAAAAACGTAAGCGAACTATCCTTAAATACATTCCATAAACAAAATAAACTCGCACTAAAGCATCTATAAAATAGGTGCACTTACGGCAATAAATTAAATACTTTTGTAACTGGTCCCCCTTTCTCCCATCCTTGAACCATAAGACACCCTTTCATCGGGTTTGCAATTACTGATATGCGCGTTGTTGAATTAAGGATAGGAGGGGTTACCCACTTAAATGGATTATCCTTCAAGCTAACCTCAAGCTCTGCTTCCATTTGCATATAACGATTTTCGCTATCTATCCCCCGGCTATATCCATATTGAACATCACCAACCCAATGATTAGCAACACTTGCAGGACTTTGACGTACTATAAAATCAGTTTCGGTGCGTTCTATAACACAACCTTCGCAGGCATCGTTCCCAACCAAGGTGAAAAACGCCGGCATGGCGAGCGGCGTTTTCATTAAAACTTCCTGAGCGTCAAAATAGGAGCAACAATTATCAAAGACCTCCCGCAATAGGTGCACAGGCGGCAGCGCGCGGTTACGCCAAAACCGCGCGCGGTTAATAAACCAATCCAAATAATATGATTTTGTCCACTTTCGCATGGGTGGCTGATTGATAGCGGCTGCGAAACGGCCAGGTGCCATAGCGGTTGCCACCCCAGCAAACCCAGGCCATGTGACATTTTCATACTCACCTGCTGGACCCACCATGCGTGCTACTACCACATTCCGTCCAAGACCCTCAAGCGGCCAGTCAAGTGTTCGTAATAATCTTGCTCCTCGTCCAATCGGATCTGGTGCAACTGACGTAGTGCACGACCATTCATACGACATATTAAGCAAGTGTACACCCGGCTCTCCCGCTAATCTTGCCAACTCATTTATCTCGGACAAATACGGGTTTTTATTGCGATCTAACCACCGGAGTGAAAGTGCATTTCCTATAGCCATAGCCATCTGACCATGGTGCTCTCTGCCCGCTCTAAGGACTTCGTTAAAATACTCTGGCGCATCATCAACTAAACTTAGGGTGCCACGACCTATAAGATTAATATGAGGGATGGCGGGTTTTTGCGCATTTGTCTCCTCACTTGGCAGATCCATTATAAGATCTCCTTCATGTTCTTTCGGGTTTACTTGCCCGTCCCTCGGAAATATACCACAATTCAATTCCCTTTGTTACATTGGAGCGCAAAATGATACCGCGCTATTCTCGTCCTGATATGGTCGCCATTTGGGAACCAGCGAACCGTTTTCGCATATGGTTTGAGATCGAGGCTCATGCATGCGATGCCCAAGCAAACCTCGGCATAATACCAAAAGCGGCAGCTGCAGATGTATGGAAATATGGAGACATACCCTATACAGAGAAACGGATAAACCGAATAGATGAAATTGAGCGTAGTGTTCATCACGATGTCATCGCGTTTCTAACCGAACTTGCTGAACATGTGGGGGAATCAGCACGATTTATTCACCAAGGAATGACAAGCTCTGACATATTAGACACATGCCTTGCCGTGCAGTTAAAACGAGCCGCAGATATTTTGCTTGATGATTTAGAACAGCTGCTTGCTGCCCTATCAGAGCGAGCCCACGAGTTCAAGTTAACACCATGTATAGGTCGAAGTCACGGTATTCATGCCGAACCAACAACCTTTGGTGTCAAGCTGGCGGGGCACTATGCGGAATTCAAACGCTGCCAAACGCGCCTAGAAACCGTAAAAGCCGAAATTTCCACTTGTGCAATATCCGGCGCTGTAGGGACCTTTGCCAATATTGACCCGAAAGTGGAAGATTATGTCTCAAAAAAATTAGGTCTGACGCCGGAGCCTATTTCAACTCAAGTAATACCCCGTGACCGCCACGCTATGTTTTTCGCGGTGCTCGGGATAATAGCATCTGCGATTGAACGACTTTCGGTCGAGATTCGCCACCTACAAAGAACGGAAATCCGTGAGGCACAAGAATTTTTTGCCCCTGGGCAAAAGGGATCCTCAGCTATGCCTCACAAAAGGAACCCGATCCTTACGGAAAACCTAACTGGTCTAGCTCGTATCGTAAGATCATCGGTGGGCCCTGCTATGGAGAATATCGTGCTCTGGCACGAGAGAGATATTTCTCATTCTTCCGTTGAACGTATGATAGCTCCAGATGCAACAGTAACGCTAGATTTTGCCCTTATACGCTTAACTAATGTTATCAAAAATTTGGTTATTTATCCAAAAAATATGTATGAACACTTAAATAAATTTGGTGGAATTCACGACTCACAGCGTATTCTTCTGATGCTAACAAAGGAGGGCGTTAGCAGAGAAACCGCCTATCGGATTGTACAAAATGCGGCAATGAAGGTATGGGGAAGCTATGGGGTCGACCCAGACAATCCAGACGTAAAGGTCGATCTTAATCAAGAAGACCGAGAAGCGCTAAAACATCCAAACAGATTACTGTTTTTCCTTGGCCGCGACCTAGAGCTCGCTAATATTCTCCCTAACACCGATCTAAAGGGCCTGTTCGAAGTTGATCCTATCGAATATCATTCCAAGCACGTCGATGCTATTTTCCAGCGCGTTTTCATAAAGCACAATAAATAACAAATCGTCGGTTTTCGCTCAACTTAAGTATAAAAGCGTTAACAGTCTACATCCTACGATTCGGTAGATTCTCCAAGCAATTGTGTGCGAGCGAGGGCTTCCATTTCCGAGAGTTTTTCGCGAACAGCTTCCTCAGTTATCTCTACGTTGCTTGCAACAATATCAGCAATCACCTTGCGAATAACATCCTCGTCACCAGGTTCATCAAGATCCGCTAATATGACTTCCTTCGCATACGCAGAAATGCCATCCCCTTGAATCCCTAGCTCACCAGCTAACCATTCACCAAACAATTTATTACGACGCGCCGAGACCTTAAATTCAAGCTCTTGGTCCTGTTTATACTTAGCTTCAAAACTCTTCTTACGATCTTGAAAGGCATCGGACATGTGTAACTACTCCGTTAAAAATTATATTTCCTGACTGTTTTTTAATCTTACACACGGCGTTGCGCAAGTAGACTAAATTCACTTCTCCACTCTAGCATACCGCTTTTAAAACCGCTATGAATGAAGGATGTGCACTATAATTATTTTACGCCGTACTCACCACGATTGGCCTTTGATCATCGCCGCAAACCGCGATGAGATGAAGAACCGCCCCTTTCTAGCTCCAGCTAGACACTGGCCGGAACGTAGTCATGTAGTGGCCGGCAAAGACATAGAAGCCGGCGGCACTTGGTTAGCCTTAAACAACGATGGGGTCGTATCTGCGGTCCTCAACCGCAAGAACTCGCTCGGACCTGAAGTAGGTAAACGTTCTCGAGGCGAATTACCACTCGAAGCAACAGAGCATGCCGAAGCGCGTGTTGCCGCAAATGCACTAGCACTACTCGAACCAGCTAGCTATAGAGCTTTTAACCTGATTATTGCCGATGCGACAAAAGCATTTTGGCTTCGGTCAAACTCTGTTCGGATCGATAAAACTCCTGTCCCAGAAGGTCTCTCTATGATCACAAGTGATGACCTAAACGATACTAAAAATTCTGGACGTATTCGCTTCCATTTGCCGCGTTTCGGTGCCACTCCCACCCCTGAACCAGATAAAGATATTTGGTTAGCCTGGGAAAAGCTACTTGCCTCCACCGAGGCAGAAGATACCTCAAATTATGAAGGGGCCCTAAATGTTGTAACAGAGCATGGTTTTGGCACCGTTTCATCAAGCATTTTGGCCATTCCATCGCCGAAACGTTTTGGCGTGAAACCTATTTGGCGATTTTGTGCAGGAATTCCTGGGCTCCACCCTTATACACCTATAATGCTCTAAGCTTTATTTATTGTAAAAATAACCTGAACTGATAATTTAACCAAAGCTTCTACTATGTGGGGCCGAACTCCACAACGACAGCACTATGCCTCAGTTTTCCCCTCCCAAAAATTAACACTAAATTGGCCGCCGTTGCTTTAAAGCCGCTGATAGCGTCCCGTCGTCAAGATAATCCAACTCTCCGCCAACTGGAACACCGTGCGCTAACCCAGATATTGATAAGACACTTTCATCTAGCCGGTCGGCTATATAATGCGCGGTAGTTTGACCTTCAACAGTAAGGCTGGTGGCAAGAATAATTTCTTTTACTTCTGGCTCGTTAGCACGCATAACGAGTTCCGAAATACTAAGGTCTTCCGGAGTAATTCCATCCAGTGCTGAGAGTGTGCCCCCTAAAACGTGGTAACCACCTTTATAAACGTGGGTGCGTTCAAGAGCCCATAAATCCGAAACATCCTCAACTACACAAATCAGGCTTTTATCACGAGTTGGATCAAGGCATATGGAGCACGGGTTGCGACTATCAATATTACCACAAGTTGTACAATTTTGAATTAAATTTGCAGTGTCTCCTAAGATCTTAACTAAAGGTAATAACAACGTTTCACGCTTACGTATCAAAGCTAGGACTGCGCGCCTGGCTGAGCGCGGCCCGAGCCCCGGCAGCTTGGATAAGAATTGAATAAGTCTGTCTATTTCAGGGCTGATCATTCTACTACACACACCTAAAAACCAAGGAGGTCCTTGAACCTGCCCGAAAGCTCGAAAGACCTTGCAAGGTCTATGTTTAATATGTCGAATTGAAAATCTATTTTGTCAATAATAAGTTGCAAATTTTACACTCACCAAAATATTTAAAAGATTCATTTAAAGACATTTATAAAAAGATTCTCACCACTATGCTTTAATGAAGTTTCTCGATAAACAAACTAGATATTAAAAATACAAACATTCATCTTAAATTTCGGCTAGCTTTACTACTAGAATGGCAGTTGAATTCCTGGGGGCAATGGAATCCCACCCGTTAGTTTCTGCATTTCATCCCGCGTATGCTCGTCAACTTTAAAACGTGCATCATTAATCGCAGCAAGGATGAGATCTTCTAAAACGCCTAAATTCTCAGAATTAACTAGAGATAGATCAATTTTGACTCCCTCTGCTACACCCTTTCCGTTAAGGACTATTTGGCACATTCCACCACCCGAGGACCCTGTAATTTTTTTCTCAGCCAATTGCTCCTGGACTTCCTGCATTTTATTCTGTAGTTGCTGCGCCTGTTTAAGCATTTGCCCGAGATTTGTCATAAGCACCTCCTTTTGTTTATCTTTGAACTTGTATAACATCGTCGCATCAGGATGACCATGCAACACCGAAATCTCTTCGTCTTTGACATTGAAACTATACCAGATACGGACGTTGTTCCGAACTTAACAGGATTTTCAGATCAAGATACCGAAGCGCGACGATTAGAACTCGAAAGATATCACTTAGAAATTACAGGTGGTCAAAACCCATTCCCGCGTCAACCATTTCATAAGGTCGTCGCAATAAGTTTTCTAGAGGCCGAAATCGATTATTCTGATGGTCATGAGGTTTATTACCTCAAAGATCTGCGCTCAGGCGGCAAACCAGGGTTTAGCGAAGCACAACTAATTAAAGGTTTTTTCCAGTATTTTGAACGCCTCAGGCCGCGCCTAGTGAGCTTTAATGGTCGAGGCTTTGATTTACCAGTTCTCAAATATCGAGCAATGGTACACGGGATATCATCGGCGTGGTTGCATCAAGCTGGTGATAAGTGGAATAGCTATTCTAGTAGATATTCTGCAGACTGGCATACCGACTTAATGGAACAATTGTCTGACTTCGGCGCTTCTAGTCGTGTCAAATTATCCGAGGTATGCGCTGCATTTAGCTTTCCAGGCAAGTTTAATTCTGATGGGTCGAAGGTATCAGAAATGATAGATGCCTTAGATATCCAAGGTGTTCGTAATTATTGCGAAACTGACGTATTAAACACCTATCTCGTTTATCTTCGTTTAATGCTACACCGTGGAAAAATGGACATAGACGGCTATAATCGGGGGATCGCCGACATCATCTCAATGATTGAAGCAGAAGGAAACAATCGCCAGCACTTAATTGAGTTCATGGCTGCCTGGAAAACTGCTTGTGGCGGCCAATTTTTACTTTAATCAGAAAATTTAGATACAGCTTGTTGATTCATATTTTCGCTCCGTAACCAACCGTCAGCATCAAGCTGCCTTCACAGGCCTATTCGTCTTCAAGTGGAGTAACCTCCTTCAGTTCTGCATCCGGAAAAGTATCTAACACTTGCTTGACAAGTGGGTGTTCTACTGCCTCCGCTTTTAGCGCTGCTGAAGCTTGTATGCGTTGCTCTGCGATAGTCAGTTGGCCGGGTTGCTGCGAGTTTGAAACTGCCCACTTAACACTTGTATTAGTGCTGAGAAAATTACCTAATTCCGCTGCTAATCCAGTCGGGGCTCCCTCAGCTGGTCTAAACTCGATACGCCCCTGCTCAAATGAGACCAAATGCACATAGTTCAATAGGTTGGCACGGAGTATTCCTTCGCGCTTCTTATCAACAAGCTTCAAAACCTCCTCGAAAGACTGAGGTGCAGAGCCTAAAACATCAGATGCTTTTCGTGACACTGAATGCGATGCCTCAAGAGCATGATCGGTTCTAGGCTCAGGCGTAGTTAAAGTTGATGTCACCGTTTCTCTTTCGGAATTAACCGCGGGCGAATTTCCACCTTTAGCAGATGAATTTTTAATGCCCTGGGCAACTCTTGTTGCTTCCACACTAGAGAGCTCATCTCCTTCTATCAATTTTAATGCTTCTTCCGGTGTTGGGAGTGTCGCCGTATACGCAAGTCGAATTAACACCATATCAGTTGCTTGGCGGGCCGAAGGAGCGTTACGCACTTCCCCAAGGCCTTTGAGAAGCATTTGCCACGCACGACTTAAAATTGGCATAGAGAGCCTAGCGCCAATTTCCTTTCCTCGCACTTGCTCAATTTCCGGTACCGTCGGATCATTTAGAATAGCTGGCACTAATTTCACCCGCGTAAGCCAATTTACTACTTCCAGTAAATCCTCAATAACAGCTAACGGGTCGGCTCCATCATTATACATATCCTCAAATATTTTTAACCCACCCAGATCATCTCCTCTCAACAACGCTTCTAGAAGATCAAAGATCTGAACTCTGTCAGAAAGGCCCAGCATCTCACGCACCTGAGCTTCTGAAATCGCCCCATCCGCCTGCGATATAGCCTGATCAAGAAGACTCAGTCCATCCCGCACAGAACCATCTGCAGCACGAGCTATCAGATACACCGCTGTCTCACTTATATCCTGCCCCTCCGCAGCCGCAATGATAGAGAAATGTTTTTCAAGGTTTTGAGTACTAACGCGCCTAAGATCAAAGCGCTGACAACGACTTAAAACTGTAACCGGGACCTTACGGATTTCTGTTGTAGCAAAAATAAATTTTACGTGTTCTGGAGGCTCTTCCAATGTTTTTAGTAATGCATTGAAAGCGTTCTTCGAGAGCATATGAACTTCATCAATTATATAGACCTTGTAGCGAGCAGAAGTTGGACGATACGATACCCCATCTATAAGTTCACGAATGTCATCAACCCCTGTTCGACTAGCAGCATCTATTTCTAACACATCAACATGGCGGTCCTCGGATATTGCCTTACAGTTTTCACACTCATTACATGGGTCTATTTTTGGCTTGTCCAGGTCATCAAGACCAATACAATTTAGAGCCCGTGCAATAATTCGGGCTGTAGTCGTTTTCCCAACTCCACGAACACCTGTCAGAATAAAAGCGTGTGCTAATCGACCTGTTTTAAAGGCATTCGTAAATGTACGAACCAGAACTTCTTGACCTATAAGGCCGGAAAAACCGGTCGGGCGGAATTTTCGAGCAAGAACTTTATAAGGAGCAGACTCCGAGTCTACGGGGTATTCGGTTTGATTAGTACGCCCATCATCGCTCATTTTTTAGCTTTTCTTAATGAAAACTTCTAAGCAAAGCGGAAGGTTGAACGCCGACCCAGATAAGAGCTCGTTACGGCTGCTTCCTCTCGGACCTGACCGGATTAGCGAGAAAACTGCCCAGCGCCAACCTTCCTAGTTTACTATACCAGTGAACTACGGAATACTCCAATACTGTTAAACAAGTTATTCAGGTTTTATATAATTTCGGAATGCCCCCAATTGAAGGCAAAGTTCCTGCCTATTTATAACCGCTTAGTTGCCGCCATATTATAAGCTATGTCAAATTGCCATCATGCGTAACCGTAATCCGTCTTCTCTAATTTATACTGATGTTAAGCTCGACCGAGCTGGCATAAAACGAAAAGATGAAGAATGGATTGCTTCTTTGAAAAATGAAGGGTTGTCACGGATCGTTGTCGTTTGGCGTAATCGCAATCTTGTAACTGAAAGTAAACATGGTCCCCGTGCGCTAATACTAGAACGCAAAAAATCAATAAAACTAGCAAACGCGGCTGAAGAGCTGATTTTCCTTGGTCTTGACAGCAATAGCATCCCGGTATTCGCGGCTGATATAAGCCATTTAAGTGAAGACAAAGCTAAAGCACTCGTTCACAGGCATTGCAGTTTAGTCGATCTTAGGCAATTAGGCTGGTTAATTCCGCGTTCTGAAGCGAGCCTCCTCGCGTATGCGCGTGGAATTACCCACTGGCATCGCACTCAGCGTTATTGCGGTTACTGCGGGACGCCAACAAAAAGTCAGGAAGGTGGCCATGTTCGCCTATGCACCAATAAACAATGCGCCCGCCCGAACTTTCCCCGCACTGACCCTGCTGTAATTATGCTCATTGAAGACCCTGGCAATAGCCACCGTGAACCTCGCTGCCTGTTGGGCCGAAATGAGCGCTGGGAGTTTCCACTCTACTCTACTCTTGCGGGCTTCGTCGAACCGGGTGAAAGCCTGGAAGAAGCCGTCGCGCGAGAAGTCTTGGAAGAAGTAAACGTCGTTGTTGAAGTGAAGAACGTTCATTACATGGCCTCACAACCATGGCCATTCCCATCATCATTAATGCTAGGTTTTCACGCAACTGCTAGTAATACTGATATTCAAGTTGATCCCGACGAACTGCTTGATGCACGCTGGTTCAGCGCTAAAGAAATAATGACATTTAAGGAGTGGGATACTGCCGTAGCTGAAGAACCTCGGCTACCTCGTCGCGATTCTATAGCCCGCTGGTTGTTACAAAACTGGCTAGATAACGTAACCTTGGCCTAATTAGTTAAACCTTCTTCTAAGATGAAGCGCTCTGCCTGAGGAACCTTCCTTTTCAGACTAGAAAGGTATGATATTTGAATACTAGCCAAGAGTACCGAATAAATTTGGTGGATCCGCCGCATTAGCTGAACAAATATCGCTTACACCTACTCCAATGAGCCGAAAATGACGTCCATTAGCTTCGCGCTCTATCAAGTTCACAGCATTTTCATAAATTATTTCTTTTTTTTGAGTCGGATTTAGAAGCTGACGGTTCCGGATCAACACCTTGAAGTCACTTGTTTTCATCTTCAACACTATGGTACTCCCTGCATAATTACCTTGTATCAGCCGCTTAGAAACGCGTTCGCAGAGTGGTTTAATGGCTTCTATCAAATCCACCGACCTCCTTTTATCAAAAGAGAAAGTGGTCTCTGCAGAAATACTTTTAGCCGGCCTATTCTCAATTACTTTACGATTATCATGACCGTGCGCATAGCTAGCGAGCTGCCGACCAAATTTACCAAAACTACTAACTAATTCTATCTCGCGCATTTTCTGTAATTGACCTATCGTTCGGATCCCCATCCCAAAAAGTTTCTGAGCTGTTACCTTACCAACGCCATTGATCTTACTGACCGATAATGGCGCAAGAAAAGCTTGGGCCTCCGCTCGGCCTATAATTGAAAAACCACGTGGTTTTTCTAAATCTGATGCAAGTTTTGCGAGAAACTTATTGTAGGAAAGCCCAATAGAGACGGTAATGCCCAACTGGGATTCAATCCGCCTAGCTATGTCGGCCAAGCCCGCAGCAGGAGTACCCGCGTAGTCAGTTTCGTTCTTGGTCCTCACCTTATTCGAAAAATCGAGATATGCTTCATCCAGGGAAACTGGTTGAATTACGAATGTTGCGTCATAAAATATTGCGCGAATTTGTTGGCTGACAAACTTGTATTTTTCCATATTTGGACGAATGACGACTGCGTGAGGACACATCTCCAA
>PBLS01000037.1 GCA_002721825.1 Magnetovibrio sp.
ACCCAATACAAAATATATTCGGTCATACCCTGGGTTAGACAACGGTCTACCAGGCGCGAAACAGGAATATGACTGGGAAGTTCAGGGTCCTCTGCGAGATGATCAATACCAGCACCTATGCTTAAAATTGCTTTAAGATTGGGATAACGTTTTATTTCCCCCTTAGGTGGTTTCCAGGCTAAAATGTAATCAATTTCGGAGGGATCTCCTATTTCGTCGGGCCAAAAGCGAAATTCTAATTCAGGAAGAGCAACACTAAGCGCTTTACGCCACCGTTTTGCACTGTCTTCGTGGGAAATAAATAAGAGTATCAACGAATGAATTTCCTTGAGGTTTATAAAGAGTGGTATCTCAGAAAGCACAAATTGAGGATACCATATTATCTGAAAAAATTGGAGGTATAAATGCTAATTTTATCGGCTTGACGGACTGCTCTTCAAAACGTTAAACCAAAAGCGGTAGGGTGCTTTAAATATCCCTTAATTACCTACTTCTATGTTTAACCTATGATTGGAAGCTCGGCAGGTGCTCGGCGACTAAGCAGCTCTGCGCCATCTTCTGTTATCAAGATGTTTTCCTCATGTACCATCTGTTTTCCTGGCGCAAACTCCATACCGGGCTCCAGCGTTAAGATGACCCCGGTTTCTAATGGCGTGCCATCTTTTTCAGTGTTTGAGGGCCATTCTGTTAGCTGCATACCGAGACCATGGCCTAAGCGTCCAATGTTGTTGCCTTGTGCGCCACCATTCTCCATGATGCGCCACATTGCCAACCAAATTTCGCTTGTTGTTGCTCCGGGTTTTGCGGCGGCAAGGCCTGCATCGGTAGCGGCATAAACTGTGGTGTAGGCGCGGCGAACCGAGTCGTTGGCATGTTCGAACGCAAAGTTTCTATCAAAATCACAAAAATATCCGTCAAATGTTGCCCCTGTATCAATGATTAACACATCGCCCGGAGATTGAGTACGATCAGTTGGACCCATTATTATACTATCGTACCCACCTTGCCCCGACCCTGAGATCAAATAGGGAATAGAGTCTGCGCCGCGCTTCAGCAAATCAATACGCATCCGCTTGCATATTTCTCTTTCGCTATCTCCAGCTTTTGTAAACGTCGGTAAGGCCTCAAAAGAATCTGAAGCGATTTGGCAAATATAGGAGATTTTTTCAATTTCGGCCGACGATTTAATGTAACGTACCCAGTGAATATCTTCAGACGCATCTATAATTTCAAAGGATGGAAGCATATCGGTTAAGCGGGCGTAATCACCTAAGGGCATCCGGAGGAAGCTTTCGTGCCCCATAGGGACACCGAGTCGACCATAACGGCACCGCAAGCTATTAATAACACTTCCCAACAAGGATAGTCCGTCATCTTTTGGCTGAGGTGCAGGCCACGTGTGAATGTGGTCGACCCATGTAGCGGCCATCCCTGTGGCACCGATCTCTGGGATCACGGCAATTGGTTTGCCCGAAAGCGGAAGTAACACAAACCACGGTCGTGTGGGGCTCTCCCAAAATTGCGAAAAAAATCCCGTAAAATACCGAATTTCTGGTTCGGTAGTCAGTAAAATAGCATCCATTTTTGCAGAAAACATTCTGTCCTGTATTCTCTGCATACGAGCTTCAAACTCATTTTTTTCAAAGCCACGGTGGGGAACTTTTTTCATTATGAGATCTTTCCGTTTTTTACTAATTTACCACGTGCATGACGGAGGACTCATGTCTGTGAAAACAACCTGTGGCTAAATTAATGCCGTCATAGGGATTATGAGTTTTACCATTACTTGCGCCGCAACGGTTTGCAAAAAAATAAATGTTTCAGCAATATTTTTCAGGACCTATCCACTGCACCTTTGAGTATCGGTCTCCATGTGCCCAACCAACTGGCAATAAATTTTCAATTAAATCTAGTTCATCATTTGAGAGCTTTATAGATACCCCTTGGGCCAGCTCTTCAAGATGAGAAATTGAGCGCGTCCCCGGGATGGGTAAAATATGTTTCCCCTGATGTAGGAGCCAGGCTATTGCGAGTGATGCAGCGCTTGTCCCCATTTTACGCGCTAATTCACGAAATTCCGTTGTGGCTCGAATATTTCTAGATAAATTAAGTTTTTGGAACCTTGGGTTATCTTTGAGGAAATCGACTGTTTGGCATTTTTCGAATGTGTGCGGTTTGTCTGTTAATAGACTGCGCCCGACTGGGCTAAAGGCAATTAATGAGGTTCGACATTTTTCAGTTTCTTGAACCAGCCCCATTTCGGGAGAACGAGTTGAAAGCGAGTATTCTGATTGTACAGCTCCCACGGGGTGGATTGCCGCTGCCAGAGCGAGTGAGGTAGGAGCAATCTCTGAAAAGCCAAACTGTGAAATTTTTCCGGACTTTACCAATTTAGCAAGTGTTTCGGTGACCTCTTCGATGGAAAAATTAGGATCCCGACGGTGGATATAAAACAACTCTATATGGTCTACTCCAAGGCGTTTTAGAGATTTTTCTAATTCGGCTTTTAGATGTTTAGGGCTATTATCAAAAGCGCGGTGTCCATCCCTATCTCGTGTGATACCTGCCTTAGTGGCAATTTTAAATAGGGAGTTCCTGTAAGAACCTTGTTTGTCTAAAAATGAGCCTATACGTTTTTCCGATAAGCCATTTCCATAGGCATTTGAAGTATCCAAGTGGTCGATTCCTAGATCTAGTGCCTTTTTCAAGACGGCATGCGAGCTTTGTGTATCGGTGCAGCCGTAAAAATCGGTCAGTGACATTGCTCCCAATCCTATGGCTGAGACTTCGGTGCCACTATTCCCCAATTGCCTTGTTTGCATGTTTTTCTCCATTCAGGTACGGCGATATCAGCAATGGTACTATTCCATATTTGTGAGCATTTATGAAAGGTAAAAACGGACATTTAAAACGTAATTTGGAAACTATCACAAACGCTTGGCGGACGAATTATAGAAGGTGGTAGTTGCATGCCCCCCTAATTCATTTACAAGAACTATTTTTGTGGTGAGAGACGAGTTTCTTCAACCACGTTTTGTATTTAGCATAATTCAAATCAATCATTTTTCTGGAGCTTCATCTATGTCCGATTCACATCACGCAAACGCATTTCTCATCGATATGGATGGCGTACTGGTTAAAGGGGAGACGCCAATCGAGGGAGCCGCAGAGTTTATTGATCGTCTTCATGACAGTGGTAAACCATTCCTGCTATTTACCAACAATTCAAAATATTCTTCGGAGTCTCATTCCACCCGTTTGTCTGGAATGAACTTGAATATTCCAGCTAAGGATATTTTTACCTCCGCCATGGCAACAGCCCAGTTCTTAATAAACCAAAACAGTAACGGATCGGCATTTGTTATAGGCGAAAGTGGATTATTTACCCCCTTGCAGGAAACCGGTTACACTCTGACCAAGGAAAATCCGGACTACGTGGTTCTCGGAGAGTTGGAGACATACGATTTCAGAGCAATCTGTAAAGGTGTGGAATTGATCCAAGACGGAGCAATTTTCATTGCCACAAACCCTGACGAATATTCTCCAGGCAAATTTAGCATCGAACCCGGCTGCGGGGCTGTAGCGGCTATGATCGAGAAGGCCAGTGGTAAAAGGCCCTATTTTATTGGCAAGCCTAACCCCTTGATGATGCGCTATGCACTAAGAACTCTTGGGACTCGGGCGCAAGATGCGGTGATTATTGGGGATCGGATGGATACGGATGTTATTGCCGGATTGGAAAATGGCATGACGACCTACTTAGTTCTTTCCGGTGTCACGAGCAAAGAAGAAATTAAAAACTTCCCTTATCGCCCTACTGAAGTTTTTGGCTCAGTTGTTGAAATTTTTCCCTAAAAAGCGCGTTGAAGAAGGTTATGTTTGGCACTTATGCTTGGGTCACCGAGAAGGACTTCAACATTTTGAAGAACGAATAGGATTTGAAACATCGGCCCCCTAGAATGATAACGCTGACTTAATTTAATGTCCGTTGTGGGTCAAAAGGGGCTGACAGTGCGAACTGCATTCACATCTGCTTTGCCCTCAACATCCGACCTTGAATTACAGTTTGCGTATCCCCAATTCGGAAGATGTAATTCGATACGTATAAAAATGTGTTTTTTTGGACGCGCTAAATGTAAGTTGAAAAAACATTTTGTTTGTTTCCAGGAAAAAAGGATAGGTTCCTAAGTGGCGAGTTCATGTTGAGGATATAGAGTGCGAGGAAACTAATGAATGGCGTTTGATAAACTATAATATTTTCCGTTATTTAGTCAGAAAAAATAATTAGCGTTTCAGGATTTGCGTTGTAAAAGTGTTTAATTTTAAAGTCTTTCAGGGAGGTAATCTGCAATGGAAATAGCATTGACCCCGATGGAATTTGCGCTCCGGGCCCGACGTTTATATGCAGAGAGTGAAGCAGTGGTTGATGGAGACCTTCGATTCACCTATGCACAATTTTTCGATAGGTGTGATCGGTGGTCAACCGCGCTCCAAGACCTTGGTGTCATTCCGGGCGATCGCGTGGCGTATATTGCGCCAAACACGCATTCGCACTTGGAAGGCTACTATGCGGTGCCACAAATCGGCGCGGTATTGGTGCCAATTAATTATCGACTTTTATCACAAGATTTTGAATACATTATAAATCATTCTGGTGCAAAAGTGGTTTGTGTCCATCCGGACTATATCGAATCTATTGATAATATCCGTGATAAGCTAGCTGACGTTAAGCACTTCGTGGCGCTTGAAGGAACCATAAAAAATTGGATTGATTACGAGAAGGCTCTAGCATCGCATTCACCGTGCTTTGACCCGAGTGAGATAAAAGAATCAGATCTAATTACCATCAATTACACCAGTGGAACGACTGCCCGACCCAAAGGTGTAATGATTACGCACCGCAATGCATATATGAACGCTATAGGCACGTTAGTGCACCATTATCTGGAACCCGGAGACCGGTACCTTTGGACACTGCCAATGTTTCACGCAAATGGCTGGACTTTTACCTGGATTAATACGGCACGGGGAATGACAAACGTATGTCTAAGAAAAGTAGAACCTGAACGGATTTTCGATCTTATCAAGGACGAACAAATTACAATGTTCTGTGCAGCACCAACGGTTCTTATTAGCATCGCTAACGCACCTGAGGATATGCGTATAAACGTACCTCGTGGTGTGCGGCTCTTTACGGCTGGGGCACCACCTGCGGCAGCAACTATTGAGATGATTGAACGAGAGCTTGGATGGGAGTTAACGCACGTTTATGGATTAACAGAGACTGCGCCATTGATTACCTTTTGTGAACTTAGACCAGAGCATAAGAATTTATCCCTTAGCGATAGGTCTCAGATTAAGGCACGACAGGGAGTTGAACTTGTTTCTTCTGGCGAATTAAGGGTTGTTGATGACGAAGGCAATGAAGTGCCAAAAGACGGGGAAACGCTTGGAGAAATAATTGTGCGCGGAAATGTCGTTATGAGAGGCTATTACAATGACCCTGAGGCAACAAATGGTGCAATTCGGGATGGTTGGTTTTACTCAGGAGATGCGGCAGTTGTTCACCCTGATGGATATGCTGAAATTCGTGATCGCTTTAAGGATGTCATTATAAGTGGTGGTGAAAATATTTCATCGGTCGAAGTTGAAGGCTGCCTTCTGCATCATCCGGGAGTGCAAGAGGTTGCTGTAGTTGGGATGCCTCATGAAAAATGGGGCGAGTCTCCTCATGCTTTTATCGTCTTACGAGAGGGTGTAAATGCCACTGAAATTGAATTACAGCATTATGTGCGAGACAACTTGGCTCACTTTAAAATGCCGCAATGGGTGACTTTTGTTGAAGAGCTCCCCAAAACAGCCACAGGGAAAATTCAAAAATTTGTGTTAAGGAGTGGTAAAGCAGGTATTACTCGCCAGTAGCGGTGGGAGAGTCATGATGACAAAAAAATCTGGAAGTGTATCGAGTGTTGTAGGTGCGGATGGCAGGCTTTGGCCGACCTATCGCGAGGCGTTAGTAGTCTGGTTACGGGTCGCGTTGCTAAGTTTTGGTGGGCCAGCTGGGCAAATAGCAATAATGCATCGTATTATTGTAGAGGAAAAACGATGGGTGGGCGAAGCTCGCTTTTTGCATGCTCTAAATTTTTGTATGCTTCTACCCGGGCCGGAAGCGCAACAGTTAACGGTATATCTAGGCTGGCTTATGCACCGGTGGCGCGGCGGGTTCGCTGCGGGAATTTTATTTGTACTTCCTGGAATGCTTGCGGTAATGGCTCTAACCTGTGTTTATGCCCTTTACGGTAAGGTTGGATTTGTCGCCGCGATGTTCTTTGGACTCAAGGCTGCTGTGCTCGCAATTGTGCTACAGGCTGTAGTGAGGATTGGAGCTAAAGCTTTACAAAATAGTGTGATGATATTACTTGCAGGGGCATCCTTCATAGGAATTTTTGGATTTGACCTCCCATTTCCTGCAATCATTCTGACAGCAGGGGTTGTTGGGTTTTTGACAAGTCACTCTGGGGCAAAGTTTTTTGTTGCAGGAGGTAAAGAGAAAACCCTTGATAACGCGTTCTCAAATACACGCGATACAATCTTAGGCGATGATGTTCCGCCCCATACCTCGCCTGGAAATGCAAATGTAGTAGGGATTAGTTTGGTTCTACTAGGACTTTGGTTCGCACCGTTATTTGTGCTAATTTTTGTTTTTGGAACTGGCTTTGTTTTTTCTGATATAGCGGTGTTTTTTTCAAAAATGGCAGTTGTCGGCTTTGGTGGAGCCTATGCGGTATTGGCATACGTGGCCCAGGCGGCGGTCGAAACGTTTGGGTGGCTTGAGCCAGGCGAAATGCTTGATGGGCTTGGACTCGCCGAGACTACGCCGGGACCACTGATCATGGTAACCCAATTCGTTGGATTTCTCGGGGCATTCCGAGATGCTGGTAGTCTAAATCCATTGTTGGCGGGTGTACTTGGTGGTCTGTTGACAACTTGGGTAACCTTCGTTCCATGTTTCTTATGGATTTTTATGGGTGCTCCTTATGTTGAACGGCTAAGAGAGAGCCAGCATCTTTCAGCGGCGTTAAGTGCAATTACTGCAGCAGTTGTTGGCGTTATTTTAAATTTAGCAGTTTGGTTTGCGCTACACGTTATTTTTCGAACAGTCGGGCTTTTTCAAGGTTTTGGACTTCGTGTCCCGGTTCCAGATCTCTCTACTCTTGACCCAATTGCTTTAAGCCTAGTTGTTGCTGCATTGTTGGCAGTGTTTTGGTTCCGCATTGGAATTCTGCTTTTGCTTTGTTCAGCGGCTATAATTGGGTTTGGGTTGTACAGCGGTGGTCTAATAAATTTTTGAAGGATCAGCTTTTGTTGAGAAGTATAAAAAGGTTAATTTTTTCAATTATTGGATATATTTTCAGCTCTTCATATGCACGAGGGAAACCGAAAAAAGCAGGTTCTAAAAGTGTCACCTTATAATTTTCTCGTGGATTTCTGCATTTAATCAACAGAAATATTATATAAGCAAGGAAGGGAGTGGATTAAATGAATAAAAATTATAAAGAAATGGCTGACGAGTTAAGTGCTTCCATTGGACGGTTGAAAGATTTCATGCCGGATCTAATGAATGGTTTTTCAGAAATGGCCGCGGCAGCTAAAGCCGAAGGTTCTTTAGACCCCAAAACAAAAGAATTAATTGCTACTGCTATTGGTATCGCCGTGAGGTGTGACGGATGTATTGCTACACATGCAAAAGCTGCGGAGAGAAATGGCGCTAGCCGGGATGAAATTTTAGAAACATTAGGCATGGCTATATATATGGGGGGTGGACCATCGGTTGTGTACGCAATTCAAGCCCTAGACGCATTTGATCAATTTTATGATGATGCTAACTGAGCCTAAATATAAACACCGATAGACAATTAAGTTTAAAATTCGCGATTTCCTTTGGGCAATTTTATTGCATATGGTATGTTGTATGCCCATTATTCCGGACAACCGCAGAAAGAAGCTTCTAGGTTTAGAACTCTCGAACCGACAGCTCAGCTAGGTTACTCTGCTAGGCTTTAAAATGTATTTGTAAGCTAGTCCCATCGCGCTGCAGCCTCGTCATCAGTTCCGCGGGGATTAACCCATCTACTCCCTTTGAAACTTTCTTCGAGCTTCCAAAATGGTGCTTTGGTTTTTAACCAGTCTATAAGGAAATTGCATGCTTTAAAGGCAGCTTCGCGATGTGAAGAAGCAGCGGCTACTAGCACGATTTGATCTCCAGGCTTTAGCTTACCATACCTATGGATAATTAATGTCGCTTCGAGGGGCCAGCGGTTTTGTGCCTCTGCTTCAATCTCCATAATAGCTTTTTCGGTCATGCTAGGGTAATGCTCTAGCGTCATTGAAGTGATATTTTCGTTTCCTGCCATCTCGCGCACTAATCCAACGAACGAACATAGCCCGCCTATATTGTGTCGACCATTTGTTATAGCATTCAATTCCGCGCCGATTTGAAAGTTTTCTAGTTGTATTCTTACTGCCACATTACCCTCCAGTGACTGGTGGGAAGAAAGCTATTTCATCATCGGCCCTGATGGTAGCATCTTCCTTAACGTATTTTTGATTAATTGCGATGCGAATACTTGAAAGATCGGCGAAGGCGGATGCATAACCATCTCCTCTACTAGCTAGCCAATTTATTAGATCGCTTACTGTATTGATGTGGTTTGGCGGATTGAGCTCTTCGTCTGTAGTCCCTATTTTTTCGCGCACCCAGGAAAAATAAACTAACTTCATCTCGATACCTCGTTGAATGGTAGGTAATTCACTACATCGCCAACATTTACATCAATTTGTTCCTCACTTAATTCAATTAAGCCATCGGCAAACACCATAGATCTTAAAATGCCTGAGCCACCAGCGCTATATTTTTCAGCAACAAGGGAATCTCCGCACTGGCGTAACTTTGCCCGTACCCACTCGCGCCGGCCAAGCTTTTTCTTATACGGAAACCCAGCCTTAACTGGGAACCGAGTGGCCGAAATATCGGACGCACCAGCAAGCATTAGTATGAGAGGTCTTGCTATAATCATAAATGTAACCATGGCGGCTACAGGGTTTCCAGGCAAGCCAATAAAAGGGGTGCGTGCGACTTGACCGAGTGCTATGGGTCGGCCAGGCTTGATCGAAAGCCTCCAGAAATGGATAGTGCCATCTCTAGTTACGGCAGCTTTTACATGATCTTCCTCACCTGCAGATACGCCACCCGATGTTAATATTAAGTCGTGTCCGGTCGTTGCTTTTGCAAGGGTTTTAGCAATAGCATCTTCGTTATCTGAAATAATACCAAGGTCAGTTACGCTACACCCTAAGTCGTGAAGTAGGCCCATAATTGTATAACGATTAGCGTCATAGATGCAGCCTTTTGGCGCTTCCTGGATGGGATCGTAAACTTCATCGCCAGTTGAAAATATAGCTGTTTTTAAGGGCTTAAATACCCGGAGCTCTGCACGGCCAATTGTAGCAGCAAGGCCAAGTTCTTGTGGGCGTAGTCGTTTGCCAGCTGCAATAACCAAATCGTTCTTTTTAACGTCTTCCCCTTTGAGGCGACGATTAGCTCCTTTTTTGAGACCAGGTGGGAGGATCACTTCAGGACCTACAACTTCACAATCTTCTTCCATGTACACAGTGTCCATACCAACAGGCATTGGAGCACCGGTAAATATACGAATGGCTTCACCGTGATTTGCCGCACCTTCTAATGGGTGACCAGCAGCAACCCGGGCTTTTACAGGAAGGCGGGTTTTTGCCTTTAAATTTAGGTCATCAAAAAAGACGGCATAACCATCTACGGCGCTGTTATCGCAGGGGGGTACATCACGGGGCGCCAATATATTTTCTGCTAGAATTCGACTTATAGCGCTGGAAGTGCGGACCATCTCTGTTTCCATTATGGGTTTTACTCGCTCAATGAGAATTGCAAGGGCATCTTCCAGTTGCATTAGATTGTCCCCAAACGCGAAGCAGTCATCCTTAATTTGGGCCATGCTGGTGCCTTCTGTTAAGACCACAGAAGTCGATGATAAAGTCGCCGACCGCTGTTACATTGTTAAGATCAAGTGATGGTATAGGAAGTTCTTCAATAGGCATGTCACTAACTACGGCCACTATGCTTGGATCACTTGTGGCTAATAATGATTTGCCAATAGAGGAGCGGAAGACTTCTATTTTTTTATGCGAGTGGCTTTTGAAACCCTCGATTAGTACAAGGTCCACCGGCGCCATTTTAGATAGAAGAGCCTCTATATCTGGTTCAGTCTCATGGCGATTTTCATGCAAAAGTGCCCAGCGGCTTGATCCTGTAATAAGGACTTCGTGTGCTCCCGCCTCGCGATGTCGAAATGAATCTTTCCCAGGCTTGTCAATATCAAAACTATGGTGAGTGTGTTTCATGGTTGAAACTTTAAAACCACGTCCTATCAGGTCGGGTAACAATTCTAGAATTAATGTGGTTTTCCCGCTTCCACTCCAACCGACTATTCCAAAAATTGTAGGTTTATAGGATATCATAATACATACTCAGTCGAAAGTTTCTTTAGTTTCCGCACTATCTGGCTGATTTGCGACATTCTTTGTATCGGTTGCACGTATCTGACGTAACCCTATAAATAGATAATCGAGCCCAGTGAACAAGGTTAATAAAGCGGCGCCCCAAAGGCCATATATTCCAACCTCTGTGGTACTTATATAACCAAATTCCGGTCCGTTTGGCCCTACCAATAAAAACCCAAGGGCTAACATTTGTAGAGTAGTTTTCCATTTGGCCAGGGCGCTAACGGGCATACCTACCTGTACTTCTGCTAAAAATTCACGCAAGCCCGAAACAAGGATTTCCCGGCAAAGAATAACTGCAGCTGGCAAAACGGTGGTGTCTGAAATTCTATCAACACCTACTAACACTAGTAGGACCGAAGCTACTAATAGCTTGTCAGCTATCGGGTCAAGGAAACGGCCTAACGCCGACTGTTGATGCCACACACGAGCGAGATAGCCATCAAAGAAATCTGTTATACAGGCATAAGTATATGCGGAGAACGCCAGCCAACTGCCGTGAGGGTCTTCAAAAAATAAAATAAAATAAATGACTACCGGGATCGCTAATACCCGCGAAAAAGTCAACACGTTTGGAAGGTTAATCAACATTAATTAATTCCTACGTAACATCATATTCTAGAGCTTATTGTACGGTATGGTAGCATTGAGACAACCGTGGGGTAAGTGACGAAATCTCGTCTATCTGTTGTCATGGAACCAGCCATAAATTTTTTTGGCCATGGATTTCGAAATGCCGTTAACAATTTCTAAGTCAATTATTCCCGCCTCTGCTACCGACCGTGCATCACCAAAATGACGAAGAAGTGCTCTTTTTCGGCTACTGCCTATCCCGGGAATTTCATCTAAAATTGAGCGTTTTATTAATTTTGAGCGTTTTTGACGATGTGACCCAATAGCAAACCTGTGCGCTTCATCCCTTATACGTTGAAGGAAATATGAAACTGTATCGCGTGGTTGTAAAATAAGAGGTTTCCTGTTTATCTGAAAGACTGTTTCTTTCCCGTCATTTCGTTTTAGACCCTTAGCGATAGCTGCGAGCGTTACGTTCTCAATCCCTAATTCGGCGAAAACATCTTTAGCAATTGAAAGATGGCCTTTCCCGCCGTCGAGCAATATCAGGTCAGGCCATTCTTCGCGTGATGTATCTTCTTTTATCGCGCGTTTGAAACGACGGGTAAGTACTTCTCGCATCATTGCATAGTCATCACCCACACTCTGAATGTTTTTTCTATTTCGTTCTCCAGATTTGTTTTTATCAAACTTTGCTGAACCTAAATTAAATTTACGATAAGCACCTTTTATGAAGCCATCTGGTCCAGAAACTATCATAACGCCTACTGCATTGCTTCCTGAAACGTGACTATTGTCATATACTTCAATACGGTCTGGAGCTGAATCAAGGTCGAGTTGTTTAGCCAAGCTTTCAAGTATACGGCGCTGCGTGGCACTCTCAGCGAGGCGTCGCTCAAGAGCTTGGTGGGCATTGGAACTGGCATGGTTTACTAACTTGCGTTTTGTACCGCGTTTTGGAACTAGAATTTTTATGTTTTTTTCGGCGCGAACAGATAAAGCTTGTTCTATTAATTGGAGATTTGTTATTTCATGACTTAGAAAGATGCTTTTGGGAGGTAATACCCGGGCATAGAACTGGCCTAGGAAAGCCTCAATTACTGTTGCTATGTCCTCGTTACGGGCTTGCGATGGAAAATAGGCACGATTGCCGAAGTTAGTGCCAGAGCGAAAGAAAAATACTTGTATGCATGTAACCTCGCCATCTTGCGCTGCAGCTATAATATCAGCATTTATAGAGTCAAAGAAATTTATATCTTGGTGCGCTTGAATACGCGTAAGGGCTCTTATTCGATCGCGGTACTGCGCAGCTAGCTCAAATTCTTGCTCATCACTTGCCGCTTGCATCAAATTAGCGAGACGTTTCTGGATCTTCTGGCTGTTTCCGGAGAGGAATTCTTGGGCTTCGTTGACTAACGAAGAATAATCTTCTTCGTTGATTTTTTTTACACATGGCCCGGCGCAGCGGCTTATTTGATATAGGAGACACGGTCGTGTGCGATTAGCAAACACTGTGTCGGTGCATGATCTTAAAAGGAAAGCACGTTGCAGAACGGAGAGCGTTTCGTTCACCGCCCATACGCTTGCAAAAGGTCCGAAATAATCACCCTTTCGGTTCTGCGCGCCTCGATGTTTAAGCACTCGGGGATAGCTATGATCTCGCGTAATTAGAATATGAGGAAATGATTTATCGTCTCGTAGCAGGATATTATATCTTGGCGTGTAGCGCTTTATTAGGTTGGCCTCAAGAAGCAGTGCTTCTACTTCTGTATGGGTGGTTACGAATTCCATGGAAGCGGTTTGGGATACCATCCGTTGGATCCGGACGGGGAGGCGTTCTGGATTTACATAAACGCTTACTCGTTTCTTTAAATTTTTTGCCTTTCCAACGTATAATACATTGCTTTTACTATCTATCATTCGATAGACACCCGGCTTATTTGGAAGGGTTTTCAGATACGCGCTGACAATTACGATACCTGCGGATAAGGAAGGAGAATTTTCTAAACTATTATCTGATCGCATTTAATTCACCTATAATCCCACTGTCTCACTTTCGGTACTGGGAATTTGGTTCGGACACTTATTATTTTGTTATCTGCCACGTCATAATTGCCAGTATACTACCAACTATCCACCAAAGCTGTGGATAAGTCTGTTGAAAATTCTCTTTGTTGGGACAAGGAGATTTATTATCAAAGGCTTACGCTATATGATGAAAAGTTAGGCATTTATCTAATGCATTGAAAAAAAAAGATAATATTTGTTTAATCTACTCTAGGCATAGACGTATACAGTTTTAAAAATAAATTTAATGCATTTAACAGGCAGGCAATAGATTGTGTAAAACTAAATTTGAAAAGTTTTATTACGAACCTGTTTATTAACAATAAAAGTCAAGATAACGATGATTTTATACTTGGTTATCTCTTTCAATTTCAATGCCCACACTACTCGCGTTTTTTAAAATATCGAGCTTTTCTATTCGAACTCTTACAGATTTTACGCGTTCATTACCCAGAGACATTTCAGCAATTTCGTCTGCAAGGGTTTCCACTAAATTTATATGTCCGCGCGCGACGATATCCCTGATACCCGCAGCTAGTTTTTCGTAACAAATAACGTTATCTATATCGTCGTTAATAGGTCGACTATCTTCGTTTACTGCAAGGTCTAGATTGATTCGCACGCGTTGTGGGCCATTTTTTTCATGGGCATGTATACCAATTGAGCATTTTAAAACAAAATCTCGAATAAAAACGTGACGAATCGAATTACGAGCATCGGCAACACGCAGAGGGGTAATTTTACTAGTTAGTTTTTGGATATTTTCCATATGTTTAACTCATGCTAGGTATTAACGTTTTTACAGAATGGGTATATTTGGGCTTTATCATGACATGAATGTGTATTGCTTAGCGAATCCCCATATGTTGACCAGCGTCAATTGCGATCATTTGACCCGTAACAGCGGGAGAATCCAAAATAAAACGGACGGCCCTGCATATGTCTTCCGGTTTAACTTGGCGTGCTAACGGCATTGCATTCCATTCTTCAGAAAAAGTTTCAGCACTTTGATGCACACTTTGCAGTGTGGGTCCAGGGCCTATTCCATTGACACGTACATTTGGGGCAAGTGCGCGCGCCAGTATTTGGGTAAGTCCCCAGAGACCTGCTTTAGATAAAGTATAGGTTGTAAAATCAGGTGTAAGGTTCCATACGCGCTGGTCAATTATATTAATAATATTTCCATTAGTACCATTGGGCAAAGCTTCAACAAATGCTTGTGATAAAAGAAATGGTGCTCGCAAGTTGATGCCCATATGTAAATCCCAAGTTTTTCGTGTAGCTGATTTCACAGTATCTTGTTCGAAGGTTGAAGCGTTGTTAATTAGGCATGTGATTTTACCAATGGCCTTCTCTGCCATGGGTAGCAGATTAGCTACTTCAGAATCTTTTCCTAAGTCGGCATTAAGAGCTGCACCAGCGCCGCCTAACTCGAGCACTTCAGATATGAGCGAATCTGCCTCGTCTTTAGAGCGATGGTAGTGGACTACTACAGACCATCCAGCTTGTGCAAGATCGAGGACAATTGCACGGCCAATCCTGCGCCCTGCTCCTGTTATAAGCGCATTTTTGTTTAAATTGTCAGACATAAATAAGAACATGCGGGATGTCGAGGTAGGTGGCAAGCTCTAGACATATCTGTACTTTAGAAGTAGGCATAATTTGATTTCTTAAGCAAATTTAAGTTCTCATTCTTTTTGGCCAATGATGAAACTCCGTTATAATTTTTAGATATAGCTTCCTTTTGAATGGTACAACGAGTTCAGGTAAGCTCAATAGCTCAGCCCACCGCCAGGCGGAAAATTCTGGGTTTTTGTGTGCCTTAAGATCAAAATCCGTATCTCTACCTGTGAATTTGAGCGCAAACCAGAGTTGCCTCTGTCCACGGAATTCACCGTGCCAGGTGACACTCCTCAAATGCTCTGGCAAGTCGTAGTCTATCCAGTCTGGTGTCTTATCGATAATTTTGACTTTATCTGTTCCGGTTTCTTCCTTTACTTCACGTAGAACGGCAGTTTCTGGTGTCTCACTCTCGTCTATGCCTCCTTGAGGCATTTGCCAGGTATGGGTGTATTTATTGTGGCCATTAGATATACGACGACCAAGCCAGACAAGCCCAGATCTATTGAAAATAACGGCTCCTACACCCTTTCGGTAGCCTTGAGCTTCAACCATCAGTATAGGCTCTCTGCTTACGTATGATTGAAGTTTCAATCATTTTTTTTTACAAGTGCGGAAACAGGAACAAGCGCAAGGTTTTTTTCATTCAACGTTTTAATCCAGGACTGGAGTTCAACAATGCTGACTGGAAACGGCCGGACTACGGCGATGGCTGCGGCGTTCTTTGAAGCGGCTCTCTCAAGTTGTGTCAGACGCTTTTGAATATTTTCAGATGAAGGCGGATTATCAAGAATTATTTTACTCTTTACCACGGGCAGTCCAATCTCTGCTGCGATCGTTGGCGCGGAGGACGTAGATATAGACGCGGCGTCCACATACATTAGGCCACGATTTTTAATTTCTAAAAGGATGGGCTTTAATTGGGCATCAGCCGTTGAGAATTTTGATCCCATAGTTGAGACCACGCCAACATACCCACCAAAGCTACTAAGCACGGTATGTAAACGGCGCAGGTTTTCGGATGCTTGCACAGATGTGGTTAACGCTAGTGGCCCCGGATCTTTTATAGGGAATTGGTTGCTTTCCATCGGTAAGGAGACGAAAACTTCGTGTCCAGCCATCCGAGAGCGTAAAAGCCAGTCTTTAAGATTGTTCGCATAAGGTTCGAAAACAAGGCTTACCTCAGGAGGAAGTTTTCGAATTGCGGCCATTGTAGCGGCTCGGCTGAGACCAAGATCGAACACCATTATAGCAATTCGGCGCCCTTTTTCGTTACCTGTAAGGGGACGAGCATAAATCTCCCAGGGCTTACGGCCCTTTTTATCTATCATTGGCAGTGGGTTGGACAAACCCTTTACGGTCTCAAGCATAGCTTTACTGGGCGCTGCTACTAATGGTGCTGCTTTCTGTAGCTTTCGAGCTTTTCGAAAAGAAGCAGCTGTGACGGAAGGAATGACTAACCCTTGTGAGTTGCCACTTGGTAGACCAGACATTGCATTTAAAGAGCCACCACCGTCATCAGCGTTTTTGGCCTCCGGGCCCGAGTTGTTCAGAGATCCGGCGGCGCTATCGCTTTCATTTGAACCTAAAGTATTTAGAGATCCGGCGGCGCTGTCGCTTTCATTTGAACCTAAAGTATTTAGAGATCCGGCGGCGCT
>PBLS01000038.1 GCA_002721825.1 Magnetovibrio sp.
TGCCATCTTTTTTACCTATTGGATAGTTTCTGCCTCTTACGGAGGCGAAAATTTTTTATTCGCTCAAACCTTATTCAGTTCATGGTTCGGACAAATTGTTCTGTGGGGCTTCACTTTTTCTTTATTTTACCACCTAGCAAACGGGCTACGACACTTGGCGTGGGATGCAGGCCGAGGCTACGAACTCGATAAACTTCGGCTTTCAGGTTGGCTGGTCTTTTCATTCGCAGTTTGCATGACAATAATCACTTTGATTATTGCCTATTCGGCTGCCAAGGGCACATGATGGAAATGCGCTCTAATCTAGGTCGAGCACGTGGCCTCGGTTCTACTAATGAAGGCGTACATCACTGGCGATGGCAACGCATAAGCGGAATAGCCCTTTTACCACTGGCATTGTGGTTCGTGTTTTCCATTATTGGTTTAATTGGCGCCGATCTCACCGCAGTTAAGGCGTGGGTGGGAGCCTACGGTAACCCGGTTCTGTTATCCTTGCTTACTATTTCAATGTTCCATCACGCACAATTGGGACTAAAAGTTGTTATTGAAGATTACGTTCATAGTGAAACGGCTAAATTTTCCTCGCTTTTTGTGATCAAGGCGATAGCCGTCGTATGCGGGACGTCATGTATTTTTGCCATTATACGCCTGACGTTTGAGGGCTCCACCTGATGGGTAAGACCTATCAAATTATTGACCACAAATACGAAGTCATCGTTATTGGAGCTGGTGGCGCTGGGCTTCGTGCAACTCTTGGTATGGCTGAGTCTGGCCTGAAGACTGCGTGTATTACCAAAGTTTTTCCTACCCGAAGTCACACCGTGGCAGCACAGGGAGGAATTTCTGCAGCACTCGGCAACATGTCCGAAGACCATTGGGAATGGCATATGTACGACACTGTAAAGGGTGCCGACTGGCTCGGCGACCAGGATGCTATCGAATACATGTGCCGGGAGGCTGTGCCCTCAATTATTGAACTCGAGCATTATGGAATGCCTTTCTCTCGCACCGAAGACGGCAAGATATACCAACGTCCATTTGGGGGTCATATGCGGAATTTTGGAGAGGCTCCGGTGCAGCGAGCTTGTGCAGCAGCGGATCGGACAGGGCATGCAATGTTACACACTCTTTATCAGCAAGCTCTCAAATACAACGCAGAATTTTATATCGAATATTTCGCATTAGATCTTATTATAAGCACAGATGGAATTTGCGAAGGTGTTGTTGCCTGGAATTTAGATGATGGTACTATCCATGTATTCCGGGCCCATTTAATTGTCTTGGCCACGGGAGGCTATGGTCGCTCTTATTTTTCCTGCACGTCAGCACATACTTGTACAGGTGATGGCAATGCTATGATTGCTCGGGCCGGGTTGCCTTTGCAGGACCTTGAATTCGTGCAATTCCATCCCACGGGCATTTATGGATCAGGCTGTCTTATAACAGAAGGTGCCCGTGGCGAAGGGGGGTATCTTACCAACTCAGAAGGCGAACGCTTTATGGAGCGCTACGCGCCCACCGCCAGGGATCTTGCTAGTCGAGATATAGTGAGCCGCTCAATGACAATGGAAATTCGAGATAAACGCGGGGTCGGTCCGGAGAGCGATCACATTTTCCTACACCTTGAACATCTTGGTGCCGAAGTACTTAACAATCGTCTACCAGGCATTACCGAATCTGCGAAGATTTTTGCTGGCATTGATTGCACTAAAGAACCAATCCCCGTGATACCAACGGTCCATTACAACATGGGAGGGATTCCTACCAACTATATGACAGAAGTGCTAAAGCCGAATCCTGGGAACCCAGACGAAGTAGCATCCGGTTTAATGGCGGTTGGCGAATGTTCTGCGGCTTCGGTCCATGGGGCAAATAGGCTCGGAACCAACTCTCTACTTGACCTTGTTGTATTTGGCCGTGCTGCCGGCATCCAAGCAAAAAAGCTAGTCAAACCGGGTGAACCATTGCGCCCCTATCGCAAAGGCTGCACGGACGTCGCATTAGACCGCCTGGATCGATTACGTAACGCAAACGGTAGTACGAAGACAAGTGAGTTAAGACTTAGTATGCAACGCGCTATGCAAAATAACGCAGCGGTGTTTAGAACCTCCGAAGTACTTACAGAAGGTATAAAAAATATTGATGAAGTCTGGAGGGGCTTAGCTGACATACAATTATCCGACCGTTCTATGATTTGGAATTCCGATTTAGTGGAAAGCCTAGAATTAGAGAATTTAATGATTAACGCTAAGATTACAATGTACTCCGCAGAAGCTCGCAAAGAGAGCCGGGGCGCGCACGCCCATGAGGACTTTCCAGATAGAAATGATAAAGATTGGATGAAGCACACTTTAGGTTGGATTAATGAGAATGGTGAAGTCAAAATAGGCTATCGCCCGGTGCATACGCATACGTTAACCAACGAAGTGGATTACATTGAACCTAAGGAACGGATCTACTAGTAAATAGTGCGATGGTTGAATTCACCCTCCCTTCCAATTCAAGATTATTACCTGGTAAAACCTTTCCGGCAAACGAAGGGGCTGGCAATCCCAGGGCTTTCGAGATCTACCGCTACGATCCAGATTCAGGTGAAAATCCGCGCCTTGATACCTTCGAAATTGATCTAAATACGTGCGGGCCTATGGTCTTGGACGCCTTAATAAAAATAAAAAACGAAATTGATCCCACTCTTACCTTTCGACGTTCATGCCGTGAAGGTGTCTGCGGGTCTTGCGCCTTTAATATAGACGGCACAAACACCTTAGCTTGCACCAAGCCAATTGGCGATATCCGAGGTAAAGTAATAATCTATCCACTACCCCATATGCCCGTGATTAAAGATCTTGTTGCCGACCTAAACGTACCTTATGCCCAATATCAATCCATTGAACCTTGGCTTCAGTCTGACACGCCCGCACCAAATCGCGAAAGGCTACAAAGTTTAGAGGAGCGAGAAAAACTTGATGGTCTATGGGAATGCATTTTGTGTTTCTGTTGCCAGACTAGTTGCCCGAGCTACTGGTGGAATGGTGATAGATATCTCGGGCCAGCTATCTTATTACAAGCCTACCGTTGGATTGCAGATAGCCGCGATGAAAATACAGGGAAACGCCTCGATGATTTAAACGACGCCTATCGTCTTTATCGTTGCCACACAATCATGAACTGCACAAACACTTGCCCCAAGAATTTAAACCCAGGTAAAGCTATCGGATCCATAAAAAAAGCGCTTGTGAGTCGAGGTTGAAATGTTGGGTGATACAGTTACCTATTATTCAAATGATCAAGTTGCCGTTATCTCCCTAAACCGTCCTCAACAGATGAATAGAATAAACGACGATATGGTAGATGGTCTTGAAGCAGCATGGACTCTATTCATGAATTCCAGTACTGATCGCGTTGCAGTAATAAAAAGTAACGGAAAATCATTCTCCGCAGGGGCAGACCTTAAGGCAATACCGCACGATCTTTTCAGAGCTATACCCAGTATTGGGATACCTGTTGACAAACCTATAATCGCCGCAGTAAATGGCTGGTGCGTTGGTGGTGCCATGGTCTTAACAACAATGTGCGATATAATCGTTGCAGCAGACGACGCAATGTTTGGATATCCGGAGGTAAAAGTCGGTTTCTCAGGTGGACTAATCTCGACGTTGGCCTGCCGTATACCTCACAAGATTGCTATGGACCTTCTCCTCACCGGCGAACCTATTAACGCCCTACGCGCCTACGAGGTTGGGTACATAAATAAGATAGTCTCCAGTGGAAAATTAATGGACGCTGCCATGGATTACGCATTACGTATTGCCGCACACGCCCCTTTGCCGTCGAGGATGCTTAAGCGTTTCGTAGCTGAGGTAATTCCAAAGGGTCCAACGGAAATAGCTGGCATCGCCCGTGTACAGGTCAATGCCATCAATACTAGTAAAGATGGCGCTGAAGGTATTGCTGCTTTTATGGGAAAACGACCGCCCAAATTCGAGGGGCGTTGAACTCAACCCGAAAATTTGTTTAGGGTAGCGTCTTTGAAATTCTCGCTTTTTATATTATTCGCCGACAATTTAAAGGGAAACTCATTTGATGTATATTCCCAAGCATTTTGAAGAGACCGACCCTAGTATACTTAAAGGTTTAATGCGCCAGTTTAGTTTTGCTCTTTTAGTCACTGCTCGGAAAGGAGAGCCAATTGGTACACATATCCCAATGTATGTTAGTGATAATGTCCATGATGACCGATTACTAGGACATCTTGCGCGTGCAAACTCTCACTGGCGGGACTTTGATGGCAGGAAACAAGCTATGGCCG
This sequence comes from Magnetovibrio sp., assembly GCA_002721825.1. Classification (GTDB taxonomy): domain Bacteria; phylum Pseudomonadota; class Alphaproteobacteria; order Rhodospirillales; family Casp-alpha2; genus TMED8. The sequence continues at coordinate 4,310 of PBLS01000038.1, forward strand.
TATTTCAAGGACCACATAGTTATGTCTCTCCAAACTGGTACCTTAGTGGAGGGCTACCTCCTACTTGGAACTATGCTACGGTACATGCCTACGGCCGACCACGCGTACTAGAAGACGTTGAGGAAATTATAAGTGTTCTTTCCAAGCTTACTCGTCATAATGAAACTGATCTGACAGGCAACTGGGAAATAGGAAAATTATCTGAGAGTAATCTAACTGCACAATTGAGGCGTATTGTAGTTTTCGAAATGTTGATTGAACGACTTGAAGGCAAATTCAAAATGAGCCAAAACCGTAAGGCGGCGGATGCCCAGGGTGCCGCCAATGGCCTTCGCACTACTAGAAATTCGAATGCAGATAGTGTTGCGCTCGAAATAGAAAATCGTTTGCAAGGCCGTTAAATATTAAATTAACCCTGTGTAAATACTGTATTGCTAGCTCTCAAATTATTACCATCGCAAGTGCAAGTTCGAATTCTCAATGGGTAATAAGATTTTGTTCAAAAAAATCGGACACATAAAATGGAAAAATCAGCTCTCCCTTTCCACAGTTCCACGTACACCGTAGATCCTACGGCGACTCAAGGATATTAGATTATGAATCTCTTCGGCTTACTACAAGCGAGAAAGGAAAATAACAACCCTATCCGCGTTGGCCTCATCGGTGCTGGAAAGTTTGGTACAATGTTTCTTTCTCAGGCCTTGAAAACACCAGGTATACATGTTGTGGCTATTGCCGACCTCAACCCTGACCGGATCAAAGAACATCTAGCGGAAATAGGTTGGCCACCAGAAAAGTACGCTGCAAGATCGCTCGAAAAAGCAAAACATGATGGTTCCACGCACATTACTGATGATTCACAAGTCCTACTTTCCGCGGATCAAATGGACGTCATTGTCGAAGCAACAGGTAACCCTGATGTCGGGGTACGCCATGCGCTAGCGGCTATTGAACAGAAAAACCATATTGTCATGGTAAACGTCGAAGCCGACGCACTTTGCGGGCCTTTGTTGGCGAAAAAAGCGCGTGATGCTAATGTTGTTTATACCCTGGCATATGGTGATCAACCTGCTCTGATATGCGAACAAGTTGATTGGGCCCGAACATGCGGTTTTGAGGTTGTCGCTGCTGGTAAGGGTACACTCTACATGCCCGATTTTCACGCCATCACCCCAGAAACCGTTTGGGACCACTACCACGGAGATATTACCCCAGAACGAGCAGAAAAAAATGGCATGAACCCTAGAATGTTCACCTCATTCATAGACGGAACTAAATCTGGAATCGAAATGGCTGCTGTGGCAAATGCCACTGGACTTCTACCGTCTCCGCAAGGGTTAACATTTCCAGCCTGTAACGTTGAAGAAATTGCAACAACCTTAATTCCACAAGTGAACGGAGGCCTATTAGACCGTAAGGGCCAAGTCGAAGTTATCTCAAGTCGTACACGCAACGGTGTTGATATCGCACACGATCTGAGGTGGGGGGTTTACGTCACCTTCGAAGCCCCTAGCGATTACGTTCGGCGCTGCTTTGCTGATTATGGCTTAGTCACAGATGTCAGTGGCCGTTACACAGCACTTTGGCGCCCTTACCACCTAATTGGTCTAGAGCTGGGAGTTAGTATAGCATGGGCCGCTTTAATGGGCCAATCCACGGGGACACCAAAGAGCTTTTTAAGTGATGTAGTCACAGTAGCGAAGCGGAATTTAGACGTAAGTGAAATTCTTGACGGGGAAGGCGGGTTTACAGTTTGGGGCCAATTAATGCCTGCTAACACCTCTTTGGACAAAGGTGCAATCCCAATAGGCCTAGCAAATGAATTAGCCTTAAAAAAACCTATACAGGAAGGTCAAGTGATTACTTGGTCGGATGTGGATATACCGATAGCCAAATTATCTAGTTATAGCTATAAAGCACGGCACGAGATGGAACTTTCGCTCGGCATTGAGCCGCCGTGTTTACAGGCAACCAATTAGAGCAACTTTTGTCTCAAAATCTTAACCCACTGGAAGCTTATAATCACCTCGTCAATGAAGGTGAAATTAAGCCAGACCCAATCCAGTTGAGTGCCATTAAACGTTTAAATGCGCTTTCAAACACCCTCGCTGAATATAGCTTACAAATGGGGGAAACTGGTTGGAAAGTGCGTTTGTCGCTGTCTGGTCCCAAGCCAAAACCACCAAATGGTCTATACTTCTGGGGCGGTGTTGGTTGCGGAAAAACAATGCTTATGGACCTCTTTTTTGATCGTTGTCCGGTTAAAACCGAGTACAAAAAACATGTCCACTTCCATGCGTTCATGCAAGAAGTGCATAAGCGCCTACACATCTTCAGAGATGCACAGAAAATTGGCAAAGTATCAGAAAACCGCGATCCAATTACGGCACTCTCAAAAATTATTGTCGACCGTGCATGGTTACTATGCTTTGACGAGTTCCATATTACGGACATTGCAGATGCAATGATCCTAGGACGATTGTTCGAAGCTCTATTTTCCCGTGGTGTTGTGATTGTAGCAACTTCAAACCGTCACCCGACAGACCTCTATAAGGATGGGTTGCAGCGTGCCCGTTTTACACCATTCATAAAACTTTTTATGGATAAAATGGAAATATTTGAATTTGATAACGATACAGATTACCGCCTTGAAAAGCTTCGTTCCATCAATGTTTACTTGGTTTCTTCAGGCAGAGAAGCATCGGCAGAACTGGGACGAGCTTTCGACAAATTAGCCACTGGCATGTTGATACGCCCACGTATTTTAAAGGTAAATGGTCGAGACGTTCGGATAGCTAAAACAGCTGAAGGTATAGCATTTACAAACTTTACAGATCTATGCGGACTGCCTCTAGGACCAAGCGATTATCTAACCATCGCAGGATTTTTCCACACATTGATTTTGGCCGAAATTCCTCGCATGGGGCCAGCCATGCGAGACCAAGCGAAGCGATTTGTCACCCTTATTGATGCCCTTTACGATGCTAAAGTAAATTTGATATGCTCGGCCGAAGTGGGTCCAAATGAGCTATATACAGAAGGTGATGGAGCCTTTGAATTTGAACGGACATCTTCTCGTTTAATAGAAATGCAATCACCAGACTACATGGCTTTAACTCACCGCAGTTAATCGTATTGGTCCACATTTTCACAAGACAGTAAGATTAAAAGACGTATTTTCTTGTGAACTTCTTGCCCTTATAAGATAAACTCTTTACGACAGGTTAATTCTTCGCAGTTTTAACTGAGCGATAGCTATATTAAAGCTATCACGACTTAAAAATGGGGAAATTTTTGATGGCACGTAATAAGATCGCATTGATTGGTGCGGGAAATATTGGCGGCACATTGGCCCTTCTTGCTGGGCTCAAGGAATTAGGGGATATTATCCTCTTTGATGTGGTGGGCGGTATTCCCCAGGGTAAAGCCTTGGACATTGCAGAAGCGTCCCCTGTCGAAGGATTTAATGCAAAGCTTAAAGGAACCAAAAGCTATACCTCGATACGAGGCGCTGACGTAATTATCGTTACCGCAGGTATTGCTAGGAAACCAGGCATGAGCCGCGATGATTTGATTGGCATAAATACGTCAGTGATGGAGCAAGTTGGTAATGGAATTAAAAAATATGCTCCTAAAGCCTTCGTAATCTGCATCACCAATCCTTTGGACGCTATGGTTCAAGTACTCCGTGACGCATCCGGGCTTTCACACAATAAAGTTGTCGGCATGGCTGGAGTACTGGATTCTGCACGATTTCGTTATTTCCTCGCGGAAGAGTTTGACGTCTCCGTCGAAGATGTTACCGCTTTTGTTCTTGGGGGGCACGGCGATTCTATGGTCCCCTCAATTCGTTATTCCACTGTCGCTGGCATTCCATTACCCGACCTTGTAAAAATGAAATGGACATCAAAAAAGCGTATAGATGAAATAGTTCATCGCACACGCATGGGCGGTGGCGAGATAGTCGGTTTGTTAAAAACTGGTTCGGCCTTTTACGCGCCTGCATCTTCAGCCATAACGATGGCAGAGAGCTATCTAAAGGATAAAAAACGCGTTCTTCCCTGCGCCGCCTATTTAAAGGGCGAATACGGCATAAAAGGTATTTATGTCGGGGTACCAGTAGTTATTGGAGCAAATGGCGTTGAACGAATTGTTGAGATTAAACTTGACCAGACAGAGCGTGCAATGTTTCGAAAGTCTGTTAAGGCCGTCAAAAATCTGATTACCTTAACCAAGAGACTGCAACGAGAAACTAAGAAAACAACAAATAAAAAGTTTTCAGTAAAAACAACCCGTGTTTCAAAGGGATAAAATCAAATAGCAACGTAGCCGTTATTATCGTAGAAGAGAAAATTTAGTATGAATATACACGAGTATCAGGGGAAAGAATTGCTTTCAAGATACGGGGTCAGCGTGCCCCAAGGTAAAGTCGCATTCACTGTCAACGAAGCGGTTGTTGTGGCTGAAGGTTTAAACAGTGCGACTTATGTAGTTAAGTCCCAAATACATGCGGGAGGCCGGGGTGCCGGTCGATTTATAAATAATCCCGAGGGAAAGGGCGGCATCCGCGTTGTCAAGTCAATTGCAGAAGTTAAAGAAAATGCAGAGAGTATGCTAAATCATATTTTAGTGACCAAACAAACGGGTAAGGTAGGAAAAGAAGTCAAACGCTTATATATAGAAGAAGGCTGTGATATCGCTCGCGAATTATACCTTGGTATGTTACTCGACCGCGAAACCTCTTGCCTAACTATGATGGCCTCCACCGAAGGTGGCATGGAGATCGAAGAAGTAGCCGCAGTAACCCCAGAAAAAATTTTAAAGATTGCCATCGAACCTGCTACCGGGTTTAAGGATTTCCAGGCCCGAAAACTAGCCTTTGGCCTAGGCCTTAAAGATGATCAAATAAAATCTGCCATAAGATTGATGAAAGCTCTGTACAACGCCTTTGTTGAAATGGATTGCTCTTTGGTCGAAATAAATCCACTCGTAGTTACTAAGACAGGTGACCTTATTGCGCTCGATGCTAAGGTTAATTTTGACGATAATGCGCTTTACCGCCATCCCGAATTGGCAGAGATGCGGGATATGGATGAAGAAGATGAAAAGGAAATTGAAGCCTCTAAATTCGACCTTAACTATATTTCACTCGATGGCTCGATCGGTTGCATGGTAAATGGTGCAGGTCTGGCAATGGCAACAATGGATATCATAAAATTTTTTGGCGGACAGCCCGCAAATTTCCTCGATGTGGGAGGGGGGGCTTCGGTCGAGAAGGTCACAGCAGCATTTAAGATTATTCTCTCCGACCCAAAGGTAAAAGGAATTTTAGTCAATATTTTTGGTGGAATTATGCGATGCGATATAATCGCCGAGGGAATAGTAGAGGCTGCCCATCAGACCGATATTAATGTACCCCTGGTTGTCCGACTCGAGGGCACTAATGTCGAAGATGGAAAGAAAATTTTAGCCGATTCCGGGCTCCCTATTCGCTCAGCCGAGAATTTAGGTGACGCCGCCCAAAAAATTGTAACCGCTGTACAAGAAATTTCCTAATGTCCGTTCTAATCAATAAAAGTACAAAGGTCATCTGCCAAGGGTTTACTGGAACACAAGGCACCTTTCACTCGCAACAAGCTATTGCTTACGGAACTCTCATGGTCGGCGGAATTACTCCCGGAAAAGGAGGCTGCGAACACCTTGGGTTGCCTGTTTTCGATACGGTTGCAGATGCGGTTAAAAATACCGGTGCTGATGCGTCTGTGATCTACGTTCCTCCAGCTTTTGCAGCGGAAGCAATTTTAGAGGCCATCGACTCAGAAATTCCCTTGGTGGTGTGCATTACAGAAGGTATCCCTGTCATTGACATGGTTACTGTGAAGCATGCGTTAAAGAATAGTTCAACACGCCTAGTCGGACCTAACTGCCCAGGCGTAATCACCCCTGAGGAATGTAAAATCGGTATTATGCCCGGCCATATTCACCGTCGCGGTAGCGTTGGTATAGTTTCAAGGTCGGGAACACTTACTTACGAAGCCGTCGGACAGACAACAGCTGTAGGCCTCGGGCAATCAACCTGCATTGGCATTGGCGGGGATCCTATAAACGGCACTGACTTTGTAAGTTGTCTGGAACTTTTCCTCGCGGACAAAGAAACTGAATCAATCGTTATGATTGGCGAAATTGGAGGCACCGCTGAAGAAGATGGTGCACAATTGATAAAAGACTCTAAAATAAAAAAGCCAGTAGTCGGCTTTATAGCCGGTGTTACTGCCCCCCCAGGGCGCCGCATGGGTCACGCTGGGGCAATCATTTCTGGTGGAAAGGGCGGGGCAGAAGATAAGATCGAAGCAATGAAGTCCGCGGGAATTCATGTCTCTAACAGCCCCGCAGCACTTGGCAGTACAATGATGGAAGCATTGGATGGATAAATCCACAACAATCAAAGAATCCAAGGAGAGCACGTTAAAAACTTCGGGAAAACATCATGGCTGAACTTGATTCAAACACATTTTTATTTTCGGGAAACCAGGTTTACGTCGCCGAGTTGTATGAACGCTACCTTGATGACCCGCACTCCGTTGATACAAGGTGGCGAGATTTTTTCGCCGAATTAGCAGACGAACCTGAAAATTTAAGTGCTGAGCGCCGGGGCGCATCATGGGCTCCAAGCGACGCCGGTATCATCGGACGCGGGACACTATCCACCCTGTCCGAGCAAATGACCAGAGATCACGCGCATCATATCGAACGTCCAAACACCTCCCCTAATAGTATCTCCGCCACGACGGTCCGTGAAGCAACCCTCGATTCCCTCCGCGCCCTTATGTTAATCCGGGCCTACCGCGTGCGGGGCCACCTTTTAGCTAATCTTGACCCTTTGAATCTCTCGCCGCCCAACGACCACCCGGAACTCAATCCGGATACCTACGGATTTCACGCTAAGGACTTGGACCGCAATATTTTTATCAATTTTGTTCTCGGCCTAGAATCGGCTACCCTTCGCGAAATCATTTCAATCCTCAAAAATACCTATTGTAGCTCAATTGGCGTTGAATTTTTACATATTCAAGATCCAGACGAAAAATCCTGGATTCAAGAGCGAATTGAGCGCATCCATAACCAACCAGAATTTACACAGATAGGAAAGCGGGCAATCCTAAATCGACTGATAGAAACCGAGGGCTTCGAAAAATACCTAGAGAAAAAATTCATGGGAACCAAACGCTTTGGCCTTGACGGCGGAGAAAGCCTTGTTCCAGCTATGGAGCAAATATTTAAGCGTGGAAGCCAACTTGGCGTTGAAGAAATTGTGCTAGGTATGGCTCATAGAGGTCGACTGAATGTACTTGCAAATGTCATGGGAAAACCTTTCCAGGCCATATTTCACGAATTTCAAGGCGGTTCATCCAACCCCGATGACGTTGGTGGATCAGGTGACGTAAAGTATCACCTTGGTTCATCATCAGACCGCGTTTTTGATTCTAGGTCTGTGCACCTATCTCTTACGGCCAATCCTTCACACTTAGAATGCGTAAACACTGTTTGTTTGGGTAAAGTAAGGGCAAAGCAAAAACACCGTAATGATACTGAGCGCGAAAAAGTTATGGCGCTATTACTGCATGGTGACGCGGCCTTTTCTGGCCAAGGATTAGTTTTGGAAGCCTTAGACCTTTCCAATCTCAATGGCTACAAAACTGGCGGCACTATTCATATAGTGATTAACAATCAGATTGGGTTTACGACCGCCCCACGATTCTCGCGGACATCACACTATAGTTCGGATGTTGCAAAAGCGAACGACGCTCCAATTTTTCACGTAAATGGAGATGATGTAGAAGCAGTTACTCACTGCGCTCGCATTGCAACAGAATATCGGCAACGGTTTAAGAAGGATGTCGTCATTGACATAATTTGCTACCGCCGCTATGGGCATAATGAGGGTGATGAACCAATGTTTACCCAGCCCTTGATGTATAAAAAAATTGCTACTCACCCTACCACCCTGGAAATTTATGGGCAAAGATTAGCAAATGAAAATATTGTAAATGCGGATGAAATTGAACAGCAAAAAGCTACTTTCTCAAAGCAACTCGACAAAGCATTTGAGGCATCTCAAAATTACAAAGCTAACAAAGCAGACTGGTTTGATGGGGTATGGTCCGGCCTAGCCGTTGCTTATGGTGATACAAGAAGAGGCAAAACCGGCGTTTCAGAAGAACGCTTAAAAGAAATTGCTGGAGGTCTTACAAACGTCCCCGATAATTTTAAAGCGCACAAACGTATCCTCCGTCAACTACAGCAAAAAAAGCAAATGTTTGAAACTGGCGAAGGTATTGATTGGGCTTTCGCTGAAGCGTTAGCATTCGGCTCACTCCTACTTGAAGGACATGCAGTGCGCCTCTCAGGTCAAGATTCCGGGCGCGGCACCTTTTCACAGCGACACTCGGTGCTAAGAGACCAAGAAAATGAAGATATCTATGTGCCCTTAAATAACTTACGCTTTGGTCAAGCGCCGTACGAAGTAATCGATAGCCCTCTATCTGAAGCGGGTGTGCTTGGCTTTGAGTACGGATACAGCTTGGCCGAACCAAACATGCTAGTCCTATGGGAAGCTCAATTTGGCGATTTTGCAAACGGCGCACAAGTGATCATCGATCAATTTATTGTTTCAGGTGAACTAAAGTGGCTGCGCATGTCTGGTTTAGTAATGTTGCTACCCCATGGATACGAGGGTCAGGGTCCAGAACATTCATCCGCACGTTTGGAACGATACCTGCAACTTTGTGCAGATGACAACATACAGGTTTGCTATTGTTCATCTCCGGCGAATTATTTCCACGTACTCCGCAGGCAGTTACATCGAGACTTTCGAAAACCTCTTATTCTTATGACACCAAAGTACCTTCTACGTCACAAGCATTGTGTTTCTTCGATCCGTGCTTTTGACGAAAACTCTCGCTTTCATCGCATACTTTGGGACGACCAAGATACAACCGATGACCCTAACCGCAAGCTTAAACAAGACAACAAAATTTGTCGGGTAATATTGTGCTCGGGGAAAGTTTATTTCGATCTATACGAAGAACGCGAAACAAGAGAAATATATGATGTCTATCTGATGCGCATCGAGCAATTTTATCCATTTCCAGATAGAGCGCTAGTCGAAGACCTAAGCCGTTTTCGTAATGCCGAGATAATATGGTGCCAGGAAGAACCTAAAAACATGGGGGCATGGACCTTTATTCGCGATCGCATAGATGCGGTTTTAAGGGAGATTAACCACTATCACTCCCAAGTCGATTACGTTGGACGCGTCGAAGCTGCTTCGCCGGCAACTGGGCTGATGAAAAAACATATTGCGGAGCAAACAGCATTACTGAATGAAGCGTTAACCGTACCAAAAACTAAACCAAAACGTCGCGCGGCCATCACCAAGCTACCTAAAAGCAAATCTACGCAAAAATTAAAAAAGAAATCTGGTCCAAAGCAAATCCCTAGTACTTCTACTGGCCGTAGGCCGTCGTGAGCTCTCCCAAAGATAATATAGAGGTAAGGTAAGGTAAGGTAAGGCATGGCTATCGATATTGTTGTACCAGCTTTAGGTGAGTCTATAACTGAAGCTACCGTTTCAAAATGGTTAAAAAAGCCAGGCGAAACAATCAACCTAGATGAAGCAATAGTGGAGCTAGAGACAGATAAAGTTGCTATCGAAGTAAACGCCCCATGTGCCGGCATCCTTTCGTCAATAATAGTCGAGGAAGGATCTGACGTCGCCGTTGGCGCCACACTGGGCTCTATTGATGCGGAGACCTCGTCTATATCGGCTAAATCAACTCCCGTAGTAACAAAGATCGACATGCCATCCTCTCTGCCTCCACCTGAAGAGAAAAAACCGGTGGCACAGAGAAATTCAGCTATAAGCCCTCCACCTTTATCTCCAGCCGTCCGCAAACTGGTTGATGATAATGACCTCGATCCCCGCTTGATAATTGGCACCGGCAAAGATGGCCGTATCTCTAAAGGGGACGCACTATCTGCTATAGCAGCGGGAGCGGCGAAACATAATCGCAAAGAAACAATTGCGTCAGCTGACGAAGCATTCCATGAAAAAGATAATCTATCTAAGCGCCCAAAAGATTCTCGTGAAGAGCGCACTCGAATGACTAAGCTTCGCAAAGTCATAGCAAGGAGGCTTAAAGAAGCGCAAAATACAGCGGCCGCTCTAACTACTTGGAATGAAGTAGATATGGGGGCCGCAATGGAATTACGAGCAACTTACAGAGATGCTTTTGAAAAGAAACACGGTGTACGGCTCGGTTTCATGGCTTTTTTTGTACGAGCAGCATGCATTGCATTAAAGGAATGGCCTGCCGTTAATGCAGAGATCTATGGGGATGAGTTTATCTACAAAAATTACTATAATATAGGGGTTGCCGTTGGCACACCAAACGGCTTAGTCGTACCCGTTATAAAGGATGCTGACCAAAAACGCTTCGCTGAAATTGAAGGATTGATTTCAGATTTTGGCCATCGAGCCCGTGATGGCAAGCTAAGTATAGACGAAATGATGGGAGGGACCTTTACCATCTCCAACGGAGGTGTATTTGGATCATTAAATTCCATGCCGATTTTGAATATGCCACAGTCCGCAATCCTCGGCATGCATAAAATTCAGAAGCGACCAATCGTTATTAATGACGAGGTTATTATCCGTCCGATGATGTACCTCGCACTTAGCTACGACCATAGAATAATCGATGGGAGAGAAGCTGTGTCGTTCCTGGTTCGGATGAAAGAATGCTTGGAAGACCCGCAGCGGATCATGTTAGATGTGTAATCGAGCCGCCTAAACTGAAAGGCTACAACTATGAGTAATGATTACGATCTGATCGTTATTGGCGCGGGACCTGGCGGTTATGTGAGTGCCATACGTGCTGCGCAACTAGGGTTAAAAACTGCCATCATAGAAAAACGTGAAACGCTAGGTGGCACATGTCTCAACATCGGATGTATTCCTTCAAAAGCACTACTTAATTCGTCACACCATTACGAGATGGCAGAAAAGGAATTTGTCCTCCATGGAATTAATATATCTGGCTTGAAACTCGATCTGAACAAAATGCTCGAACGCAAGGAAGAAACTGTCGCCGATTTAACAAAGGGGATAGAGTTTTTGATGAAAAAAAACAAGATCGACTGCCACTTTGGAAAGGCAACAATCATAAAGCCAGGTCAAATTTCAATTCGTTCAAGTGAAAAATATACCAAGAATAAAAGTCTGAGGGCTGCTTCTATTTTAATTGCTACGGGCTCGGATATAACGCCACTTGAAGGAGTAAAAATAAATGAGAAACAGATTGTTTCTTCCACGGGCGCGCTTTCATTGTCCAAAGTACCTAAATCGCTGACGGTTATAGGTGCTGGAGTAATAGGCCTAGAACTTGGTTCGGTATGGCGCCGCTTAGGTGCAGATGTCACAGTGGTCGAATACCTCGACCTAGTTCTACCAGGGATGGACACCGAAATTTCAAAAAACATGCGGCGTATTTTAACGAAACAGGGTATGAAATTTAAGATGGGAACCAAGGTCACGGCCGCTAAAGTTGCAAAAGAAAGCGTGAATTTAACTGTGGAGCCAAGGACAGGGGGAGAAAAATCTCACATCCAGACTGACGTAGTTCTAGTCGCTATTGGTCGCAGCCCAAATACTAAGGGGCTAGGGCTTGAAAAAATTGGTGTCGATTTAGACAAAAGAGGGTTCATAACTGTAGACGAAGATTTCCAAACTAACGTGGAAGGTATTTATGCCATCGGAGATGTCGTCGGCGGTGCGATGTTAGCGCACAAAGCCGAAGATGAAGGTGTTGTCTGCGTGGAAATTCTAGCCGGCCAAACCGGCCACATAGACTATGATTCCATCCCCGGAATTGTTTATACACATCCAGAAGTAGCATCATGTGGTAAAACAGAGGAGATGCTGATAGATGCTGGCGTTGAGTATAATGCTGGAAAATTTCCATTTGCTGCGAACAGCCGCGCTCGCTGTAATGCAGATACCGCTGGCTTCGTTAAAATTCTTTCCGACAAATTGACTGATAGAGTGCTTGGTTGTCACATAATAGGGCCATCTGCAGGCGATCTTATTCAGGAAGTTGTAAATGTTATGGAGTTTGGAGGTTCTGCTGAAGATATTGCCCGCATCTGTCACGGCCACCCAGGTCTCCCAGAAGCTATTAAAGAAGCCGCTCTCGCTACCTCTGGCCGGTCAATCCATATCTAATTTTTTTCCGCCACTGCTCTACTTTAGACAGCTTTTACCTTACGCTATAGGAACCAGCGATAACATGAATAGTAAAAAGCACTTAAATAAATTTTTCTACGGCTAGATATTTCCCTGCAAAAGATTCGTTCAAATGAACAAAGTTTTAGTATGGCCGGTCGCCTGCTATTTGAATACGACGCATCACGCGCCGGTGGTTGTGCACGTCATCCACAGCGATATGTTTAGTACAACGATTATCCCAAAATGCCACCGAACCTTTCCCCCAACGAAAGCGACAGGTGAATTCTGGACGATGCCCCCAGTCCATTAACCAGCCCAAAAGAGGCTTACTCTCTTCCTCACTCATGCCCGCAAAGCCAACCGTATAGGAATGGTTAACAAACAAACTTTTACGTCCTGTCTCAGGATGAGTACGAACCACGGGATGAATACTTATAGTTTCCTCCCATCCGACATCAGTGCGCGCTTTTGTCGTTCGGTTGGCACTTCGGGTGGCAGCCCCTGGTCCAGCAACTAGACGGTCTGAGTTAATAGCTTTTAGATCTTGTAACAAAAATTTCATTCCTTCGGAGAGCGCTTCGTAAGCTAAATATTGATTGGCAAAAAGTGTGTCTCCACCGTAGTCTGAAACCTCAATTGCAACCATTATAGCCCCCATAGGAGGTTCTGGCATCATTGCCGTATCGATATGCCAGTCCTCACCCACAATACGAGTGTCGCCGGGCTCACGTACTATAGTCACCACTTCTGGATCATCACCATATACGAAGAAGGGATGTACAAAAATCTCGCCAAATTTTTTGGCTAGAAGCTTGTGGGCATCAGTATCAAGGTGCTGATCACGAAAAAAAATAACACCATATTCCAGCAACGCTCGACGTAGTTCTGCTACCAAGTAATCATCGAGCTCCGCACCCAAGTCTATACCACTGATCTCTGCTCCTAATGCACCAGATACCGGATTGACTGTATACGGTCCGTCATGCTCAAACATTGCCATTTCTCTACCGGACTTTCATTTTGAATTCGAGGAAATAAATTTTTAACCGACCGACATCACATAAATTTTCATAAATTAAAGTAACACCACTACTAATTTAAATATGTTTTCTCCATCTGTGTTAAATAAGTTTCCAATAAGATAGAAATTTAATTTCCAGCGTATCCTTTTTGGGATACAGCTACCAAAAATATTGATGAAGATTTAAAAATTTGTAGTCCTACGCCCTCCTTTTTGCATTATAAACTAAGCAAATAATAGAGACCAAAGTTTTTACACAAGGCTGGCTTTATCCGATACTAGATAAACCGGAGTTTTGCTCAAGGTTTTCTTCACATGACCTGTGAAATATCAAAACGCACTATACTAACTATAATTTGCTTGGCCGAAATTCTGAGCATGCTCACTCTAGCAACGGTTCCTGCTCTCCTTCCAACCTTCATTTTAGAATGGTCCCTAACAAAAACAGAAGCAGGCTGGATCAGTGGCACCTATTACCTTGGATATCTTGCCGCCGTGCCATTCTTAGTCAGCTTAACCGACAGAAGACCTGTTAAACCCATCTATTTTTGCTCTTTACTACTATCAGGCATATCAGCCATCAGTTTTGCATACTTCGCTGACGGAATATGGACGGCATTAGTACTGCGAACGCTCGGTGGGATTGGGCTTGCAGGAACGTATATGCCAGGTCTTAAACTTCTGACTGATCTACTTGACCGGATCGATCCTAATGCCGATCACAGCCGGATTGTTGCTTTTTATACCTCAAGCTTTGGTGTGGGTGTGGCTTTGTCTTATCTTCTTACGGGGGAAATCTCCAATTTCTGGGGATGGAATATTACTTTTATTATCCTGGGTGCTGGCCCTATTATCGCGCTAGTTTTTTTATTTTTTGCTCTACCTCCTGAGCAATTTTCCGCACACAAAAAACCACAAACACATCTCTTGGACTTTAGGCCCGTTTTTCGTTGTAAACCTGCCGTCGGCTACATACTTGCTTATACGGTGCACAACTTTGAACTATTTGCCTTTCGTTCTTGGATCGTTGCGTATCTTGGGTTTGCCGTTACATTGCACCCCGGAGAGGATTTATTAATCACCGCCTCCGCCATCACTGCTATTTCGACCCTAGTCGGTCTGCCCGCAAGTGTTCTAGGAAATGAATTAGCGCAACTTATTGGACGGCATAAGGCTATTACCCTCATAATGTGGACATCATCCGCCGTCGCAGTAGGTCTCGGCTTAATGGCGGAAGCGCCGCTTTGGGCCCTAACATTTATGACTATCGTTTATGGTATTCTACTGACTGGCGACTCCTCTTCTATTACTGCCGGCACTGTAGCGGAAGCGCCAATTGGGTATAAAGGAGCTACGCTCGCAGTACATTCATGCATAGGCTTTTTCGGATCATTTTTAGGGCCCTTAGTTTTTGGCCTGGCGCTTGATATTGCTAGCTCGACTTCTATCGGTAGCACTACAGCAGAATCATGGTCCTGGGCCTTCAATATTAGTGCTATAGTAGCAGCGACTGGGCCCGTAATTCTTTATTTTTTACGAGCTCGGGGATGAGCGAGCTCATACACAGACTGCAACCGAGTCAGATCAACATCCGCATAACGCTGAGTAGTCGAAAGCGATGCATGGCCAAGTAACTCCTGTATAGTCCTGAGATCTCCCCCGCCTCCCAACAAATGTGTTGCAAAGCTGTGGCGCATCGCGTGTGGCGTAACCGTATGCGGGAGGCCTAATTCCTGTCTAGCGCACCGCACTTGCTTTTGCGCCACAGCAGGGTTAAGGCGCTTACCCCACAAACCCACAAACAATACACCTTCTTGTTCAAGATCAAACGGACAGGCTTCAATATATTGCTGAACAATACTTATAACTATGGGCAATACGGGCACAATCCGCTCTTTATTACCCTTCCCCATAACTCGAATAGTCCCGGTGGCTCTACCGTCATTGTCAATCTCGCTTGGGCTAAGAGCTAATGCTTCTGAAATACGAAGGCCACAACCATATAATAGAGCTAATAAGGCTTTGTCACGCTTCCCAACCCAAAGTTCTTTCGCCCTATTCTCTATAAAATCGAGGATGAGTACAGCATCATCTTTCGAAAGAGGACGAGGAACCAATTTTTTAACCTTTGGTGTACGCATGGCGTAAATAGCGGAGTTTGAAGCTAAACCTCTTCGCTCTAAAAAGCGAAAGAAACCTCTTAATGTCGAAAGAGTTCTTGCGGTTGAGCTATGTGATAAACCACGATTTTTCCGTGCAGCAAGAAACGCGCGAAAATCCGCCGCTTGCATAGCTTCTAAATCACGAAAGCCCGGCGCATAACCTATATGACTAACCGTGAATTCCAAAAAGCCGCTCAAATCGTTGGAATATCCACTGACAGTATGCTCCGACGCGCGTTTCTCGTATCGAAGCCAACCTCTCCACTCATCAATCGCATTGGCAAGGCCCGGCTCAAGAATTGAGAAATTCAAACCAAACCCTTTTTTAATACACGGGCTAAGGTAGATTCTAAGGCCCGACAGAGAAAACTTATCAATTCCGTTCCTTGACCTGGATAGAAACCATCATCTCGCGTACCTAAAGCAAGCAAGCCTATAGGCCAGTTCCCACCAATACGGATACGAGCTAAAGCTGCCGAACGCACTAATCCAGCCGCTGCGGAAAAAATAGTGCCATCATCATCAAAATTACTTGCAAGATCCATTTCTTGTTCGCCGCCAATCATCGTATCAATAAAATTTAGCGGCAACACGCGAGTTTCAAGTTGCTTCATATTCGCAAATTTAGATAAATCCTTTTCAAAGCTAAGTGTCACTACGTCAACATCTAAAAGTAAGGGCCAGTCTTGAGTTACAACGCGAAGAAGATCTTCCCAACATTCAGTTGCAATCAAACTCAACACGGCAGCATGGGTTCGGGTTTGTACCGACATATTAGACCGGCTAGTTTCGATCACATCTTGCGCAGCATCACGTAGTTGATCCATTTCCCCACTTCTTCGATCAATTAAAAACTTTTGCATATCAATAACGCCATCACCAGACCATCTCCCAGGAGCGACCATTTCTGCAACTACGTCGGGGTGGTGAGCGAGAAAATCAGGATGTGCACGGAGAAAAGCAATCACATCCTCTTCACTAATTTCACTTCTAAATTTTTCAGTCGATACAGACGCCGAATCACTGGATTTTCTCATGCTACCGCCCTTAATTATAGTAAAATGACTCAAACACTCGCCATAACCGCGAATCATCCTATTATACTGGTTAAATGATCGTGGAAATAGACAAATAAAAAAAATACTGAGTAACTTTGAGAAATCCATATTTACAAAAGCTATACCCATGACCGCAAGCAACGAGGCTGAAGCTACTAGAACACATCCAGAATTTCTCGGTGGAGATCTCGTATCCGTTATGCTTCCTCTACCACTCCGTGCTTCATATGATTATCGTGTTCCTCGCGGTATGCGTGTTAGAATAGGAGACTTTGTTTTAGTTCCGCTTAGCTCACGCACGCAATCTGGCATAGTGTGGGGACCTGCGGTAAATGATATCAGTCCAAACCGCATAAAAGAAATTCTTAGGCACCACGATTGTCCTCCTCTGACTGCCGTTGCTATGGCATTTATTGAGTGGGTTGCACATTATGTTATGCACCCGGTTGGCGGCGTGCTTAAAATGGCTATGAGCGCCACCAATGCGCTTGATCCACCCAAATCCTCAACTGGGTACACCCTCGCTAATAGAAGTTCTAAGATACGTATGACACCTGAGCGGGAACGCGTGTTAAATATCGCTGGAATGACATCTCCTCAACTTGCAGCATCCCTTGCACAAAAGGCCCGCGTAAGCCCCAGTGTGGTCAAAGGCCTTGCTAAAATCGGCGCACTTAAAACAATTTCTATAATAAACGTTGAAAAAAATTATTTATTAGACCCCAATCATCCCGGACCCAAACTAACAGAAACTCAAGCTGAAGCGGCCAAAAAATTAATTCAAGCGATAGAGTCTAGCAAATTTTCCGTTACCGTACTTGATGGAGTTCCAGGGGCCGGCAAGACTGAGGTATACTTTGAGGCTATTTCCTCGGCTGTTCTCCAGGGAAAACAAGTTTTAGTTTTATTGCCAGAGATTGCGCTCAGTGCTCAATGGACTGAACGTTTTCGCGGTAGGTTTGGCAGTCGCCCCGCAGAGTGGCACTCGGATTTGTCACAGAACCGGCGCCGCATTGTTTGGCGAGCTGTTGCTGAAGGCAAAATACAAGTAGTTGTTGGAGCTCGATCAGCGTTATTTTTGCCATTTCAAAATCTTGGTTTAATAGTTGTCGATGAAGAACATGAAACTGCATTTAAACAGGAAGATGGGGTCATCTATAATGCACGCGACATGGCAGTTGTCCGAGCAAAACTAGGTAATTTCTCCATTGCTCTCGCCTCTGCTACACCATCACTTGAAACAATAGTCAACGTGAAACGGGGGCGTTACGATCTTTTACATCTACCAGCGCGGCATGGTGGCGCAGCCCTTCCAGATGTTGAGATTATCGATATGATTAAATTTCCAGCGCCTCACGGACGATGGTTGTCATCAATGCTGGAAAACCGAATACGAGAAACATTAGGTGCGGGAGAACAAGCTCTTTTATTTCTCAACCGTCGCGGATATGCCCCGATGACACTATGCCGAAA